>DATHAZ010000149.1:0-101489 GCA_035296445.1 Pyrinomonadaceae bacterium | reverse complement strand
ACCATGCGCGAGTTGCAGACGGCGAACATCTGCACGTCGAGCGCGCTCTCCGTCGCGCGGCCGTCGTCTCCCAGGAGGCGCACGGAGGCGCGCACCGGTTCGTAATCGAGGAGCACCTGCGCGCCCCCGACGAGGTAGGCGAGTTTCCCCGCGACGGTCTTGAGTTGCGGGTTGACGGCGTCGGAGACTTCGGCGATGAAGCCGCCCGCAGAGACGTTGACGAAGCGGCGGCCGTTCAAATCGCCCACGTCGGCCAAGACCGTGCGCCCCGCCAGCAGAACCTCTATCGCGCCCTCGATCTCTTCGGGCAGGCCGAGCGCGCTCGCGAAATCGTTGCCCGTGCCGAGCGGGACGAGGCCGAACGTGACGCGCGCGAGCGCACCGGGGACGCGCGCCACGCCGTTGACGACTTCGTTCAAAGTGCCGTCGCCGCCAGCCACGAACAACCTGTCATAGATGCCCGCACGCGCCGCCGCCTCCGCCGCCTCCGCCGCATCGTTCGCGCCGACCGTCATCACGATGTCCATCTCGCCGAACGCGGCGCGCAAACGCGTGTTGATGGTCTGCAAGTGATCCGGCGCGCTGTCGGTGCCGGAAACGGGATTGATGATCAAACGTGATTTCATGTTGACCTGCTCGCTAGTCATCGTCATGTGCGGGATTCTCTTCGCGCTGCCACGGCGAGCCTACGGCATCGCGCCAAGCCCGCCACCCGAGTGGCAGGTCGGATAATTCGGCGATGGTAGGATCGAGTTCGTACATGCAATCCAACCCCACGACTCTGCCGTCTTCGGGGTCGTTAGTCGTGCCGCAGAGGAACTGCCACCCGCCATCGTCTTCGTCATGGGTCACGAGAAGGATCGGGTGGCCTTCATCAAGCACCCTCGTTGTGGTGATCGTCGTCAGATTCGGCGGGTCTGAGAAAGGCCAATTGTGGTTCATAGTTTCCGCACCGTCTAAGCGTTGGTGATGTCTAACCTTAAGCCGTCGCGCGCCTCGATTGTGTCGCCGCCCCAGAACTTTTTCGCTTCGGCCGCGAGGTCGAGACCGTCCCACTCCGGGTAGAGGTGCGAGAGCACACATCGGCGCGCGCCGGAGCGTTCGGCGAGTCGCATCGCTTCGGCGAGTTCGAGGTGAAGTTCCACGGGTTTGTCGCGGAAGAAGGAGCACTCCATCAGGAAGAGCGAAACGCCCCGGGCGAAGGAAGCGAGCGCGTCAGTGTAGCCCGTGTCGGAGGTGTAGGCGAGCGAGGCGTCGTCGCGGTCGCTCAATTTCAAGGCGAGGCTCTCGGACGTGTGCGGCGTCGAGAAAGTTTCGGCGCGCAAGGAGGGGAGAATTTCAAAACTCGTGCGCGGCGCGACCTCGCGGATTTCCACGGGGAAGCGTTGCTTGAGCAGGTCGTAATTGCCCGCACGGTCAACGGCGCGAAAAAGTTTTCGCAACCCGCGTGGGCCGTAGACGGTGAGCGGCTTCTGCCGCCCACGCGTGTCGGCGGCGTGCTTCAAGCCGAAGAGGTAAGGGAATAGCCCGCCGAGATGATCGAGGTGAAAATGGCTGACCCAGACGGCGTCGAGGTTCGCCCAGTCCAATTTCTCCTCGGCCATGCGATGCGCAGACGACGCGCCGATGTCGAGCAGCAGCGTTCCTCCCCCGGCGGTCTCCAGCCAGTGGGCTGACGAAGCGCGCGCGGGGTGCGGGGCGGACGTGCCCGATCCCAGTACGACGAGTTTCATTTCCGCGGCGCGACCTCCTTGAACAGTGTCAGTGCAGGCTAACAAGCGCGCGTGGAAAGCGTCAAACTCGCCCGGTCGCGCCGCGTCGTGTTAAATTGAACTTCATGCCGACCGGGACGAACGAATCGAACTAATCTTATGACCACAGAGCACAAGCCACTCGACGCGCTGGCCGTCTTCTCGCACCCGGACGATGCGGAGTTGACGGTGGCGGGCACGCTTCTCAAATTGAAATCACAGGGCTACCGGACGGGTGTCGTTGACATCACGCGCGGCGAGATGGGCACGCGCGGCACGCCGGAAGGACGCGCGGAAGAGGCGCGCGAGGCGGCGCGTCTCATGCGCCTCGACGCGCGCCTCAATCTCGAACAGCCCGACGGCCACGTCATGCTGACGGACGACGCGCGCCGCGCGCTCGTGCGCGTCTTCAGAAGTTTGCGCCCACGCGTCGTCTTCACCTCACACTGGGACGACCCGCACCCGGATCATGCCGCGACCGCCCGCCTCGTGCGCGAAGCGGCGCGCCTCGCCAGCATGCGCCGCTACGACGAGGAGCAGGGGCAGGAGCACGTGCCCGTGCCGTCGCTCGCGCACGCGGTCTACTCGCGGCTCGTCGTGCCGTCGTTCGTCGTGGACGTGTCGGATTTCGTCGAGGAGAAGATGCTTGCGATCAGGGCGCACACGTCGCAGTTTTACCGGGAGGACGCCGACGAACCCGAGACGCGCATCAGCGACAAGAATTTCCTCGCGCAGATCGAACACCGCATGCGCTACTACGGCTCGCTCGTCAACGTCGCGGCGGGCGAAGCCTTCTACGTCCGCGAGGCGCTCAACGTCGAAGACCCCGTCCGGTTGCTCACGCAACCGATGAACATTTATTCGTGAGCGACGGGTGACGGGCGACCGGTTAAAAACGGGCGGGCTGCGTGAGGCGGACGAACGCGCGCCCGCCGCGACGCGACCTGGCGAGCGGACGACGTGGCACGCCGCCGCGTGGGGGTGGCTCTACCCCGCCACCTATGCGATTCACATACTGGAAGAATTGTGGGGCGGCGAGGGTTTTACCGCGTGGCTCGCGCGCGTCGCGGGCATCGAACTCTCCGCGGGACAGTTTCTCGGCTGGAACGCGCTCGCTCTCTTGTTGATGGCGTTGGGCGTCCGGCTCGCGCTGCGTTACAGACACCTGCGCTGGCTGCTGCTGGCCTATGCGGTCGCCTTTCTGCTCAACGCGCTCTCGCACCTCGCCGCCAGCCTCTACACCCTTTCTTACTCGCCCGGCCTCGTCTCGGGTTTGCTGCTCTGGCTGCCGCTCGGCGCATTCGCGCTCCTTCGTTTCAGAAAGACTCTCAGCCGGCGCGGACGCCGCGCGGGGCTGCTCGTCGGCTTGTCAATGCACTGCGTCGTCCTCGCGCTCACGCTGCTCGGCGAGCGTTTGGGAATTTGAGTCTCAAGGCTTCGGCTTCGGTTTGTCTTTGAGCGCGGCGACGGCGATGGCAAGCGTGGCGACGGCGCGCGGCGACTCGCCCGTGAAACTGCGCGCGAGTTCGACGGAGCGATCCATATCCTCGGCGGCGAGCAGGGCGAAGAGCGGTTGCAGGTTGAAACTCGGTGCGTCGCTCGTACTGAACGAACCCATTTTGCGCGTCTGGAAGCGGGCGACGAGTTGCCCGTCTTCACCGCTGAAATCGGAGACGGCGTTGATCGTCCTGACGGCGTCGGGCATGAGCGTCCAGACGCGCGCGCGGTCGAGTTCGTAGAGCAAAGAGGCGACGGCGAGCATGGCGCGGGCGCGGTCGGCGTGCGCGCCGTCAATGCGACGCGTTTCGTTCGCCGCCTCGTCGAGCGCTTCGAGGGCGCGCGTGCGATCAGTTTTCGAGAGCAGACGCGCGGCTTCGGTGTAAGCCCAGACGCGCTGGATCGAAGTGATTTCGCCGTTCTTCGCCAGCCGCACGACCTCCGCGGCGTCCTTCTTCTGGATGGCTCTGGTGATGTCGGAATAGTCGAGGAAGGCGCGCAAACTGCGGCGGGTCTCGGCGTGTTCGATCTTGTCGGCAAACTCGCGTGTGCGCGGATCGTTCTTCGCGTTGGCGGCGAAGGTCGCTTCGACGTAGATGCCGTCGCGCTCTTCGGCGTTCCTGGCGGTATCGAGTTTGTCGAGCGCGCGCTGCACGCCGTCGTAGGTCTCGCTCGCGGGGCTGAGTCCCTTCGTGAGCAGCGGGTGGTCGCCGCTGCGATACTCGGCGGGCACATCGGGCGTGAGCGCGCTCAACTGCGCGCGCAACGCGGGAACAGTGTCGGGCGCGTACTGCTCGAAGAGCGGGAGCAGGCGCGCGATCACGAAATATGTTCCGGCGCGCCCCGACGAACTGCGATCCTGATCGACCGGCACAAGCGGGCGCAGCAGAACCTGCGCGGCCAACGCGAAGAAGCCTGCGCGCAGGTCGGCCGGGACGTTGTCGGGCGCAGGGATGTCGTCGTTCTGGTTGACGCTGTAGCCGCCGCCGCGGTCGAACTCGATGAACATGCCCGGCGTGAAGATGTAGGACGAGAGCAGGGAGACTGTGTTGGGGTTGGTGGCCGGATCGGTCGCCGCGCTTGCAAGCAATGCGGCATAAACTTTATCGGCGGCGCCCGCGTTCCGCACGCGCAACGTGGCGAGAAACCCCAGGACATTCTGATCAACGCGGCGGAGCGCGGGGGCGGCAAACTGAATCGCGCGTTCCGTATCGCCATCGCGCAGCAACTGCGTTGCGAGTTCGAGACGCTGGCCGACGGCAGCAGCGGCGGCCTCGGAATTGTTCGGATTGCTTGCCAGAGCCGCCTCCGCCGTCTTCGCCGCCGCGCTCTCCCGCTCCTGTTTGCGCGCCTCGTCGAGACGGGCTAAGAACTCTTCGCCGAGCGCGCGGTCGCGTCTGGCCGCGAGACGCAACACTTCACCGCGCAGGTTGCGCGGTGAAGACCACATAGACCCGCCGTCGCTCCGCGTGTTCGCGCGCCGTTCCTCTTCGGAGCGACGGATGCTCTCCCGGTCGGATACTTCCGCCGCATCCCACGCGCGCCGGAACAGCGTGCGCCCGCGCTCTGCGTCCGTCTCCCAGAGGGCGTCTGCCGCACGAGCCTGCACACGCGCGCGCAACGTCTCGTCGCGGAAGCCGCGCGCTTCGTCGGCCAGCGACGAGATGAGCGAGATGGCCGTTGCGCGCCGCGCCTCCGCGAGCGGGTCGGCCGCGCCCGTCTTGCCGCGTCCCGCCCGCGCGCCCGCGCGCCCGGCGGGCGATTTCGCCGCACCCGGCTGCTGCGCGCACACCAACGTCGCAGACCACAACAACAACGACGAGACAGTTAACGAGACGACAATAACGCGACTACGAAGTCTCATTTTTTAACTCCGGTGGAGAGAGGACAAAGACCCTTCAGGAACAAACGCGCAAACGCTCCGTCACGCTTTTGCTTTCTGCTTTCCGCCTTCGCGCGAAAGCGGGAGCGGAAAGCAGAAGCGCGACGGAGCGTAGTTTGAAGTGTGCGTCCGAAATCGTCAATCGAAAGCGGAAGACGGTTTTTCTCTATTCACGATTGACCCTCTCCTTGTTGCCGTCGAGCACGGCGCGGGCGATGGCGAGCGTGGCGACGGCGCGGGGCGACTCGCCCGTGAAGGTTTGGGCGAGCGCGACGGCGCGGTTCATGTCGTCCCTGGCGAGCGTCTGAAAGACGCCCGTGAGGTCGAAGACGGGGGCGGGGAAGTTGATGGTCGAACGCTGGCCTTTCGTCTGGATGCGCGCGGAGAGTCCGGAATCCGAGCCGGTGTAATCGGGCGCGGCGTTCGCGGCCTTGACCGCGTCGGCCATGATCTCCCACGCGCGGTTGCGGTCGAACTCGAAGAAGCGCGTGGCGACGCCGACCGTCGCGCGCACGCGGTCGGGTTCGGCGGCGTCAATGCCTTTGGCGGCGTTGGCCGCCGAGTCCAACGCTTCCAGCGCGCGCGGTCGGTCGTCTTTCGCGAGCAGCCGCGCGGCCTCCGTGTAGGCCCAGGTGCGCTGCACGGGCGTCAGTTCGCCCGTGGCGGCGAGGCGCAAAACTTCCATGCCGTCCTTCTTGTCCGTGACCGCGCGGTTGAGCAGCGCGAAGTCTACGAAGCCGCGCACCTGGCGGCGCAGGTCGGCGTCCTCGATCTTATCCGCGAAGTCGCGCGCACGCGCGTCGCCTTTGGAGGCGGCGGCTTGAGCGGCGCGAAAGTAAGCCGTGTCGCGGTCGCGGGGGTCGGGCGCGCGCCCGGCCGCGTCGAGCGACTCCTGCACGGGATCGCCCTGCGAGCCTTCGGGCACGAGTCCGCGCGTCAGGTCGTCGTTCAAATCCTGCCGCGCATGTTCCGGGATGTCGGGCGTGAGCGCGGCGAGCCGCCCGCGCAAAGCGGGCACGCCTTCGGGGATGACCTGCTCGAAGAACGGCATGAGGCGCGAGATGACGAAGTAAGTGCCGACGCGACCCGTCGCCGTCGCATCCTGATCCTCCTGCGGGAGCGGGCGCAACAACACCTGCGACGCGGCGCGCGCGAAGGCCGAGCGGAGCGCGGCGGGCAGGTCGGGCGTGGTGATCTCCCTGCGACGCTGGCTCGAAGAGATGCCGCCGCCGCCCTCGCCGACGGTCATGTAAAGGCCGGGCGTAAGCACGTAGGATGAGAGCAGCAGGATGTCGCTCGCGTCGGAGTTAGGGTTGGCGACCACGCTTGAGAGCAGCGCGATGTAACGGCGGTCGGCCTCCTGCTGACTCCGCTCGCGCAGCAACACGAGAAACTCGACCGACGAAGGGTTGACGCTTGAGAGTGCGGGGTCGGCGAATTGCAACGCCCGCTCCGTGTCGCCGTCTTCTAAAAACTGCATGGCGAGCCGGAGGCGACGCGCCACGTCGGGCGCGATCTGTTCGGGGTCGCGTCGCGCGGGCGGTTGTTGTTTTCCTCCGCCGGCCGCCGGGGTCGCAGGAGACCCGCCCGCAGGGAGATTTGCCGAGGCGTTGTTCAGTTCGCTCGTCTCGCGTTTGCGCGCCTCCTCCATCCTGCCGAGAAACTCTTCGCCGAGCGCGCGCTCGCGTTTAGCGGCGAGACGCAACACTTCGCCACGCAAATTCGGGAGATTGAGACCCCTCGTGCCGCCGCGACCGCTCGCGCGGTTCTGTTCTTCGCCCCGGCGCGTGTTCTCCGTGTCGGCCGCTTCCGCCGAGTCCCACGCGCGGCGGAAGAGTGCGCGCGCGCGTTCCTTGTCCGTCTCCCAGAGGGCGTCGGCCGCCTGCGCCTGCACGCGCGCCTTGAGCGTCTGGTCGCGGAAGCCGCGCGACTCGTCGGCGAGGGTGTTGATGAGGGTGATGGCGTTCGCGCGCCGCTCGGCGGCCAACGGGTCGGCCGCGCCCGTCGCGCGCGTTTTCGTCGTGCTCGCCGTGGCGGGCTTCTTCGTCTGTGCGGCGGCGGTTTGCGCAAGTGCGCCGGGCGCGGGCTGTAGTAGTGACAGCAAACAAACTGCGGCCACACCCTTGAGGCGGAAACGAACGCTCATAAGTTTTTCTCCTGACTTCGAGACGCGGTGCGCGCCCTGCGGTGAATCTGCTACGGCAGATTATACGCGCCACCCACGCCCCGGTTCAGAAAAATGATGTTAAGAATGTAAAAAGTCAGGCCGCCCGCCGCTCGCGTTTTAAGCCGCCCGATAAACCAAGAGGGGCAGCGGACGAATCCGCTGCCCCTCTTAGTTTCTCTCACCCGCTTCCGCTTAAACCGCGACGACTTCCAGCGCGGGGTCAACGTCCTGTTGCACCATGCTCTCGATTGCCATCAGCGTGCCGGAGATGGAACTGGGGCAACTGCCGCACGCGCCCTGGTATTTGATCGTGAGCGTGTTCTCTTTGAGGCTGACGATCTCCAACCAGCCGCCGTCGCCCGCGAGCGCGGGGCGTATCTTCTCGTCAAGGATTTCGTTGATGCGCAGGAGTCGCGGGTCGTCGCTCATGAACGCGCCGAGCGCGCCTCCGAGTGCGCCTGCCGCTTCGGCCGCCGCCGCGCCTCCCTGTGCCGCTTCGGCGGCGCGGATGGGAACGGCGAGTTTCGGCAGCAGGTCGTCCCAGTCTTCCGTCTCCGCTTTCTCCACCGTGATCATGCGATCCATGTAGAAGACGGAGACCACTCCGCCCACCTCGAACAGAGATTTGGCGAGCGCGTCGTCCTTCGCCAGCGACGCGCCGAGGAACGAACGCGCCGCGCCCGTCGTCACGGGTTCTTTCAAGAGGAACTTGACGGCGTTCGGGTTGGGCGTCTCTTCGATGTTGTCAATCTTAGGCATTCTCGGTTCTCCAAATATAATTGCTTCGTTTCGGTCTCGGTTTAGATGCGGCGCGCACGCCCGCCGCGGCCATTAAAACCCCGTGTTTGAAAGATTAATCGTGCTTCGCATTATACTTCCTTTCCGGGCGCGAGCCATACCCGCGAAAGCTGCATGAATATTCACAAAAACAGGCGAAAAACGGCGTGATTTTGAACTTTGTTGTCACGTGTCGAACAATAGAATCAAGTGCGCGAAAATTTATTTAAAGAACCATTGTCAAATCCGCCGGAAGGGTCTATATTCAAGTTCCTCGCTTGTCCCCTTTACAGGTGATGACAAGCTGAGACGAGAGGCAGAGAGTAGCGAGGGCTTTCTGCCTCTTGCTATTTTTAGCTGTTAGCTGTTAGCTGTTAGCCGTTAGCCGGAAAGGCAGGCGGCTTCTGTTCCCAGCTAACGGCTTTTATTTTTTTGGAGCTTTTATTTTTTGATTTTAGCTGACAGCTAATAGCTAACAGCTAACAGCTTCTTTATGAACATCGGCATCACAGTCTACCCGACTTACGGCGGGAGCGGCATCGTCGGCTCCGAACTCGGCAAGGAACTGGCGCGGCGCGGCCACACCGTCCATTTCATCGCCTCCGCGCTCCCGACGCGGCTCACCGAACTGAACGAGCGCGTGCGCTTTCACGAAGTCGAGATGATGTCCTACCCCTTGTTCGAGCACCAGCCCTACACGCTCGCGCTCGCCACGAAGATGGCGACCGTCGCCGAGACGGAACAACTCGACCTCCTGCACGTTCACTACGCCATCCCGCACTCGATCAGCGCGATCCTGGCGCGCGAATCCTTGAAGCCGCAGCGGCGTCTGCCCGTCATCACCACCCTGCACGGCACGGACATCACGCTCGTCGGCGCGGATCGCTCATACCTGCCCATCACGCGCTACGGCATCGCGCAATCCGACGGCGTGACGGCCATCTCGCACTACCTCAAACGCGAGACCGAAGAGACCTTCGGCTACTCCGAAGTCGAAGTGATCCCGAACTTCGTCTGCGGCTCGGAATACGCGCGGCAACAACGGCCGGAACTCCGCGCCGACCTCTCGCCCGCGAATGAACCGCTCCTCGTACACGTCTCGAACTTCCGCCCCGTCAAGCGTCCCGTGGACTGCGTGGAGATTCTGGCGCGCGTGCGCGGGCGCGGCGTGGACGCGCGGCTCGTGATGGTCGGCGACGGCAGCGAGCGCGGGCGAGCCGAGCATCGCGCGCGTTGTCTGGGGCTGGAACGCTTCTGCACGTTCGTCGGCAAACAGCCGCGCATCATTGACTATCTCTCCGTCGCCGACGTTTTGCTCCTGCCCTCGGAGCAGGAGTCTTTCGGCTTGGCCGCGCTCGAAGCGATGGCGTGCGAAGTGCCCGTCGTCGCCTCGCGCGTCGGCGGCATCCCCGAAGTGTTGACGGACGGCGAGACCGGCTGCCTGAGCGACGTGGGCGACGTGGACAAGATGGCGGCGGACGCCGCCGCGCTGCTCCGCGACGAAACGGCGCGCCGCGCGATGGGACGCCGCGCGCGCGAATCCGCCCTCTCGCGTTACAACACAGACCTCGTCATCCCGCGATACGTCGAATTTTATGAGCGCATCCTCGCCGCGAGCCACAACTGACGAAGACGCCGCCGCGCCGCCCGCCACTGGTGACACAGCCGACGAACAGCGGCCGATTCGCTACATCATCCAAAACCTCGAACGCGCCTACGGCGTGCCGGAGAACTACGCGCCCTCCGACCCGCTCGACATGCTCGTCCAAATCATCCTCTCGCAGGCCACCAGCGACACCAACAGCCGACGCACCTTCGCAGCCCTCAAACGCCGCTACCCCACCTGGGACGCGGCGCTGCGCGCACGCGAATCAACCATCGCCGCAACCATCCAATCCGGCGGCCTCGCCAACCAGAAAGCGGCCGTCATAAAAAGTCTCCTCCGCCAGATCAAAAAGGATCGCGGCGCGCTCGACCTCTCGTTCCTACACGAACTTCCGCCCGCCGAGGCGGTAGAATACCTCTCGCAATTTCGCGGCATCGGCCCCAAGACCATCGCCTGCACGCTCCTCTTCGCCTGCCGCACGGAGGTCTTCCCCCTCGACACACACATCTTCCGCATCCTCCGCCGCGTCGGCCTCATCCCCCTGAAATGCACCGACCGGCGCGCCCACGAAACCATGAACGCCCTCGTCCCGCACGGCAAATTCTACTCCTTCCACGTCAACCTCATCCGCCACGGCCGCGCCCTCTGTCGCCCCCGCGACCCCCTCTGCCAACGCTGTCCCATTGTGGAATACTGCGACTACGGGCAAACTCTGATTTGAATTGTAAATTGTGGAATGCGGAATGCAGGTTGGAAAATTCAAGGCCGACATCTTGGATAGGCCGTTAGTGTATACCGCGATTCGAATCCGTGTTCCGCATTCCGAAATTGTCATGTCTTACCTGGTTGACGGTAACAACGTGATGGGGCAGCGCGTCGGGTGGCACAGGGACAAGCCGAAGGCGCGGCGCGGGTTGCTCGGCGAGTTGGCGCGGTTCGCCCTGCGTAAGAAGGCGCGCGTGAGCGTAGTGTTCGACGGCGCGCCGGACGAGCATTTCGCCGACGGTTCGAGTTACAGGGGCGTGCGCGTCTATTACGCGGCGCGCGGGTCGGACGCCGACGAGCGGATCAAAACTCTGGTCGAACAGTCGCGCGAGCGGCGGACGCTGCTGGTGGTGACTTCGGATCGGGCGTTGGCCGAGTACGTGCGGCGTTGCGGCGCGCAGGTGCTGCGCGCGGGCGAGTTCAGGCGGCGCATGGAAGCGGCGGAAGCAGAGGGCGCGGCGCAGGCCGACGCGGATGCGCCCCCGATTGAAGAGAGCACGGAGCGTTGGATGCGCTACTTCGGCGTCGCGCCGGAAGATGATGAATAAAACATCCGACGCCGCATCCGAACGGCCGCGAGCGAATAGATCAGTCTACAGACACGGGCAAACTTACTGCGCTATCCCCGTTTGAGCGACGAGGGCGAGGCGGTCGGCTTTGGGGCTGAGGGCGAGGCGCGTGATCTTTTTGAGTCCGGCGGCGGAGAAGTCCGCGACGAGTTGCCAGGCGGGGGAGGGCGCGGCGGGGTCGAGTTGGTAAAGCTTGGAATCCTGCGCCATGAGGATCGTGCCGCCGGGCGTCCACGCGAGGTCTTCGCTCGCGGGCAGGGTGCGGGCGAGCGTCGTGCTGCGCTTGGTCTTTAAGTCGAAGGCTTTGATGAGCCATTCGTCCGGGGAGATTTTGTGGACGAAGCTGAAGGCCGTGCGGCGCGGGATGAGGTGTAAGGCGCGGCCGATGTTGACGTGGATGGTGTCGAGAAACGAGTTGTCGGTGGGCGCGAGTTGGAGCGTGTTGGGTCGCCCTTCCGTGCCGAGAATGAAGAGGGCGAGCGTGCGCCCGTCGAGCCAGAGGTGATAGCCGACGGGTTTGAGGTTGGGGAGGACGAGAGCGGGCGCGCCACCCGCGAGGGGAAACTTCCAGAGGCGTTGCGTCTTGTCGGCCTCGACGCGGATGACGGAGAAGAATTTGCCGCCGGGCATGACGGTGGGCGAGTATTCGCCTTCGGGCGTATTGGTGAGACGGGTGGCCTGCCCGGTTTTGAAGTCGTAGCGGTAGATGTCCGTCTGGTCGCCCTCGCGCCCGGAGGTGTAGAGCAGGCTCTGGCCGTCGGGCAGGAAAGACGGCTGGTTGTCGTAGCCCGCGCGTTTGGTGATGTTGGCGGGCGCGCCGAATTCGAGTTTGCCTTTTGAGGCGGTAACGTCAACGACGAAAATGTCTTCCGTCGCGGGCGGCTGCGTCCGCGCCGTGGCGGAGAGCGAGACGACGAGAAGGAGCGCGGCGCAAAGGAAACTGTTGAAGGTAAATTTCATGGGCAAGCCCGAAAGAATTGATTCATTGATTAATTGATTCATCGGTTCATTGATTCAATATTTAATTTCTTCATTGAATCAATGAACAAATGGATCAATGAATCAATTCCTGTCTTATTTGATCTCGACGAGTTCGATCTCGAAGATTAGTTTCTCGCCGGCGAGCGGGTGGTTGGCGTCGAGCGTGACGTGCGTGTCGGTGACTTCGGTGATCGTCACGGGGATTTGCTGGTCGGGCGCGATCTGCATCGCGAGCGCCATGCCGACCTCCGGGTCTTGACCGAGGCTTTGCGTGATGATGGCGCGATCAATGGCCTGCACGCGCTCCGGGATGTGCTGCCCGTAAGCGTCGTCGGCCGCGATCTCCACCCGCTTGCGGTCGCCGACGCCCATGCCGCGCACGCCCTCGTCGAAGCCCGCGATGGTGTCGCCCGCGCCGACGGTAAACTCGAAGGGGTCGCCGCCCACTGACGAGTCGAAAGTCTCGCCGGTCTCCAAACGCCCGGTGTAATGCACGCGCACAGTATCGCCGTTTTTCGCTTGCTCTGGCATAATGCTCTCCATTCCGTTGATGTGTTGTCGCGGAAGAGCATCGCACACTCACCTGCGGAAATCCAGCGGTGCAACTTGCCTGCCGCCACGCGGAAAATACTCGATCAACGTCACCGGACAAGGGCTTTCACACATGAAAAAACTGACCTCGCTCGCCATCACACACGCGCTTCTGCTCTCATTGCTCGCGCCGCATGCCGGGGCGCAACAGCCGCAAAACGCGCCGCCGCAAACCACGCCCCAACAGGGCGCGCCGCCGCCCGCGCCGACGCAACAGCCCGCTCCCGAAGGCGACGACGACGTGGTGCGCATCACGACCAACCTCGTGCAGATTGATGCCGTCGTCCTCGACAAGAAGGGCAAGCAGGTGACAGACCTGACGGCCGATGATTTTGAAATCTTCGAGGACAAACGCCCGCAGAAACTGACCAACTTCTCTTACGTCTTGAACGAGACCGCGACGCCCGGCGCGGAGACCGCCGACGCCGCGTCGCGCAAGGCAGCGGATAAAACGGGCGCGCCGCCGACCGCGCCGCCCCGCCGCCTGCGCCCCGAACAGGTGCGCCGCACGATGGCGCTCGTCGTGGACGACCTGGGGCTGTCGTTCGAGAGCACGGCGCACGTGCGCGATACGCTGAGAAAGTTCGTCAACGAACAGATGCAGCCGAATGATCTGGTCGCCATCATACGCACGAGCGCGGGCATGGGCGCGTTGCAGCAGTTCACCTCCGACAAGCGACAACTTCACGCCGCCATTGATCGCGTGAGGTGGTACATGAGCGGGCGCGGCGGCGTCTCTTCCTTCGGCCGCATCGAGCCGGGCATGGATTCCGAGAGGCTGAGCGGCAGACCCGATGGCGAAAATGCAGCGGGGCGCGACATCGAAGCCGAACTCGGCGATTACCGCGAAGAGATTTTTTCCGTCGGCACGCTCGGCGCGCTCAATTTCGTCGTGCGCGGGATGCGCGAGTTGCCGGGGCGCAAGTCCGTGCTGCTGCTCTCGGAAGGCTTCGCGCTCTTCACGCCGGATCGCGGCCGTGGCCGCAGCGACCGCGTCTATCAATCCATGCTGCGCCTGACCGACCTGGCGAATCGCGCCTCGGTGGTCGTCTATGCGATTGACCCGCGCGGACTCGTCAACACGATGATCACGGCGGAGGACAACACGGGCGGCATGTCGCAGGAAGAGGTTGATCGGAAATTGCGCGAACGCAGCGACCTGTTGTTCGAGACCCAGAGCGGGCTGGCTTATCTCTCACAGCAGACGGGCGGCTTTCTCATCAGGAACAACAACGATCTGGCGGGCGGCATCCGGCGCGTGGTCGAAGATCAGAAGGGCTACTACCTGCTCGGCTACCGCCCGGAGGGCGCGACCTTCGACCGTCGCTTTCATCACATCATCGTGCGCGTGAAGCGTCCCGGCCTGAAAGTGAGATCGCGCACGGGCTTCTACGGCGTGAGGGATGATGAGACGCGCCCCGTGCGCCGCACGCGCGAGCAACAACTCCTCGCCGCCCTCACCTCGCCCTTCGCCTCGCCCGACGTGCGCCTGCGCCTCACGACCTTCTTCGGCAACACGGCCGAGGGGGGGTCGTTCGTGCGTTCGATGTTGCACCTCGACGGCAACGACCTGAAGTTCAACAAAGGGGCGGACGGGAAATACAAGGCGGAGCTTGACGTGGTCGGCGTCACCTTCGGCGACAACGGCGGCGTCATCGAATCGCTCAACCGCATCCACACCCTGACGTTCACCGAAGACTACTACCGGCGCGTGCTCCGCGAGGGTCTCACCTACACCATGAACGTGCCGATCAAAAAGGCCGGCGCGTATCAACTGCGCATGGCCGTGCGCGACACGGCGACGGAGCGGACGGGTTCGGCCAGCCAGTTCATCGAAGTGCCGGACTTGAAGAAGAACCGCCTCGCATTGTCGGGGCTGGTTGTGTCCGGCGGGAGTCAGGCGAAGACCGCCGCCGCGTCGTCCGCGCCCGTCGCGGAAGGGAACGGGCAACCGGCAGCGGGCGCGGCGAACGAGGTGGGGGCGGTAGATGGGGATACGCTCGCCAGCCCCGCCGTGCGTCGCTTCCGCCAGAATGCCGGCTTCACGCTCGGCTACGTGATCTACAATGCGCGGCTCGACAAGGCGACCGGCCGCCCGCAACTGACCATGCTGACGCGCGTCTACCGCGACGGCCAAATCGTTTTGAGCAACGAGCAGCCCGTGAACGTGCAGTCGTCCGGTACGGATTTGAAGCGCATCCCCATCCTCACGCGAATCAAACCCGGCGCGCCGCTCGCGCCCGGCGAATATGTTCTACAGATCGTCGTCACCGACACGCTGCGCAACGACAAGCATCGCGTCGCGGCGCAGTGGATTGATTTCGAGGTCGTCAGGTAGTTTTGTGTTTCGGGTTTCAGGTTTCGAGTTCTTCTGTTTTAACCTGAAACTCGAAACCTGAAACCCGAAACTATGAAATCAATTATCGTCGGCACGGCCGGACACATTGATCACGGGAAGACGACGCTCGTGCGCGCCCTGACGGGCGTGGACGCGGATCGCCTGCCGGAGGAGAAGCGGCGCGGCATCACGATTGACCTCGGCTTCGCCGAACTCGATCTCGGCGACGCGCGCGTGGGCTTCGTAGACGTGCCCGGCCACGAACGCTTTGTCAAAAACATGCTCGCGGGCGCGCACGGCATTGACGCCGTCGCGCTCGTCATCGCCGCCGACGAGGGCGTAATGCCGCAGACGCGCGAACACTTCGACATCAGCAAACTGCTCGGCGTCCGCAGCGGCCTCGTCGTCATCACGAAGATTGACATGGTTGACGAAGAGTTGCTCGCGCTCGTGCGCGCGGAGGCCGAAGAGTTGGTCGCCGGGTCGTTTCTCGACGGCGCGGCCGTAGTCGCCGTGAGTGCGCGCTCCGGCGCGGGACTCGACGAGTTGAGAGAAGAATTGCGCGCCGTGGCAGAGCGCGCGCCCGCTCGTCCGTCGCACGCGGTCGCGCGACTGCCGGTGGATCGTGCATTTACGATGCGCGGCTTCGGCGCGGTCGTGACGGGCACGCTCGTCGCGGGCGAGATCACGGAAGGCGACGAGATGGAGTTGTTGCCCGCCGCCGCGCGCGTGCGCGTGCGCGGGCTACAGGTTCACGGCCGCGCCGTCGGGCGCGCCGCGGCCGGGCAGCGCACGGCGATCAATCTGGGCGGCGTGGACGCGGCTTCGATAGAGCGCGGGATGACGCTCGCGCCCGCAGGGCGTCTGCGCCCCACGCAGATCATAGACACGTCTCTGGAAGTGCTGCCGAATGCGCCGCGTGCCTTGCGTTCGCGTGCGCGCGTGCGCGTGCATCTCGGCGCGGCCGAAGTGCTGGCGCGCGTGCAGGTGCTCGAACCCTCCGGCGAGATTGCGGCGGGCGCGCGGGGCTTCGCGCAACTCAGACTGGAATCGCCCGTCGTCGCGCTCCCCGAAGAACGCTTCATCATCCGTTCCTATTCGCCGCAACGCACCATCGGCGGCGGCAGCGTGCTCGATGCCTTCGCCGCCAAGCGGCGCGGTCGCGAACGCACGACCGCGCGCGAGCGTCTGGCGGCTTTGACGAATGCGGATGCGGCCGTGCGGCTCGCCCTCTACGTCGAAGCGGCGGCCGAGCATGGCCTGCGCCGCGCAGACCTCGCGGCGCGCACGGGCTGGCGCGACGAGACGCTCGACGCGGCGTTGCGTAAAGCGACGGCGGCGACGGGCGCGGCGTCTGCGGCAGGCGCGGCGGCGTTGGTCGAGGCCGAGGGCGTCTACGTCGGGCGAAAAATTTTCGACGAATTTATCCGCGCCGCGCGCGCCGAGGTGGAAGCGCATCACAAGCGCGAGCCTTTGCAGCGCGGCCTCGCGCGCGAAACTTTGCGCGAGCGGCTATTCGCGCACGTCGCGCCGGAAGTCTTTCGCGCCGTGCTCGGCGAAGCCGAGCGCGCGGGGCTGCTCGTCTCCGAGCGCGACATCGTGCGCGCGGGCGGCCACACCCTCGCCCTCTCAGCCGCCGACTCCGAGTTGCACGCCGGCCTCGAACGAATCTACCGCGAGGCCGCCCTCGAAGCCCCCACCTTCGACGACGCGCTGGCGCGCGCCTCCGCCGGCAAACAGACGCCGCGCGAGCACGCGCGCAAAATCCTGCAACTGTTGATTGACTCCGGCACGCTCGTGCGCGTCTCAAACGATCTGTTGGTTCACCGCGACGCCCTCGCGCGCCTCGTCGAAACTCTCGGCGAATACGCCGCGCGCCACGAACCCGAACGCCTCATTGATGTCGCCGCCTTCAAGGATTTGACGAACGTCTCGCGCAAGTACGCCATCCCCCTGCTCGAATATCTCGACCGCGCACGCATCACGCGCCGCGCCGGAGACCGCAGGCTGATACTGAAACGATGAAGTAGGAACGAGGAACGATGAACTGAAAGCAAACCGCCTCCCGGTTCATCGTTCCTCGTTCCTGCTTCATCGTTGCTTTTACATCTTGCTTCTCGCGCGCGGCGGCGTTAACATAACCGCCGTACACAAAAAGTTTCTTTGTCCGAAACGACTTTCCCGACAAAGTCTGGCGTAAATTTTCGGATTATATGTTGCGATTGGTCGCCGGTTCGCTTGCCATCATTTCGATTAACAACAAACGCCGGAGGGTCAAAACATGAATCGTATGCTGGACATTGTTTACTGGGTGGTGGGTCTCCTCGCCAGTGTCGGTGCTCTCTATTACTTCGTGAAATTCCTCCAATCGGAGGGGACGGAGGGAAACAAGAGTTGGCTGTGGTATGCCATCGGGCTGGCGGTTGTGGCCTGCATCTGCGCGCTGCTCTACTTCCTGCGTCACGTCAACAAGGAAGAGGAAATTCACATCACTTAGCCGGGCGCTGAAGACGAGCGTCCGCGCCGCGTGAGAATTACCCGCGCGGGCGCGAAGGTGTCTGAGCACGGGGTCGCGGACGCGAGAGCGCGTGTCGAACGCGCTCTCGCGCTCGCATCTGCGACGCCGCGCACAAAACGCCGGACTGGAAACTGCGACGCCGTTCACGCGCCGTGTGGCTGTTTGAGACAGACTCCGCGCGGACGGCGGTTTCTTGTGCCGATCTTGATGGACTTGAATGAGGAACTTAAACGCATGCTGATCGCTTCAACTCTCCCGCTCGCGTGGGCGCAAGCCCCCGTGCCGCGCTTCGCCTCGCTCACGGTCGTCGTCTTTCTCATCCTCTTTATCGGCAGCCTGCTCGGCTGGCTCATCGCCTCCGTGCTCGGCTTCGCGCGCTCGGGTGCCTTCGGCCCGGCCACGCGCTGGTTCGCATTCGGTTGCGTCTGCCTGCTCGGTTTCAACCTGCACCTGCTGGCCGTCTCCGTGCTCGGCATGACCGAGACCGACCCGGAAAAGGTGCTCAGCTTCGGCGCGTTCGCCCCGCTGTTCCTGCTGCTCGGCAGCATCTGCGCCATCATCGGTTTCCTTCGGCTGACTAACCCTCGCCCGTGAAACAGGCGCGTGCTCACAAACCATTTTAGAAAGTTCTCCATCCCGCGTTGAAACAAAACTTCTTCTTTCTCGTGCTCGCGCTCGCCATGGGCGCGGCGATCATCCTGACGGTGCGCGAACCCGCCGCGCGCCCCAAAACCGTGCCCCCGCATTTCGTCACGACGAACGGCACGCGCTTCCTAGTGGACAAACAACCGTTCCGCTTCGCGGGCGCGAACGTCGCCGTCATGTACCGCGAAGAGGATCGCGCGCGGATGCCGGAGACGCTCGCGGAGGCGCAGCAACTCGGCCTCGGCGTCCTGCGCGTGTGGGCATACGGCGAGGGCACGGAAAAAGACGGCGTGATGAGCGTCGGCGGCGACCGCGCCGACTGGCCGCGCACGCATCCCTTCCGCCGCGCGCCCGACGATTGGAACGAAGAAGCCTTCGTCCACCTCGACCGCGTGCTGGCCGAAGCCGCGCGCCGACGCCTTCGCGTCCAACTCTGCCTCGTCAACTGGTGGCGCGACACGGGCGGCGTCACGCAATACCTGCGCTGGGCGGGCATCGCGGACGCGGCCGACGAGCGGCAACCGTTCGGCATCAACATCGAGCGGGCGATGCTCTTTTACACGAACCCGGAGACGCGCCGCCTCTATCGCCAGCACGTCGAACGCATCGTCACGCGCCGCAACAGCGTGACGGGCGTGCTCTACCGCGACGACCCGACCATCATGGCCTACGAGTTGATGAACGAAGCGCAGGCCCCGCCCGGACGCTGGCACGAGCGGCACGCGTGGGTCGCGGAGATGAGCGCGTATGTCAAATCACTCGACCCGAATCACCTGTTGACGCCCGGCACGTGGGGTTATCGCTCGGCCTTCGAGCGGCGCGCGTGGCTGGACGAGCATCGCCTGCCGCACGTAGATTTCGCGGACGTACACAACTACCCGCGCGACGATCACGATACGTTCGTCACGTCGCCAGAGGCGCTCGGCGAGTTCATCACGAACCGCGCCGCCGCCACCTTCTCGCTCAACAAGCCGCTCGTGATGGGCGAGTTCGGCATGGTGCCGGAAGGCTACGAGGGCTTTACGCAGGCCGAGTGGTATCGCGCCTACTTCGAGCACTCGGCGAGAAACGGCGCGGCGGGCGCGATCTTCTGGATCATCACGCCCGACCCGCGCCGCGGCTACGGCATCACCTACACGGACGCGCGCGACGAAGCCGTGCGCGCAGAGATCGCGCGCGGCGCGGCGCTCTTCGCGTCGCAGCGCGCCGCCTCGCCCCCCGACCACGTGCTCGACGTGCGCCGCCATCTCATCCCGCGACAGTTCGCCTTCGCGCGCCCCGAGGGCGACGCGGGCGCGCAGCCCACCATCACCAACCCGCTCCCCGGCGGCGGCTTGCTCTATCGTTTCCGGCCGGAACAGGCCATGCGCGGTCGTTTTGAAAAGATGGGCGGGGGCGAAGGGTACGTGTGGGGAACGGGGGTGGGCTTCTTCGAGTACGTCGTGCCGGGCAGGGAAGACTGGCGCAAGGTCGGCCGGATCGTCGTGCGCGCGCACCTGCAACCCGTACTCCCCGTCGAAGCGCAGGGTCGCTACGAAGGCACGCGCGTCACGCTCTACATCAACGGGACGAATTGCGGCTCGCGTCTCGTCACGGTCGAGAAATCACCGCAGGTTCTCATTCAGGAGTGGCGCGTGGACTCGCTCGTCACCCGCGCCCAGGCCGCACGCGGCCGGCCGCTCTCCGTCCGCTTCGTCATCGAGACCGACGCCGACCTCCCCTTCGGCATCAACCTCTCCAACTTCCCGACGACCGACGCCAACAAGGACGCGAAACCCGTCGAAGTGGAAGTGAGATAAAAGCGAATTGCGGATTGCGGATTGCGGAATGCGGATTGAAAAGCACAAAGCAGTGTCTTTCAATCCGCATTCCGCATTCCGCAATCCGCAATTATTTAAGGAGTCTCGCCGCGTCCTGCGCGTAATAAGTGATGATGAGGTCTGCCCCGGCGCGGCGAATGGAGGTCAGCGTCTCCAACATCACGCGCTCTTCGTCAATCCAACCTCGCGCGGCAGCAGCCTTGATCATCGCGTACTCGCCCGACACGTGATAAGCGGCGAGCGGCAGATCGAAACGGTCGCGCACCATACGCAGGATGTCTAAATAAGCGGTCGCCGGTTTGACCATCAGGAAGTCGGCGCCTTCCGCGTAATCGAGTTCGGCCTCGCGCATCGCCTCGCGCGCGTTGGCCGCGTCCATCTGGTACGAGCGGCGGTCGCCGAACGCGGGCGCGCTCGCCGCCGCTTCGCGAAACGGCCCGTAAAAAGCCGACGCGTATTTCACCGCGTAAGACATGATGGCGACCTGATCCAGACCGGCGCTGTCTAAAGCCTCTCGGATCGCGCCGACCTGCCCGTCCATCATCGCCGACGGCGCGACGATGTCCGCGCCCGCCTCCGCCTGGCTCACGGCCGTCTGCGCCAAAAGCTCCAACGTCTCGTCATTCAACAACTCGCCCTCGCGCACCACGCCGCAATGCCCATGCGAAGTGTACTCGCACAGGCACGTGTCAGCGATGACGACCATCTCCGGCACGGCGCGACGCACCGCCCGGATCGCCGCCTGCACCACACCATCCGCCGCATACGCGCCCGTCGCCGTCTCGTCCTTCGACTCCGGCAACCCGAACAAAATGATCGCCGGCACGCCCGAGTCGAAAGCCCTCGACGCCTCGCCGACCACCTCGTCAACCGACAAATTAAAAACCCCCGGCATCGAAGAAATCTCGCGCCTCAGGCCCTCGCCCGCACACGCGAACAACGGCAATACCAAATCCTCACGCGCCAGGCGCGCCTCGCGCACTAACGAGCGCAAAGCCTCACGCCGCCGCAGTCTCCTCGGACGATGAACCAACTCAGGCATCCGCAATTCCTCTCTCCGCCGGCCGGATTCCCCGCAGCCACTCGCCGCAACCCGCCGCCGGCTCAACCTCTCCGCCAACTCGACAATTCGCCCCGATAATACGTGCAGTCCGCACCCGCGAGCAAACCCTCCATCCGCAGCCCCACCCAACTTGACCTTTCAACCGCGCCCCCTATAATGTCTCTTCCAACCGTGGCGGGGTAGCTCAGCCGGTTAGAGCGCGGGATTCATAACCCCGAGGTCGGGAGTTCAAGTCTCCCCCCCGCTACCAACAGTTTCAAGCACTTGCGGCTGTCAATTCCGGCAGCCGTTCTTCGTTTGTGGGGTCTTCTGTGACGGTCGGCGCTCGACGCCGCGTTAGCGACTCCATCGCGCGCCGCAACCCCTCATTCGTGGCGATGGTCTAGACCTGGCTCGTGTTCACGTCGGCGTGTCCGAGGATGGCCGTGATGTAGAAGGGCGCCGGCTCCTCCTTCCCCGAGCCTCGTCGTCACTTGTTTTGGTTGCTGCCTGACCAGGGGCGGGGGGTTGAATTCTCCTCAAGCAGCCAACGCCCCTCGACCCTCTGCAGTATGTAATCAACGTCATATGTGCCAAGGTACACGTTCCGGTTCTCGACCCTCTTACCGTCGTTGGCCCAAACCGTGGGAACATACCAACGCTCCGATGTCCCGACCTCGGCGTAGTCCCTCGGCGAGAAGATGCGAACGTAGCGAAAGTCAAAAATCTCCATCCTTGAGTCGTCAGCGTACCGCCACCCCCTCTTGCGTAGGCGCTCAACAGCCGCTTGAACCGCGGTGACGGCCTTGCCGCCCTTCTCTGCGGGCAACCAGTACTTGTCCAGTTGGCTCTGGTCAAAAGTCTCCGGGCGTACATATATCCCCAGCGTTTCGTAAATCTGTGACTCCTTGACCACGCGCATTACTTCCGCTTCGTCGGAAGGAGAACGCACTTGAACTCGGCCGTGAACAACATGTAACTGAGATTCTCTAACGCGCTTCCAGATTAAAGCGAGACCGGCAATGCTTAGAAGCACGATGAACCCGATCAGGGCAGGGCGTTTCCAACTTGATAGGGTTTTTGCTACATGCTCGCTGCCCAACTCTTGTGCCGGGAGGGCAGGGGAACTTATGTAAGCATCACGTAGGCCATCGGTTAACGTCTCGCTAGCCGCACCCTGTTGAACAACAGGCACCCGGCTTTCCGCCTTTCCACTGCCCGTCTCCTCTCGCACGTCAGCTACAAACCGGTATCCGCGGCGCGGCACCGTCTGGATATAGCCTTCTCCGAGTACCGAGACTAGCGCCCGCTTTTGAACGGTTAGGTTATTCTCCTCAACCTCGCTGTCGGGCCACACCCGTCGCATAAGGTCTTCCTTGCTGACCACACTGTGCCTGTTTTCTACCAGCACCACTAGAAGGTCGAAGGCCTTGGGCTTGAGTGGAACCGGTTCACCATTGCGTAGCAGTGTCCGTTGAGTAACGTCCAAGTGGAATTGGCCGAACTCGAATATGTGTGGCTTATCCATGTTAGCGAGGATTTAGGAAAAGTTTAGGATCAAATTAAGGACTTTAGGCGGCAACCGGGTGTAGTTTGCCTGCCGTCGAATGATTGAAAGGTTAAGCGCCCAATTTGTGGCGCTTTGCGTTAAAGCCGGGTGCGCATTCTACTTATGTCGCCCGGGTGAAGCAAGATAAAATCTCACCCACCTGCCGAACGCATTAAACTTCACCCAACGCTAATGGAACGGGCATGAAGCGGAAGACTGTGGAAACTTTAACTATATATTCGAGCCACAAACAGAAGAAGGATTGTCCCTGATAAATTTGGAGAGTCTGTAATTTATGCCTGCGCTCCTGCGGCACGCGTTCTCCGTTTCATCGTCTCCAGACCCTACGCCGATCTCACTTGCAAGCCAATTAATGGCCGTTTAGCTCCTGCCTGTACCAGGCTCTCCGGACCATGAGCAACAAAGCGATGACTGACTGACGGGTAGATTTTGCAAGAACATGCTGTAGGACGGGGTACGGGCAGCCGCGTTGAGGGACGCACAGTAGGAAGTACTGTGTGACGGGCAACAGCAGCAGACGTATTTGTCGCCCGGGTTTATGTTGCAAGACAAGTGGTGCGGAGTAACGCTACGAATTGAATATAGATGGAGGAAGTATTCATGAGAACAATTACGTTGAGCCTGTGCTTGCGCGTCGAGCGGGACGCGCGACAAGGACATGCGCGACTTCTCGTTCGAGAACGTGCGCCAGGGCGTCTTCAAGGTTGTACCGAAAGCCGACTTGGAGCCGGGCGAGTACTGCTTCTTCTACGCAGGCACGCCGAGAGGTCTCGGTTTCGGGGGCGGCAAGGTTTTCGACTTCAGTGTAATCCCCTAAGCGAGAGGGCAGCGCCGGCCTCGCCCTTGGAAGTACTGCTTCGTTTGCAGCGCGCAGATCGCGGCCGGAGCGTCGAAGATTCGACTTCGAGGTTAGACCTGCGTACTAAATAATCGTCCGCTAACGGCGCCCGCAGTCAGCATAGGTCGGGCAATGATAGGAGTAAGGGAATGTGGCCGAGTAATAAATTCGTCGCGTTATCAACCGGTGTGCTGCTGTGCTGCGCCCTGCTCTACGAATCGCCCACCTCGGCGGGGACGGCACGCGCGCCGCTCGGTGACGCGCCGTCTGGAGGCCGCGTTGACGCCGGGGGTGGGCGGAGAGCCGACCGCGGAAACGAAGCAGCCGAGCGCTCAGATGTCAATAATTCTCAGGGGCAGCGCAGCCCTTCGTTCGTTGGCGTTGATAACGGCCGGGCATTTATCTGGGACGAAAACAGCGGTGTGGTTCAGCACCTGAGAACCTCGATGCCGGTTTTTAAGGCCTTCGGAATCTCACCCGGGCGAAACGCCCTGCTCTATTCGCCACTCAAAAACCGTATCCCTTCCGGGGAACTCTTCCTCGAAAACCTTGGCGACGGGGAGGCCACAAAAATAACAGACGACCTCGTTATGGAGGCCGAATTCTCACATGACGAAGCGAGCGTTGCCTATACGTTTGCGACGGGTGGCGGATTCGGGTTGGCGGTCGTCGCCATCGAGACGAGACAGCAACGGAATCTGGTTTATGAAAACGTTCTGCCGGATTTCATACAGTGGAACGCCTCGGGGAGCGAGATTTACTATTTCGAGACGACCAGCGAGTTGAACAATGTGGGGGCGTCCCCGCGCAAAGTATCAGCCGATAAAGGAAAGACGACAAAAATGGCGCAGGACGAACTACCGCCTACTTTGCCGCAGCTTTCTCCCGCCTCCGATCAGTTGGACTCGTCGTCCAAGGAGTTTTCCTTGACCCACGCAGAGGTTCGCTACCCGTTCGAAATCATCTCCCCTGATCAAACGAAAAGAGTGTGCGGGGGCAACTTTTTCGGAAGCACTTTTTTGCGGCAGTGTGAGGATCAGGACGCCTTTAATCGGCCGCACCTCGCTGAAGGGAAACTGCTCAAGGTCACAAACCGTGGGATCATTGTCCGCTCCGTTGAGGAGGATAAGACGACAACTGATTTCGTAGATTGGGAGGGTAACAGGGAGCAAATAGGAGTCTCGGCCGTGGTCAGCTACAACCTGCCTTTAAGCACGTTCACTCTGACGCAGGGGGGGACGAGTTACCCATCTCCCGGTAATTGCAACATCTCAAGTCACACGGGCAATCTGAGGTACGCCTATGACATGCAAAGTCAGACAATAGGGAAGCACGTCATGTCGGCGGCTGAGGGGCTGGTCATATATGTCGTTGAAAATATAAATTGCAACAGTTGTGACACGGCTGGCTGCGGGTCGCCTGCGTGTCCGTCAGGCGGGGGCAACGGAGGCTGGGGCAACACGGTAATTATTCAACACTCGGACGGGACGTGGACGAAGTACGCTCATTTGCAATACAACTCTGTCCTGGTAAGCTTCAATACCTCCGCCTGCCAGGGTCTGTATCTGGGGAATCAGGGGCACACCGGGTGCTCGGCGGGGAATTTCAACGGGTGCGGCGATCACCTCCACTTCCAGAGGCAGATCGGGTCGGACAGGGACTCGGCTTCGCAGCCTATCACCTTTTCGGACGTGTCTTCTAACCCGCTGGCCTGCCTTTCTTCCTACACTTCTAAGAGCGCCGAGGTTTCGGCCTGCTCGACCTGCCGCAACGACACGGCAACGCTCAGGAACAGGGACGGTGGCCCACCGATCCACCCGCCTGGCAGCCTGTTCAAAACTTCATCGGCCGACACTGTCTATTTGATCGATTCGGATAACCGGAGACGGGCGATTACAAGCCCGAGTGTCCTGGCTCAGCTTTACAACCAAACAACCGACGCCCGGACAAGCACGAATTTCACGAACTGGGTGATCACCGTCGGCCAAGACGAGCTGGACTTGTATGAACAGGGGGGGAACCTTAGCGCCGCATTACCGGGTAATGGAAAGCCGTTTCCTGACGGCAAGCTTATCGGTTATGGCGGGGAAGTTTCGATAGTGACAGGGGGCGGCAGGCGGCGCGCGTTCACTTCGGGATCGAGGTTCACCGGGCTTGGATATGATTTTTGTCAGGTGGTAAACGTCTCTCAGGCGGAATACAACTCCTACCCGGCGGGTTCACCCGTTGACGCCATGCCTTTGCTGACCTCAAGCCTTAATATAAGTCCGGCGGGACCCTACACCGTAGGACAAAATGTAACAGGTAGTTTTTCTGTCAAAAATGTCGGCTATGAACCTCTCCCATTTACCAGCTTGGGCGTAGGCGGTCGTTTTGGAACGGCCATTTACGATATGAATTTCATTTCGACAACGTTGGCAGCCGGCTCAACTTATAACTACATTTCCCAACCCCGCCAATTAAATAGCGGGGGCACTTACGATTTCTTTGCGGCTTATCAAGAAAACAATGGGCACTGGGCACTAAGTATACCTGCGAATTCCGGGGTTATAAGAAGTAGACAAATTACCACGTCGCAAAGCTACACGATCACGGTGAGTGCGTCGCCGAGCGCGGGCGGGACGGTGGCGGGCGGCGGCACTTTCGCCGCGGGCAACTCGCGCACCGTCACTGCGACGGCCAACAGCGGCTACACGTTCTCCAACTGGACAGAGAATGGGAATGTGGTCAGCACCTCTGCAAGTTACACGTTCACTCTCAACAGTAACCGCACCTTGGTCGCTAACTTTTCCCTCGTCAACTACACAATCAGCTTGAGTGCATCACCAACAGCAAGCGGCACCGTCAGCGGCGGCGGGACGTTCGCGGCAGGGAGTTCGCGCACGGTGACGGCGACCCCCAACAACGGCTATACATTTTCAAACTGGACTGAGGGCGGCAGCGTAGTCAGTTCTTCGGCAAGCTACAATTTCACTCTCAATTCCAACCGGAACTTGGTCGCAAATTTTGCTGTCAACCCGGTTAGTTATACGCTCAGCGTGAATGCGTCGCCTAGTGCCGGTGGCACCGTCAGCGGCGGCGGGACATTCGCTGCCGGCACCTCGGTCACAGCCGTAGCTTCGGCCAATAGCGGCTACAGCTTCGTAAATTGGACGGAGGGTGGGAGTGTCGTCGGCTCTTCGGCCAGCTACACCTTCACCTTAAACTCTAACCGCAATCTCGTAGCCAATTTCTCGCAGGTGTCCGCGCCGCTCACTCCACCTATACTGATCTCTCCGGGTACGGCGACCGCGCCCGGCTCTTCGGTTGCAACTCTGACACCTACTTTTACGTGGGAGCCTGTCAGCGGGGCTGACGGTTACGCTCTCTACGTCAGTCGGTTCAACGGTTCGACATACGACCTGATATTCGATTCGCAGGCGGACGTAGGGCGACCGCTTACGGGTACATCTTATGTCCTGCCAAGTGGTAGGTTGCAGGATGGTGGTCAGTACCGATGGAATATGAGCACACATAACAGCGCAGGCTACGGCACGCCCAATACCACCCGCAATTACTTTTATGTGGGCCTGCCGCCCCAGAACTACACCATCACGGTGAGCATGTCGCCGGGTGATGGGGGGACTGTGGTAGGCGGCGGTACTTTCGCCGCGGGTAGCTCGCGCACCGTCACGGCGACGGCAAACAGCGGCTACAGCTTCTTGAACTGGACTGAAAATGGAAGTGTCGTTAGTTCATCGGCTAGTTACACATTTTCGCTCAACTCCAACCGCAACTTGGTTGCCAATTTCGCTATCAGCCCTAGTACCGTCCAATTCAGCCAGACAAGTTATCGGGCTTCCGAAGCCGTAGGAAACGTACTGATTGCCGTTACGCGAACAGGCGGCGGCGTCATTAATATCGGCTTTGCGACGGGCAACGGGACTGCCGTTGCAGGAACCGACTACACTGCTGTTTCGGGTCAACTGACCTTCGCCGCAAGCGAGACGCAGAAGACAATCTCTATCCCGATTATTGATGATACCGCGGTTGAGAACGATGAGACCCTCACCGTTACGCTCTCGAATCCCGGGGGAGGTGCGACTATAGGCTCGATATCCTCAACCACTATCACTATAGTTGATAACGAGGCAGCGCAGGGTTCTTTCTTCCGACTTGAGTCTTCGGCGATAACAATTTCAGAAGGGATGGGACGGGCAGAGGTGAGAGTCATGCGGGAGGGCGACTTGTCAAGTTCCGCCTCTGTCACCTTCCAGACCATTGATGACCCGGAGGCCGTACCCTGTGCCACGCTGAACGGCAAGGCATATGCCCGGTGCGACTATGCGACAACAATAGAGAGGTTCACCTGGGCTGCCTGGGACTCTCAGCCGAAGTCAGTCGCTATTCCGCTAATTGACGACTCGCGTGCTGAAGGCACAGAGACCCTACAGGTAACGCTGTCGAGCCCCCAAGGCGGAGTCATAAGGGAAGTCGGAACCGCCACTATCACAGTCTTGGATAATGAGACCGCGGAAGGCTTTAACCCAATCTCCGGCAACCAGTTCTTCGTGCGGATGCAGTACCTGGATTTCTTGAGCAGGGAGCCTGAAGCCGGGGAGCCATGGACGGGGGTGCTCCTGCGTTGCCCCGATGTCAACAACACCGACCCGTACAGCCCTTCCGCACTTTGCGACCGCGTGATCGTCTCGCAGTCCTTCTTCCAATCGTTGGAGTTTCAACTCAAGGGCTTCTATACCTACCTCTTCTACCGCGTCGCGTTTAACCGTCGCCCCTCCTATGAGGAGATCATTCCTGACATGCGGTCGGTTACGGATCAGACTCCGCAGGAGGTCTTCGTTAAACGCGCTGAGTTCGCCGCCGCTTTCACGCGACGGTTCGAGTTCACTCAACTCTACGGGCAGATGACGAACCAGCAGTACGTAGACGCGCTCTTAGGCAGATACGGTACACAGCAGATAACGACCGAGAATCCGGCGAACTTCGATGGCACGGAGCAGGTGACTCTCACTCGACAACAACTCGTCAACGTCCTGAACGCGAATAGCCTCAGCAGGGCGCAGGTTCTCAGGGCAGTTGTGCAGAGCAACGAGGCCGACATGGTCGAGTACCACGGAGCGTTCATATCTATGCAGTACTATGGTTACTTGAGGCGGACGCCGGAAGAGGATGGCTATCAGGCATGGCTCAGGGTCATTAACCAGGACCCGAATAACATCCGCCTGATGGTCAACGGCTTTATGAACTCGCCGGAGTATAAACTCAGGTTCGGCAATCCGAACCAGTAAGAACATAACTGCAAATCAGCAACAAAAGGCTACTTGGTACGGGTTATCCTTTTGCTTTCATTTGCCCGTTGGGTGGACATCCGTGTCGGTCTTATCCGTGAACAGGCACATACAGGCGCAAAATTTGTGGGCTGCGATTCGCGGTAAATGTTAAGAGATGTAGACGCGCCGTAACAGGCGCACTACCTGAGCGGAGGATTCATAACCCCAAGGTCGGGAGTTCAAGTCTCCCCCCGCTACCATTCATCTCTCGCCGTTTTAAGGATGTACAATTACAAAGAACTCGGGGCTAATTGCATCTTCATCGTGGTGACGCGTGGATGGCGTGATTAACCCGCTTTCCGCTCGAACTCAATCGTATCTCGCACCTTACGGGAGAGTCTGTCAATTGCATCGTGCGTCGTCTCAGGGGTCGCATTGGTGTACCTGCTGCGAACCATCCTGAGCCTTGATTGTCCCGGAAGCGCCACACGCACGCACTCATCCGCCCCCTTTCAGCAAGGCGGTGGATAACATCCCCTGACAAGCCGAATTGAGCGGGACGTGCGAAAACGCGCTCCCCTCTCCGAATGCTCCCGCAAGGGGCGGTTGGATTGCGTCTTAACCTCTAACTTACCGGGATTTTTATTTCAGCAACCGGGTAAGCCAGTGCATGATATTTAGTGCTAACTGTCGGTTGTCTGTGTTTGGATAATTCATCCCGAACGCGCGTCCCTTATTATCTATTTGCGCCGACAGCATGCCCGCCTCGCCTAAAACAATTACTCGCCCTTTACCGAAATTCATTGCGATACCTTGCGTCCGCCCTGCGGCAGGAGTTGTCGCTTTATTCGGAGGGAAAGTATCAACCGCGGTATCGGGTAAGATGAGAAAGGCTACGCTATCCTTCGCCCCCTTGAGCGATTGACCGGTAAAAGTAACCACGCGATTGACGCGCTCAAGGGAATTTCGCCCGTTGGTAATCGGATGATTGGCGAGCAGCTTGTTATCGCGCGAAAATAAGATGTCGCCCAATTCCTTATCCGTGCTGGACGGCTCGTCCGTATATCCTTTGCTCATGTCCACGCCGAATCGTCTGGCGAGAATTTCAGCCGACGCGCCCATCGGGGCGTGATCGGCGATGAACAATAATGCTCCACCCCCACGCACCCAATCGCGCACGGTGTCACATTCTTCATCGGTGAATGCCGGATTGGCACGCTGTCCGCGAGGACCCGTCGCGTTAACTATTACTAAAACATCATAACCGGCAAGCGTACCGGGCTGAAACTTCTCCTTATTAGGAACAATCAGGTAGCCATCGTTTGTAATCAAGTCGGCGAAGGGTTTGTAAAGACCGGATGCCGTGTGGACGTTGTTATGAGCTTCATCAAAAAGCACTTTGGGGTGCTTCCTGGTATATGCGGGATGAGAAACGCGTGCGTCGAAGTTGGGGTCGGCTTGCTGCGCCGGAATAATTTGTGCGCTGAACCTTCCTTTCCACATACCGGCTACGTCATGCACAGCGGCAGATTCGGACTGGGACAGACTCCACGCACCGGTTGCGATTCTTTGACCTTTTTCTAATGCTTCGAGCGTGCCGCCAAGTTTATTGTCAGCAAGTTTCCCGACGAACCGCACCTCGGCGCCGCCAATTTCCGACGAGAAAGATATATCGCTGTCGCTGACTTTGAGGTTTCGCACGGGATTTGTGAATACCCGTCCGCCGGCATGGAATTTCGCTTCGGCTTTCCAACCCGTCCCTTCACGAGTCAATGCCAATTCCATCTCGACCGATGAGAAAGGCGACTGACTGAGGCCGGGAGACGCAGAAACAAAAAGCAGGGTGAAAAGAATCAAAAGCATGGGAACCGAACGGGTGAAAGTTTTACGCATAATAATTTACCTTCAGCATCTTAATTTTTTGAGGATACGCTCGCGAGCATATGTCTCGCACATGAAATCAACGCTGATTCGTGGTCGGCTGCATGGCGTTGTTACCCGTCGCGGTTGAGGTAATTGCATGCTTAATCTGATGAATATCATGGCGCGTCATGTAAAGCCATCTAATCGCAGTTCGGGACGCCCATGAAACAAGGAAGCTGATCAATAAGCAAGCCCCCCCACGTCGTTGCGATGAGAGCCAAAAGAGCGATTCTGAGCAAGAGATTGATGGGACTCGCCGTGACGTTGTTTCCCGCTCGCACGGTTCGCACTATCGGCATAAGCGCGACGATGAATGCCGTCGGCAAGAGCCACAACAGGCCGAATAACAGGATTAGGCCGGGGGCATTCTGCCTGTTTATGGTCTGATTCACGGATTCGAGGATCGCGAATGGCAGCACGAGGATAAGGCCGATGAGTGCCGCCCATTTCAGGCTCATGGCGATGTTGTTCGTCAGGCTTTTATCTTGTAGAACACTTCGCATTAGCACGCCTCCTTATCTTTTGCGAATGATGCTCTAACTTAAACGGTTTGTCTATCACCACGTCGGATTCGACGATAGCCGCCCAACGCTAATTTGGCAATTATATAGTTGGCTCACCCAATGCGGATGAAAACTACCTCCTCGCGGTCGGGTGCATGCTGTTGTTAGATGCGGCGTCGTAAATAAAGGCGACTCGGTTCATCCAAAGAGTTTGGGCGATTCCCACGACATTGGGCTTCTCAAAATACAGGCAGGAACTGATTCAATAAATATTGAATCAGTTCCTGCCTGTATTTTCTTCTGATTCCTGAAGTCTATTAAATCTACCGTGCTGCACAGTGATTTATATTCAGACTCCTTCCGAACCTAATTTACTGTGAATTACAGCATTGAGCGACCAGATCAATCACTTGCCTGACGCTACAATCACCTTCACACGCAAAAGCACATTGTCCTTGACCATATGGTGAACAAGAACAATAGCATGTTGCGGAAGCATTTCTTGTACCCACAATCCCAAAACTGCTTACGGCCAGCAAAAGCACTAAGGTCAATCTGATTATCGTCTTTTTCATCGCACATCCCCTCCCTCTTGAAGAGTCCAGCTACTTCCATCTTCAAACTCAACCTTGACGACAGTTACATATAAATTCGACCGCACCCCTTTGCTCAGCCACATCTTTTCAGAATCCATTCCCGGTGCAGCCAACGTTTCACGAAGTTGGGCATTTCCCACCGCTGTCGCTATTTTTTCGGGGGCAGCGAAATGCACACGCTCTACGGTGTAAGATTCTCCAGGTTTAATTTCAACCTTCCTACCCACGCCGCGAGTAAACTGATCTTCCGGGCTTCTGACAAACAAGAAGAATTTTTTTATCGTTTGCCCCGAAGTATTTACCAACCTGACTTCCGGCACACTGGGAACGACCTTGAGGTTAGTCGTCTTCCCTGTAAGCTTTGTAAAAAGAGCGCCGGAAACTTCTTTTGCCTTTGCTTCAACAATTCTCAGAGGACAGTCGTCATTTCCGAGAACCCTTAGTGAATGCTCCGGCGACACCTCGATTTGTTTGAGTGATTCACTCTTTTCTTTGCGGGCGGTGTCCTTTGTGAGTTGACTGCGGGTTCTTACGCTCAAGGCAAGTGCGACCGTTGAGAGCAAAAACACAAAGCAGCATACGACTAAAATTGATTTGCGCTTTGAAGCGAGTAGTTTAGCCATTTGAACTTTCCTCCTTATGGCGTTGAGCGTTACAAATTGAGGCGGATGGTGGCACACTGTAAAGCGGTTCAGCGATTCCTTCAATACAGAATGTCACATTTGTCACTCGTTATTTGGGTCTCTCTGCCGTAAGAGACAATCTCCACAAACGCGATACGTCTTGCCTACAACTTTTACTGCGTGAATTAATCCCTCGTCGATATACCGGTAAACGGTTCGACTATGTACGTCAATAAATTTGGCGGCGTGCGCGACTCGTAAAAGTTTCACATGCTTCTTGCACAGCGGACACCATACACTAAAAGGTAAAAGGTGAGGTTGAGACATATCTACCATTCTCCTTGAGGTAAGCATCTAACGCATATTGTGCCGAATGATTCGGCCTGACCATGTGATGGAGAGGCAAAGCCGACAAGTTCGGCATAACGCGCTGGAATGCGTGTCAAAAACCGCTCATAGCTTAGCATGCCACACTGTTAGCGCTCTGCCCTTTAACGCCGCGCAGGACAAGCCGGAGAGGTCTGGTCTGACAAATAGCCTTACCCGACACTCGGAGGTCATCGCCCCCTAGTAAGTTCGACTTGTCATATATGCGCCGGGTGAGTCAACTATGTTAATGCCGTAATTAAGGCTGCGGTGTCGAGCCAAAGAGCCGCGTGATCCATGGAATCATCTGATCCATTCCCGCCGGGAATTTCGCGTTAAGAGATAGACAGACTTCCGGGCACGTGTGTCCGAATTGGAGAGGAGTTTTGTATGAGCAAGAAGCCGCACCTGCTGATTATTCCATTGATTCTTGTCGGTTCGGCACTGGGCGGGGCAATCTCAAGCAAACTCCAGAGCGCGACCCCTGTTCTGGCGCGGCAGGCCGATGAGCCGAGCAGTCGCCAGCAGTGGGAGTACTGCGCGCTGTCTAAGGCGGCTTACGTTAACGCGAGCCGTGAAGGCTACTGGATCATCTATTTCCGCGACACAGGCGCTCAGGTAGTGGACGTGCAATCCTCCGCGACCGACGGGCACGGAGCCTCCATGGCGAAAGCCATCACCAGACTCGGCGCAGAGGGCTGGGAGATGGTCGGGCAGGGGCAACTCGACGTGAGGCCGGGGGCGACTAACGCTCTGTATTTCAAGAGGCAGAAATAGCCACCGGCGGCAAAGGCGCGAGTCGTCGCAGGGTGGGCTGGAGCATGGCGTTTAAAGTTGAACAATTCAATCGGCACGGATGAAGCTCATCAGGGGCGACACTCTTCAAGCTCGAACCCTTGAGCGACTCCCGGAGATAGTATGAAAAGCATCAGACTCGTCAAGATTACGAGCGCGCTCAGGGAAACTCTTGAGAATGATCCCAGACACTTCGAGGCGCATTACGATGCCAACCTCGGGGCTGCGGCCGATCTGGTGCGCCAGGTCGTAGAGCAAACCCTAACCAACGTTGACGGCGGAAGCGACGAATCGCCGTGGGGCGGCCACCTCGCCGTTGATGACGACTCGCGGACGGTGATCGGCACCTGCGGTTTCAAATCGCCTCCGGCGGTAGCAGCCACCGTCGAGATCGCTTACTTCACCTTCCCTGAATACGAGGGGCAAGGGTATGCCACGGCGATGGCGGGCAAACTCATCGAGGCGGCGAGACGTTCGCCCGAGGTCAGGCGGATCACCGCCCGCACGCTTCCCGAGCCTAACGCCTCGACGAGGGTGTTGAAGAAGGTCGGCATGGGTTTCGCGGGAGAGGTCTTCGACCCCGAGGACGGGCGCGTGTGGGAATGGGAGATAACGAGCAATTCATAATCTTTTGCACGGGCACCCTTACGGCGCCGATCCTCTGAACGATTAAAGATAAGAACTGAATTTGGCGCGAATGTCATGAGCCGTCCAACCTCCCCCATCCACCTCATCTATCTGAGGCCAGACGGGATGCTTCTTTCCAGGAAGCGATATTCCGATTGGCGAGAGATTCAGGATGAGTATGAAAGCTACATGACCTCCGTCGGGCCATTTTCGCTGGAGGAGTTGTTGAGTTTTCTATCGGAACAGTATGGGAATGATGAGGAGAAGTGGGGCTTCTCCGGTGAAGAGATACGAAGCTTCATGGAATCGGACAGGGTGGTTTTAGCGGCGCGACGGGTCAGTTAGCGGCAACGGCGCGGGCTAACAACGGCACGTGCGCGAAGCCCCGCCACGAAGTCTCTCAGGTACGTTTTCGCCGCGGCGTGGGTGTCGGGCGTCAGGCGGTTTCACGTCCAAGGCTTCATAATCCGGGAATGCAAGTATGATAATTGCGCTACTCGTTATTGCCGCCTCCGTCGCCTTCGCGGCCATTCTCACCTTCTCGATCATGCTGTCCCTGAGATCGAGTGCGGCTTACCGCGCAGGGGTGGAGATTGCGAGTCGTTCCCCGGAGGTCGTCGCGCTGATCGGCGAGCCTGTGCGGGCAGGTTTCTTCGTGAGCGGAGGGGTGAGAGGAGGCGGGAGGCGGGCTTCCCTGCGCGTTCGCCTGTCGGGTTCGCGCGGCGCGGGCACGCTGGAGATGCGCGCCGTGAGAGTGGGAGAAGAACTGCGTTTCGACGTGCTGAGGTTTCACGGCGCATGCCTTTTGTCGAATGCGCACGGAAAGAGTGCTGAAACTCAGTAGCCGATCAATACCTGTGGGCGAAGGAGCTTAACAATGCGGAGCGTGAGGTTTGATAAATTCGGGGAACCGGCGGAAGTATTAAAGATCGAGGAGTTGCCCGTGCCGGAGTCAGGACGGGGGCAGATGCTGATACGCATGAGGGCGCGTGCCGTTAACCCTTCCGACCTGTTAACGGTGCGCGGCCTTTACGGTGTCCTGCCGAGGCTGCCTGCTTCGCCCGGAGTCGAAGGAGTCGGGGTGATCGAGGAGATCGGGGCGGATGTGGAAGAGTTTCACGTCGGTCAACGGGTGATTCCCATCGGCGTTGCGGGCACCTGGCAGGAATACCTCCTCGCGCAGAGCAACAAAGTCATTTTGTGCCCGGACGCGATTAACGATTCAACCGCCGCGCAATTCGTTGTCAATCCTCTCACGGCATGGGTGATGACGACCGAGGAGTTGGCGTTGCGTCCCGGAGATTGGCTGCTGCAAACCGCGGCCGGCTCGACTTTGGGGCGCATCGTGCTGCAACTCTCCGCGCTGCGCGGCTTCAAGACGATTAACGTCGTGCGCCGCCGCGAACAGGTCGAGGAACTCAAAGAGTTGGGTGCGGATGAGGTCATTTGCACGGAGGACGAATCGTTAGTTGAGCGGGTGATGTCCATCACTAATCAAGCCGGCGTGCGCGCGGCCATTGACGCCGTCGGCGGGAAGGTCGGCGGCAAAGTCGCGAGCGTCCTCGGCCGGGGAGGGACGATGCTGGTTTATGGCTTACTCTCGTTGGAACACATGCCGCTCAATACCGGGAGGATGATTTTCCGCTCCACCAGCATCCGTGGTTTCTGGCTCGACGATTGGTTCAGGAGGACGCCCGTAGAGGAACAGAGAAAGATCGGGGGCGAACTACTGGGTCTCATGGCAAACGGCAGGGTCGTGCCGCCGGTCGAGGCCGAGTACGAACTGAAGGAGGTCGTCGAAGCCGTGCGGCATGCGGAAAGACCCGGACGGCGCGGTAAAGTCTTACTGGTCGGTTGAACTCTGAACGCCGCCCGATTCGGCGAGTTTCCGTTCAATCAGGATCACCAGCGTCTCCGTCGTGATGTAAGAGTAGATGTCACGCGGGCTGATGCGGTCGTCGCGCTCCGCGAGTCTGAGCGCGGGCAGCCATTGACGAAATTGCGCCACGGTTTCGGCCGGGATGTAACCGTCCTCGTTCGTTGCGCCGGTGAATTCCGCACGGGTCAGCACATCCAGTTCGGCGTTGCGCAGCTTAAGCCCAAAACTCTCTTCGAGCCTGAAGACGATGTCGAGAAAGTCGAGGGAGTCCGCCCCCAGTTCGCTGATCAGGCGTGAATCGAGTTTCACATCCTCTTCGTCAATCTCAAGGCTTTTGCCGACGCAGCCGCGCACGACGCGGAAGATTTCATCTCTTTCAATCATTGCCTGTGGTCTCTTTCTACCCGTCGTCTCTGAACTCCCACAGTCACCCGACGGAGTAACCGCCGTCGGCCGCGAAGACGCCGCCTGTGATGAAGGAGGCGCGTTCCGAGAGCAGGAAGGCCACCAACTCGGCCACCTCTCCGGGCGCGCCAAATTTCCGTAACGGGATTCGATTTTTTACCTCATCGCCCGCCAGTTGCCGCGTGCCCCCGAACATCTTCGTTTCGACGGGGCCGGGCTCCACGCAGTTGACGCGTATGCCCTTCCGTCCGTACTCCGCGGCCAGAGCGCGTGTCAACGCGGCGAGCGCGCCTTTCGTGGCTGCGTAGACAGCCTGCCCCGGCGAGGGTCGCATGCTGACCACCGACCCGATGTTGATCAGAGCGCCGCGCCGCTGCCGCACCATGTAGGGCAGGATGAAACGGCTACAGTAGATCGCGCCTTTGATGTTGACCGCGATCTGTTCTTCGATCATCTCTTCGGTTTGGGACATCAATAAGCCCGGTAAGTTAACGCCGGCGTTATTGACCCACCCGTCTACGCGCTTGACCTCTTCGAGCAGCGGGAGACACGCGGCGGTGATCGAGTCGGGTTTCCGCACGTCGAACCGCAAGGCGAAGGCGCGGCCTTCGGAGGCACGGTTCAATTCGTCAACGAGTTTTTCCGCCCCGGCGCAGTTCGTCAAATAGTTGACGCCCACGCTCGCGCCTTCTCTCGCGCACGCCAGCGCAATCGCGCGCCCGATACCGCCCGCCGCGCCCGTGACGACGATGGTTTTCCCGCTCAACATCCCGCCATCCGTATCACCAGAGATGCGTTCTGCCCCCCGAATGCGAATGAGTTCTTGAGAATCGTTTCCACCTTCACCCGGCGCGCGCCCTCCGCGACGTAATCCAGATCACAGGCGGGGTCGGGGCGTTCGAGGTTGATCGTCGGATGCACCCAGCCGGTCTCAGCGCAGAGGATGGCGGCGGCCAGTTCGACCGCCCCGGCGGCGGAAATGAGATGGCCGATCATGGACTTGGTCGAACTGACGGGCACGCGCTCCGCGTGGCGACCGAGCAGGCGGCGAATCGCGCGCGTCTCAACCACGTCGTTCTTCGGCGTGGATGTCCCATGGGCATTGATGTAAGAGATGTCTTCGGGATGCAATCCGGCATCCGCGAGAGCGCGTTGCATTGCGAGGAGCGCGCCTTCGCCTTCCGGGTGCGGCTCGCTGATGCCGTAGGCATCGAACGAATTCCCATAGCCCGACACCTCGCCGTAGATGCGCGCGCCCCTGGCCTGTGCATCGTCGAGCGTTTCGAGCACGAGCAGCCCCGCGCCTTCTCCCAGTAGAAACCCGTCGCGGTCACGGTCGAACGGGCGCGATGCGCGTCGCGGCTCGTGGTTGCGGCGCGTGGTCGCTTCGATGGCGCAAAATCCTCCGACGCCCATCGGGTTGATCATGGAATCCGCGCCTCCGGCCAGCATCCACCTGCGCCTGCCGTCGCGGATCATGCGAAAGGCTGTGCCAATGGCGTCGGTCGCCGCCGCACATGCGGAGACGTGGACGAGTGGCGGAGCGCGCAAGAAGTCGTGCTCGCGGCAGATCAAGTGGGCGCACACGTCCGAAGGCGTCTGCAAAAACGTCTGCGCATGGACGCCCGCCGGAATTTCTTCGCGCTCAAGAAACTTCACCATGTCGGGCATCGAGAAAAGTTCGAGTCCGATGCCGAGACTCAGCCCGCCGCCCGTTCCGGCGTAGTATTCCGCCACGGGCAGGGCATCGCCGCCGTCCGCGTCGGCGATGGCCGCACGCGTCGCGGCGAGGCCGAAAGCTATTTTGCGATCCCTGGTTTGAGTCGGCAGAGACGACGCATCCACCTGCGCCGCGATTCTGGTCGGAAGGCGCGCGGGGTCGAACACGGTGATCGGCGCGGCCGCCGATAGGCCGGAGAGAAGGTTGCGGCGAAACTCGGTCAACTCGTGGCCGAGCGGGGAGACAATGCCGACGCCTGTGATAACGACGCGTCTACGGCGACTCACACGACCCTCCAACGGCTCGTCGCCTCGACGCCGCCCGCCGTGGACAGTTGATGGACGAACTCGCCCTTGCCCGCGCCGCCTGCGGCATGGCTCAGGCTCACGGGAAGCGAGGCCGCCGTAGGCTTCGCGGCCACCGTTTTCACGCCCGCGAAAGTGACCGACTCCGCGAATGGCCGCGACTCGCCCCACGAGTCCGGCGCGGCGTAGCTAACCTCCGACGAGAGCAGTTCGGCCTTGACCTCTGCATTGCGTCGCCTCGCCCCGTCCCGTGTCTCCAGACACAGGAACGCGCCCGCGTCTATGCCTTCCCAAGCGGTCAGTTTTCGCGAATCCGACGTTCGGCGGAAATGGTATGCGACGAGAAAATTGTTCTGGTCGGCGACCGCTCCCACGAGCGCGACATCAACCTCGCCGCTTTCCAGTGCGGCCGTCGCGCACTCAAGCGCGAGGTAGAACTGTCCCGCGCAAGGGTAGGTGACGAAGTATGGCCCGCGCATCCCGAGGTTGAGCGAGACGTGGAAGGCGGGCATGTTCGGCAGACAGCGAAACGTGAGCAGAGGGTTGACGCGCTCGAAGGCCGTGGTGGAAAACCGCTCCATGCAAAACTCGTCCGCTTGAATCGAGCCGCGGGCTATCGCTTCAATCTGTGCGCGCTCGAAGGGGATATGACCGACGCACAGGTAAAGCCCGGTGCGTTCACGCAAGGTTCGCTCGTCGAGGGCGGCGTCTTTCGCGGCGCGGCCGGCGGCGGCCACCGCGAGTTGATCCTGTTTGCCCATGAACTTGCGCATCTTCTTCGACTTGAGCCACGGCGCGACTTCGCGCGCGGCGTCAACGGACGGGTCTTCTTCGCCCGCCCGCGCGGGCGCGAGCACGAGAGAGCCGACTCCGGTGACAACTAGCGGAGCGTGAAGTCCAGATTCAAGTGGCGCGTCCATATCTCGTAAATTTCCCTCCGCTGCCGGTGTATCCGTTCCGACCCCACGGCGCGCAGCGCGAAGAGCAGCGTCGCGCGGGCGACCTCGCGTTCGCCCACGCTGGCTTCGCCCTTAACCTGCGCCGCGCCTTCGAGCATCGAGACAAGGCGGCACACTATCTTCAGTTGATCGCCCGGCCTCACGGCCTCGTGAAATCTGGCGCGGTCAACCTGCGCGAGCACCGCGCGCCTGACGTTGTCGTCGCTGGTATTGAAGGTGGCCTCGACGAGGCATCCGCCCAACTGCGCCAACGCCTCGATCATTAATGTGCCGGGAAAGAGGGGATGGGAAGGGAAGTGATCCTGCAAAAAGTCTTCGCTGAGCGTCACGTTCTTGACGCCGCGGATCATCTCCCCCGGCTTCAATTCATCCACGCGGTCAACCAGAAAGAATCGCATCGTCACCTGCCCGGACGCCTGATCTGCACCAGCTCTTTGCGCCCGCCGGCGTAGGTGGAGAGCGGCGCGCTGTCTCTGGCCGAAAATCGCGAGTCGCGCTCGCGGTATAGGATGTTGTAGGCGCACGTCGGCACGTTGCCGCCGTCGGCCGAGGGCACGCCCACGCAGCATTGACGGATGCGGTCGGTGTCGAAATTCTCCTCATCCATGTGCGAGTGTATGTAGATCGTCTTGGCGGCGCGCTCGGCGATTATCTGCCGCTCGTGGTAAGGCAGAGGCACGGCCGGGAAGAGGCGCTTGATTAAGTTCTTGAGCGTCGTCAGGACGGCTTCCCCCGTCTCGTCGTCCAACTCCGACGCCCACAACTGCATGGCTACGTCCTGCAATGCGGACTCCATGAGCGGGCCGGGCTCCATGTAAAGGTTGTCCGTCAGCAGTTGGCGGATCGTCTCCTTAGACATGAACCGTGTGAAGGGGATGAAGCCGCTCGCAGGCGTCTGGAGCAGGTAGCAGGTTTGATAACAGAGCGGGTGGGCGCACGGCGAGGGCACGAAGTCGCCCATGCGGATGCGGCCGCCGGTCTGCTCTTCGATCCGGCGCAGCACGTCGGGCGTGGTCAGGCGCGCTGCGGGGTCGAAGTCTGTGCCGCTCTGACCCGTGAAGGTCATCGTGTGAATTTCCAGACTGCGGATGAAGTCTTGAGAGAGCGCGAGGTTCACGAGATCGCCGATCTCCCGGTCGTTGTAGCCGACGGCCAGCACCGGGATGAGCGTCGTGTCTACGTTGTGCCGCGCCAGCTTTTCGAGGACTTTCAACTTACCCTTCGCCGCCCTCGCGCCGACCATGCGATAGTTGACCGCCTCGTCGAAAGAGTTGAAAGAGAGGACGATGCGCGCGCCGAGGACGGCCAGTTCGTCGAGCAACGCTTCGTTGTTGATGAAGGTCAATCCGTGCGTGCTGATGGTGACGCGGTGGATTCCGGCTGCGTGACACATCTCTACGATCTTCGTCAATTGGGGGTGAAGTGTCGGCTCGCCGCCCGTCAGGTTGATTATCTTCAGCCCCGGATCGTTGCGGCGCACGACATCGAGGATAGCCGCGAACTCTTCGAGCGAGATGTGGAACGCATCCTCATTCTTGTTGATCGTATAGCAGACCGGACAATCAAGGTTGCACGCGCTCGTGATGGGGATGACCGGGAGGTATGACTTCTGCTCGTGTGCCTCGCATGCGCCGCAGTCGAAGGGACAGCCCCTGTCCACCGCATTCTTGACGAACGGGGGCTGGATCGTCCGCGCCGCATAGTTCAGCGTTTCGTGATACCAGGCGGCGTCCGAAGAGATCAAGACCTCGCTCGCGCCGTGTTCGGGGCATGCCTTGCGCATGGAAATCCGGCCGTCCCGCTCCCACAACGACGCCTCGATGCCGCGCTTGCAGGTGGCGCAGAGGCTCGTCGTGTCATGCAGTTTGCGGGCTGATGTCGTCGCCGTCATAAGCACCTCGCTTCGGATGATTCACCGACGGGGGAAAGAGTTTCAGCGTTACCAGCCCGGTCAGCCAGAGGGCTACGGCTACTACCAGACTCATGAAGACCGAGAACCTCCAGTAGGAGTTGAATAAATCGCGCCAACCGCCGTGCATGTCGTGTGCGAGGTTGACGTTCAACTCCGGGCGCGTGAGCAGGCGCGCCGCGAGCTGCAAGGTGAGATACCAGATGAAAGCACAGACCCAGAGGCCGCGCGCGGCACGCACTCTGGAAAGACCGATAAGCCCGACCGCCAGACCGCCGAAGTGTGTGAGGAAACTTGAGACCGGCGCGATACCCTGCTCAAACATGTCCCACGCCCAGAGGGGCAGTCCCGTGACGAGCCACATGACGGCGACGCGGATCAACATCGGCAAGTCCAGAAAAAGGCCGGCCGCCAGCAGCAGGTTCGAGACCGTACACACCCACAGGAGATGTCCGCCCGTGCCCTGCCCGATGTGGTAACGGGCATGAAGAACGAAGAAAGCCAGGGGCACCACGCCCAGAGCGCGCAGGGACGGCGTCAGGCCGTGACGCCGAAATGGCGTTGCAGTTCCTGCGTTTTGCTGACGCGCCATATCTTCTGATCGAGGTAGTAATGGTGCAGCGACAACCCCCACCACGCGCAGAACGCCGCCGGGACGAGTATGTTTTCCGGGATCGTTCCCTGCCATGACGGATATTCGGTAGTGTACCATGCGGCGGCGACGTAGCCGATAGAGAAGATCATTGCGGCCAGAGCGTAGATGAAGAAGTTACGGTTGAGACGCGCGCGGCTCGGACGGTTACGGTTGTAATGCCACACGACGGCGTGATACTGGATGTTGTGAAACAGCGTGATCATGACCTGCATGAGCATGAAGCTCTGCACGGGCGTGCGCGCGCCGGGCAGCAGCGGCTCAAGCGGCGCGATGACGTAAAAGATCACGGAATACAACAGCACGCACGCCGCTGTGAAGACGAGCGCCGGGCTGAGTTCAAATCTCTGCCGAAGACCGCCCCACCGCCGGACGTGGTACGCGACGAGGCCGAGCAGGAGGGCGACGGAGAGGGCTGGCGCGCCGTATCCGAGCAGCGTGTCAACCCACCCGTAATTGACCGGCGGGAGGTCTGCCGCGCCGTCGAGCGAGCCGCTCATGATCCGGCGATTCAGCGGGTGCGTCAGGAGGAAATAAAGGTAAGGAAGCCACAATCCAAGATAGAGAGTCCACTTGGTGACTTGGTGAGAAGTACTGTCGGCGCGCGCCTTGCGGTCGTAGATCGAAGCGAACCCGTAGTGCTGCCTGACGATGTGGTGATAACTCCACCACTGCGCGATGAACAGAAACAGATAAACGGGCGCGAGCGAGCCGCTGGCCTGCCATAAATAGATGGCCGCCGCCGCCGGGATGAACAAGACAAGACTGCCGAACAAGAGCCGACGGTTCTCTCTGCGGAACTGCGGGTCGGCGTAGGTGCGGCTGTAAGTAGCCCAACTGTGGGTGCCGTCGAAGAGGAACAGCCAGAGCCAGAACAGCGGAGATAAAAGGGCGGGGTACCACCAGACCAGCAACGGCGCGCACAAACTCGCCGCCGCCCCGCCGAAGATGAACGCCGTGTCATAACGTCGGCTGACGATCCACCCGAAGAGATTTGACTGGTACGCGGTTGCGACCATTTACCTCACAGCCCCTTCACAATTACGGACGCTTCTCACAGGCCGCCATCTATCACGACCGTCGCGCCGTTCATGTAGCTGTTCCTGTCGGAGATGAGGAAGGCGGCGAACCTCGCGACCTCCTCCAGAGTGCCTTTGCGGTGCAGCGAGACGTGTTTGAGAAACTCCTCCACCCGGTACTCGGGTAGATTCTGTGAGACGCCGTCATCGAGCAACCCCGGCGCGAGACAGTTGACGCGAATATTATAGCGCGCCACCTCCTTAGACAGCGCCTCCGTGAAGCCCTTGACCGCGGCCTTACTGGCGCAGTAATGAATCGGCGCTTCGATCAGGCGCACCCCGGCCAGTGAGCCGATATTGAGCATACATCCGCCCTTACGCCGAATCATGCCCCGCAACACCGCGCGCGCAGCGAGAAACTGCCCCTTCGCGTTCGTGTCCATCACCGCGTCCCAGTCCTCCTCCTCCATCAACGCCAACGGCAGTGGCTGACTTATTCCGGCGTTGTTAACCAGAACGTCTATGCCGCCCCATGCGCTCTCGATCTCTCTGACCATCTGTTCGAGGGCGGCGTAGTCGAGCACCGACGCCCTGAAGGCGAGCGCCCTCTGCCCGCTCGTCTCGACGCGGCCGAGGGTTTCGCGCGCGCCGCTCTCGTCGCTCGTGTAGTTGAAGGCGACGTGCGCGCCCTCCGCGGCGAAGCGTTCACAGAAGGCGCGTCCCAGACCGCGCGACCCGCCCGTCACGAGCACGCGTTTGTCTTTTAACAGTGGCCGCAGCAGCAACATCGTCTCCCCGCTCAATGTGACCTCATACGCGTCGCCAACTCCCACCAGCCGCGCAGAGACCCGCCCGCGCCGAACGTCTGCCCCATCCCCCGGCAGATCGTACAGCACTTCTGGCAGCTTCCGACTTCCGCACGCTCTTCATCGCCTTGCAGCTTCGCGTGCAGGCTGACGAGATGTTCTTCGCGGACGTTTCCCACGGGCTTGTCTATGCGCTCGATGCAGGCCGAGACGTTGCCCAGATGATCTATGTTGAAGGTCTGTACTCCGGCGCGACAGGTCGGCATCGCGCCGCCGTCGGCGTAGGAGGCGGCCAGCCGCAGGTAATCGCTCGGCGCGCGAAAATGTTTGTAGCGGCGTCGCAGCGCGAGCAACTCGTCTGCGAATGCCCCCTCCGGCGCACGGTCGGCGCTACTACTACTGCGGCCACGCCGGAAGCCGGCCGTCGAGAGCAGGGTGACGTAGTGCCCGACGCGGCGGCGCGCGCTCAAACGCAACAACTCTTCGATGTCGCGCTGGTTATCTTTCATCAGAACGGTCATCACGTGTACTTGTCTTCCGCCGTGTGGCGCGGCCTCGCGGAAAGCCTCGACGGCCTCCCATGCGCGCGCGAACGCTCCGTCCAGTCCGCGTTTGGCGTCGTGACGCCGCGCCTCCGGGTAGTCTATGGAGATGCCGACCTGCGTCAGTCCGGCGGCGAACAGAGCGCGCGCCTTGTCGGCGTCCGCGTACCAGCCGTTGGTATAAACGACCGGCAGGTGTCCACGCTCGGCGAATGCCCCGACGATCTCCACGAGGTCTGGACGCACGAACGGCTCGCCGCCTTCCACGGATACGATGAAGCAGCCGAGCGACGCCAGTTCCGAGGCCACGCGCCGGTATTCGGCAACCTGCAACTCCTCGCGCGCCGTCGCGCCGTGCGGCCAGAAGTCACAAAAGCTGCACTTCATGTTGCAGCGGTTCGTGACCTGCACCAGCACGTCGAACGGGCGACGCAGCAACAGATTGGTGGTGAACCGGAGGTCGCGCCTCAACTCCGAGAGATTCATTCAAACGCCCAACCTTTCCGCCACTGTCCGCCCAGACGCTCGGCGACATCCTTTAACAGCGGCGACATGCCTCGATACTCCCCCAGAGCGCCGGCCACCATCTCGACGGCCGCGTCCACCTCCGCCTCCCGCACCGTCAATGGCGGCTCCAGCCGCAGGATGTTCCAAGCCTGCGAGGCCGGTTGGCAGATCAACCCGCGCTCCAGCAACTTGAGCGCCGCCCATTGCCCGAACACATTCTTCGACACGAGATTCACCAGCGACGGCGCGACTTTGTTGATCCAGCCCGAGTCGGTCGGGCCGAGTTCGATGCCCACTAACAAACCGCGCCCGCGTATGTCGCGCACGAGCGGGTGGCCTGCAAGTTTTTCGCGCAGACCCGCCAACAACTGTGCGCCGCGCGCAGCAGCAGCCGCGACTAAATTCTCGTCGGCGATGATCCGCAGGGTCTCCAGCGCGGCGACGCACGAGAACGCATTGCCGCCGAACGTCGAACCGTGCAGATCAAACCGCGCGAGTGAGCCGTAAGCGCGGTCGAACGTATCCTCGGAAATCAGCGTCGCGCCGATGGGCGCGACGCCCCCGCTCAACGACTTCGCTAAGACCAGCACATCCGGGGTGAAGCCTTCCGCCTCGTAGGCGAACATCGTCCCGGTTCTCCCCAGCCCCGTCTGCACTTCGTCGAGGATGAGGAGCGTCCCGTGCCGGCGGCATAATGCCTGCGCCTCCTTCAAGTAACCTTGCGGAGGCGTGACCACACCGCCTTCGCCCTGGACGGGTTCGACGATGAAGCCCGCCACACGCCCGCGCGCCAGCGCACGATTGAGCGCGTCTAAATCTCCGAACGGGATGGCGTCGCAGTCATTTAACAAAGGCTCGAAGGGCTGGCGCAGACGCTCGCCGCCCATGACGGAGAGCGTGCCGAGGGTCGTGCCGTGGAAGCCGTGTTGGCAATAGACGAATCCTTTGCGCCCGGTCGCCGCTCGCGCCAGCTTCATCCCGGCTTCGACGGCTTCCGCTCCGCTGTTGGAAAAAAGAGAGACCCGCAGAGGCGTCCCCGCCGCCCCGGCTAAAGCCTCCGCCAACTCCGCCGCCTCGGCGCAGGGCGCGACGTGGCAGAAGTTCATTCTTTCGGCGGCGAGAAAATCTCGGAGGCGCGCCACGAGACGAGGGTGATTATGGCCGACGTTGACCGACCCGAAACCGGCGAGGAAGTCCAGATACAGACGCCCCTGTTGATCCCACACCCACACGTCGCTCGCTCGCTCGAACACGCGCCCGTAACCGAAAACGCCGAGCAGTTTGACGAACTGGGGGTTGACGTGGCGCGCGTATTTTGAGATCGAGAGATGCGGCGTGGCGGGCTGGCTGCTCATACAGAGTGACGGTGTCTTAGAGCGTCTACGGTGACGGTGTTGCGGGGCGCACGCTCACGTGACGTTGCGCTCGCGGCCGATTGCGTAGAGTTTGAGTTCGGGCGAATCATCTTTGATGAACGGCCCTTTCCCCCACGGCGGAGTCTGCGTCCCGGCTCCTTTCGCCGCGCCGCGATGGAACATGTTGAATCCGCACGCGGGCATGATCCGCCCGTCAACTTGCGGGTAGTGGTGACAGCACTTCATCAGACGCTCGATGTCGAAGTCGTGTCTGTCCATGTAGTGGTGGATGAAGATCGTCTTGGCCTGCCTTTCCGTGATGCGGATGAGTTCACGGCGGTCAACTTTTTTGTTGGGGAACATCTCCAGCAGGGCGCGCCTGAGCGCTTTGATGACCTTCTGGCTGTCGGGTATCTCACCGGCGGTGCTCCACAAGTCGCCGATCACACCTTGCAGCGCATCCTCCGTCTGCTCGTTCGCTTCGAGGGTCGCCGTCTGCTGGAACAGGTCGAGGTGGCGGCGCATGTCCACGAAGCGCGGGAAAGGGAGATAGCTCCCGTCGTCGAGCTTGAGCAGGTAGGTCAGCGAAACGCAGAGCGGGTGCGAGCAGGGAAGCGGGATGAAGTCTTCGCGCGCGACGAGGCCGGCGGTCTGTTCGTCAATGGCACGGATGACGCCCGGCGTCGTCAGGCGATCCAAAGGGTCGTGCGGAAAGACGCCGCCGCCGTGCCCCGTGGCAGCGAACGGCTGGATCAGGAGCGACAGAATGTGGTCGCGTTCGAGCAGCAGCCGCACGGCGTCTCCCAACTGATGCTCGTTCACCCCGCGCGCCGGGACGAAAGCGATCTGCGTCGAGATGTTGAATTCGCCGAGGTGTTCGAGCGCCCTGTGTTTCGTCTCCATCAGGTCAACGCCGCGGATCGCTTTCTGCACATCGTCGGTGAAGCCGTCAAACTGGAGGATCACGTAGACGTTTTTTTCTTTGAGGCGCGCGCAGAACTCTTTCGAGCGGGCGATGCGTATGCCGTTCGTGACGACGGAGACGCGCCCGACCTCGGGGCGCGTGGCGATGTCAATCAACTCCCAGAACTGCGGGTGCGAAGTCGGCTCGCCGCCGCTCAGTGTGACGGTGTCGAGCACTCCCTCGTGGCGCACAAGCAGATCAATGATCTCTTGAAAATCGCCGAGCGACATGTGGTTGGAATACTGGTTGTTGACGATGCAGACCGGACACTCAAGATTACAGTAGTCCGTGACCTCGATGATCGGCAGACAGGTGTGCTGTTGATGAGACGGGCACAGACCGCAATCGGTCGGACACCCCTCTTTAACCTCGGTCGAGAACTGCAAAGGGACGCTGCCCGGCCGGCTGAACGAGAACGCGTTCTGATAGTACTCCGCGTCTTCGCTCACCAGAGCTTTGCTGTGTCCATGTTCGCGGCAGTGCTTAAGGAAGAATACTTTGTTGTCCTCGAAGACGACCTGCGCCTGCACCACTTTCAGGCATTCGGGGCAGGTGCTCTGCGTCATCTTGTAAAAAGTATAAGGGCGGGTTCCGCGGGGGTTAGTAGGCATCCGGGGTTTCTCCTGCGCGCGAAAGAACTTGTCTGGAGGTGGCTGGCAGGCGGTTCTTAAACCCTTGTTAGACGGGCTGAATGAACTACGCCCCGAGAAGTCTGCGCCGTCAATTCGGGCTACACTATAAGGAAGGGCACAGGGCAAGTCAACGGCGATCAATTATCCGAACCCGCCGCCCCGGAGCGCGTGCCGTCTCAGGCTCGGCGTGGCTCGCGGGCGGGTCGCCGCGCTCGCTACAAACCCCCGTCGAGCACGATTGATTGACCCGTCACGTAAGTGTTATCCAGTGCGAGCCGGACGATAACTTCGGCCACTTCGTCGCTCTTCCCCGCTCGCTTTAAAGCGCAGTGCTCTAAATAATCCTGCAACAGCCGCGCTTCCAGGTGGCGCGCGATGCCGCCTTCGAGGATTCCGGGGGCGACCAGATTGACGCGGATGTTGTCTCGCCCCAACTCTTTGGCTAAGGCTTCCGTGAGGGAGCGCAGCGCACCTTTGCCGGCTGCGTAGTGAACGGGCGCGGGCAAAGGCTTGATGCCGTCAATCGAGCCGACGATGACGATACTGCCGCCGTTCTTCTGATTCCGACTCATCAAGAGCGTCGCCTCCTGACACGCCGCGAAGGTGCTGCGAACGGTGACATCGAACATCGCGTCCCACTCGGCCTCCGTGATAGCCAGGAACTTACCGTGATCGTCCGCGTGGCGGGTTGTATAGAGAGTGGGATCGCCCGCCGTGCCCGCACACTGGATCAACGCATCGAGACCGCCCAGCAGCCCGCCGGCCTCACGAACCACGCGCCTCGTCTCCGCGTAACTCGCCAGATCGGCGTGGAGCGGAAAGCTGCCCTTCAACTCTTCGGCCAAAACTCTCGCCGTCTCGCCACCCGTGTGATAAGTAAACGCGAGGCGTGCTCCGCACTCATATAACAACCTGCATACCGCCGACCCGACGTAACCCGCGCCGCCCAGGACCAGGCATCGCGGAGATGTGTGTTGACTCATCAGAGCCTCGGCCAGCCCCCTTTATTTAACATTCTGAGACAGCCCTTCCAGCCCGCGTAAGCTTCCATTCGGATGACTACACGACGGGCGAGTCTAAACAACCCGAGCAGCAAAATTCAATAGCCGGCGGCGGGTTACGAGAGAGCGTGATCCCGTTCTCGTGTTGTCCGGCGGCGTCCGCGCTCGCCGTCTACGATAAACGGAGCGAGGTTATAGACCCTGTCCAGGTAGTAAGGACACTTACTGAGGGAGCACTATCACTAGCGCCGGCGCACAAACGAGGAGGAGGGGCAAGGTTGATTCCTTGCCCCTCCTCTTTTCCACTTGTACTCCTATCCGGCAGGCGAGACGACTTTCAGGGATGGGCGCGAGGCCGCGCTCTCCGCTCGCCTAACTATGCGGCGGTCGTCCCGGTCGCGGTTCCCGTCTTTGTGTCCTTGGTGCGTGTTCCCGTTTTTGTGTCTTTGGTGCCCGTTCCCGTTCCGGTCGTATCCAGCGTTGCCGGGTTGGTGGCGGTCGCCGTGTTCGTGGCCGTAGTGTCGCCGGTCGCAGTGGCAGTGCCGGTTGCAGTTCCGCCGTTTGCCGTGCCGGTCGCGGTCGCGGTGTTAGTCGCAGTCTGTGCGCCCGTCGCGGTGGCCGTGTTGGTCGCCGTAGCGTCAACAGTCCGAGGGTTAGTGGCCGTCGCCGTGTTGGTGGCCGTGACCCCGCCCGTACCCGTCGCCGTGGCAGTTCGCGTCCTGCCGGTCGCCGTCCGGGTGCCGGTCACGGTGCCCGTGTTTGTGGCCGTGCCGGTCGCCCCTCCGGTTCCGGTCGCCGTCGCTGTCGCGGTGCGATCCTGCGTCAACGGGTCTGTGGCGGTGGCGGTGTTCGTGGCGGTATTGACGCCGGTCGCCGTCGCCGTGTTGGTGGCCGTGCCGTCCGTGGCTGTGAGTTTGGTGCCCGTAGCCGTTCTGGTCGCGGTGGCTGTCAGCGTGTTGTTACCCGTGGCTGTGCCGGTGCGGGTCGCCGTCGCGTCCTGTGTGCGGGGGTCGGTGGCCGTGCCGGTGTTGGTCGCGGTGTTGACGCCGGTGGCGGTTGCCGTCCCGGTGGCGGTGCCGTCATTATCATCACCACCCTTGTTCTTGCCGGCCTGCTTGCCCTTGTTGCCCCTGCGGCCATTACCGGCGGCCGTAGCGGTCGCGGTGGCTGTCGCCGTGTTGACGCCCGTTCCCGTTCCCGTCTGGGTGGCGGTGCGGTCGCCGGTTTTAAGATTAGTGGCGGTCGCCGTGTTGGTCGCCGTCACCCCTCCCGTGCCGGTTGCCGTCCCGGTGGCGGTGCGACCGTTGAGCGTCCCCGTGCCGGTTGCCGTCGCCACTCCCGTGCCGGTGTTCGTTCCGGTCGCGTCATTCGTGCCCGGATCAGTGGCGGTGGCCGTCGCCGTGTTAACGCCCGTTCCGGTTCCCGTCGCCGTGTTGTCTACGTCGTCATCGTCGTCGTGAGAGCCGGCTTTTGAAGGAGAAGCAGCCAGGTCGTCATCATCTTCGGCAAATACATTTGACGCTCCGGCCGACAACCCCACCATCAATGTCGCGAACACAGCGCCGAGCCGGACGCCGAACGAGCGCTTACCCACCTCCCGGCCGGGCGATTCATCCTCGATGAGTCGGAGGTAGATCGAGGACGGTGATTTTTTCGCGCCGTCAGCGTTCTCAAATAAACTTTCCGCGTCGGCGTCCGCCGGAGAGCGGCGGCCGAGTAATCTATTAACACTGAGCATCATGATATTCCCCCTGTGGTTTACTACTGTTTCGCGTTCGGTGCTCCGTCAAGCTGTTGGCAAGTGACCTTTCCGGTTGTCAACGAACGTGTATACCGCGCCGCGAGGCTTTAAGCCTGGGCGAAATTAACGCGACCAAGGGCTCAAGCGCGCTGGCAACGTCGGAGGCTGCCGGTCGCTCGGCCGAATTCTTCGCGAGCATGCTCGAAATCAACTCCTGCAAAGCCGGGGGGACGTATCGCGGGAGCGGTTTTGGCTCCTCGACTAATTGAGGGAAACGTAGAGTTCGGTCTTTGCTCTTCGCGTCGCCGCGTGGAAAGGGGGTTTCGCCCGTGACCGCGTGATAAAGCGTGGCTCCAAGTCCCCACACGTCGGCGGCGTGCCCGATGCCGCCGGGGTGTGCGGCCGGGTCGCATTGCTCAGGCGGCATGTAGGGGTCGGTGCCGATGGAATGGCGTAGCTGGGCGGCGCTCTCGAAACTCTGGGCGATGCTCAGGTCAATGAGGCGGGGCGGAACTCCCATCACGATGTTACTGGGCTTAACGTCGAGGTGAACGAACCCCTCGTTTGCCATGTATTGGAGGACGGCCGCAACGTGGAGAGCAAGCGGCAGCAGTTGATCTAAGGGTATGGTCGTTTGTTGCTTGATCAGGCGGCGCAGGGTGGGGCCTTCCAGATGCTCAAGCATCACGTGCGGATAGGGGCCTTCGAGCACGGCGTCGAAACAGCGCACGAGACAAGGGTGGGCCAGCCCTCGCAGCACTTCGACTTCGCGCCGAAGCTCATTGAGCGCGTGCGCGTCTTCGGCCTGGTCGGGTCTCAGGATTTTTGTGACCGTAATCGCGAAAAGTCGGTCGTCCCAGGTCAGGAAGACTTCGTAACGATTCCCACCCGAGAGTCTTTTCAGAATCGAGCGACCTTCGGCTATCTGCGCCCCGGCTTCGAGATTCCAGCTTACCTTTTCGGCTTTCTGCTGTTTGCTAAGTTCTGACCCCTGTTGACCACCTTCATCCGTCGCAGGGAAAGACGCCCCTTCGCCGCCCGCGACGCCCGTCTGAACGGAACGCCCGAAAGGCCAACGGCCACGGAGCCACGATGAACTCTTGGTAACTGGAGAGGACGACACCTCTAACCTCTGGACAGCAGTTGTACGAATATTCTTCTGCTTCGAAGAGTTACGGCTATAGTTGGGCAAAGAAGGCGCGCAGGAACCCGTCGTCTTCACGATGCCAACCGCCTGCCTTAGGGAGAGGATGAACTTTACGTTACATTTGAGAATTCGTGTATTGTATTTCTGTTACATCTTTTTCTATAAAGTGATGTCGAATATCGCCGAGTTTTTGAAAAGACCTCATCACGGCAGATGAAGTTCTGGTTTCGATGAAGTACGGCCGATGGATTTGCGGTCGGCCTCGCAGGCCGAGGCTACTGAAATTCCTTGCAGCGTTCCGATCCGGCGCACGCGTTGGATGCTTGTGCCGGTCGGCTCGACGACTCATCGGATCGCCTGCCTATTTAACCTCCGCCCCACTGAGACGGGGTCGCGCATTCTCAGACATCGCCGGAGCCCGCGCTCGAAAGGATCAAAGTGCGGGTTGTCTCAGGATTTCAGCCAAAGCTCGTAGTCGGGCTGAGTCTGCCGCACTCTTCGTCAGGCCGGCGCTTTTCTCCAACGACGGCGCGAGGCTTTTGAGTTTTCCAAGATCGCTTCGACTCAGGCGTGAAAACTCTGCACTTTTAATCGCCACCCGCAGGTCTGCGATTCGTCCCGTAGGCAGAGCCTGCGAACGCTCAAGCTGATCCACGTATGCCTTCGCTACGACCAATCGTCGCGGCCACTCAATCTTCTCCTGGTTCTGCACATTCAATTCCGCCACCCGAACCGCCTTCGCGGCGTCAATCTCGTTCTGCGTCAGGTGCTGCGTCGGAGTCAACTCTAAGATGTCGAGGCCGCGCGCGATCTCCGACGCGTAGATGTGGCCGTTGTACCAGTAGGCAGACCATGCGCCGCCGAGTATGAGCATGTTCGGATCAATCGGCCCCCGGTCGAAATAGGCAATCTCAACCGGACGGGCAGGGTCGGTGAAGTCCATGAGGGAGATGCCGCCCTGATACCATGCCTGTACCTTGATGTCGCGGCCGGGAACCGGAAGGAGCGAGCCGTTGTGCGCGACACAGTTCTCACTGTCGCCCTGCGCGGCCGGCAACTTGTAGTAGCTCGCGAAGTTCAGCTTGTTACCCGTCAGGCGGAAAATTGCGTTGGCTCCCCATACATTCGGGTCGTTCGCGCGGCAGCGCGCGCCCAACCCACCGCCCCACTCGTCTGTAAATACGACTTTTTTTCCGTCATTGGAAAACGAGGCCGAGTGCCAGTAGGCATAGTTCGGATCGTTTACGGCGTCCACGCGCTTTGGATTGACCGGGTCTTTGATGTCCAGCAGAATTCCATTTCCCGAGCAGGCGCCCGCCGCGAGTCCGATGGCCGAGTACACGGTAATGTCGTGGCACTGGTCGGTGGGGGACGGCTTTTCCAATCCGTCCTTGCCGTGTGTGCCGCCGTTATTCAGGCCGTTCAGAGCGCCCGTTCTGGGGTCCATGAACACGCGGGGGCTTGACACTACCTGAGCATTTTGCGGCGCAGCCAACGGCACCTTGATCACTTCGATGCGAAAGAGGGCAGTATTAGGGTCTTTGTCCGGGGTCTCGCCCGAGCACCCGGCCAATTCCTCGCTCTGACGGACAAAAGATGTCCCCGAGACGTAGATGTAGACGTTGTTCTTATCATTCGGATTGACCACGAGGGTATGCGTGTGCGAGCCGCGGCAGGTTTGCACCGCCCCCACCTGCTTCGGATTCCTGATGTCGGAGATGTCGAAAATCCTTACCCCGCGGAAGCGATCTTTTTGCGCCGCCGGCAGAGTCTGCTTGTTCTCTTGTCCCGCGGCGGGCGGTGGCTCGGGCGGAAAACCCTGTGAACTACAATCCAGACGGCCGTTCGGCATCTCCACCGACATGAAGAGCAGGTTCTTGTAAACCGACACGTCGCCCTGCCCGCCCGGACACACCATCGAAGTCAGCAGTCTGGTCTTCGCCGGATCGGAGATGTCGTAGATGCTCACGCCGTAAAAGTTTCCCTGAAACAGGTGATTGCCCTGGAATGCAAGGTCGGAGTTGGCGAAAGCGAGTTGAGCCATAACCAGTTGGAGAGGCTTCGGCATTTTCGCGGCGTCGCCGACGCCGAGGAGACCGAGCGTCTTCTGCACTTTCGGATTATCGGGATCGTCGGAGCCGAGTTGGAACGCGTCAGGCTTTTTGAGCAGCATGAGGTGCTTCATGCCCATCGCCGCTTCACCCGCATCGTAGATTCCCGGCGACAGTTTGGCGCGCGGGTCGCTTGTATCCGAACCCTTCATCCCCGCCGGTAGCGGCGGCGCGGATTCGGGGGCAAACGGATTCCCGCCGCTCTGGTCGGCGGGTTTGGCTTCCGGCGTGGGAGACGGCGACGGCGAGGCCGTCTGCGCCGGCGTCCCGGCGGCAAAACACGACCACAAAACAAGGGAAGCTATTAGTAAACGGAAGGCGATATTGTGTACCCGACTCATCGTTTCTCCTCTACGGATTTTTCACCCAGCATGGTTTGCATAATCCTGATCTCGGCGCGTTGTCCGCCGTCTACATCCGTCGCGAAATTGAACAGTTCGGCGTCCTGCCCCGCGCCGGCCGTGTCGAACAAATCCTTGACCATGGTCAACGCGCCGTTGTGGTGCTGAATCATTCCGGTCAAAAACAGACGGTCGAACTCAGCGCCCTTTGCTTTTCTTAAGGCGTCCATTTGCTTCGGGGTAAGCATCCCCGGCATGTGCATGTGATGGCTCGACATGTCGTGCCCCGGCATATTCATGCCCGGCATTTCATGCATCGGCGGCGACAAAGGCTCGCCCCTGATTTCGAGCCACCTTTTCATAAACTTTATTTCGTCTGACTGTGACTGGCTGATGCGCGCCCCGAGCAACCGGACATCCCTGTTCTCCGTATGCGACTCGATCAGAGCCGTCATCTCAACCGCCTGGGCGTGGTGCATGATCATCCCCTGCATGAATTCCACGTCCTTGGGCGAACGGGGCGGCAGCGTCGCCCTCGTCGTCGGCGGCAGTGTGCGGGTCGGCTGTCCCGGCGCACCGGGCTGCACCACAACCGGCGTCGCCCTGGAATCAGACTCCTGTGCGAAGGCTGGCAGCGATGAGAAACATGTGAAAGCGACGGCGGCCATAAGCCCGCTTCGCGGTGCGGCGACACTGACGGCGGATCGCAGTTTAAGCATGGCGCTGAAAGTAAACGACCGGATCGGCGTTGATTGATCGAGCATTGGGCGGTGAGTTTACCACAAAAAAGACGGCCGCCGATTCATCAGAGCAGCCCCGCAAAATGCGTTGCTTGGGCTTGCGCGTATCTTTTTCGCCGCGCTTAAATTAGAATCGCGCCTGCCTCGCTGAAGCTCTCGTCAGGACGGGTCTCATGCTAAACAAAACTTTTCGCTCTCTCAAGACAAACTCGACCGGGAAGATGTTGAAGTTAAGGAACACAATCGGCTCTCTGTTGATCGCGCCGTTGGTTGCGCTGTTCGCGATGACGGCTACAGCGACAGGTGCGGCTGCCGAAGACTGGCCGCAGTTTCGCGGACTGAACGGGAGCGGCGTTTCCGTCTCGACCGGGTTGCCGGAAGTGTTCGGCCCTGAGAAGAATGTGGTCTGGAAGACGCCTCTGCCGCCCGGCCATTCCTCGCCGGTGCTGACGCGAGACCGCGTGTTCGTCACCGCGTATGCCAGGGAAAAAGCGGACGGCGGTCAGCCGACAGCAACCGGCGCGAAGGGGAACGCCCGCGAGAAGAATCATAAGCTTCTGGTCATCTGTCTCGACCGTCAGACGGGAAAGCTGCTGTGGCAGCGGGAAGTGCTGCGGTCGCGCGAGGGGCGTTTGCAGAACGTCAACGATCCGGCCTCGCCCAGCCCCGTGACGGACGGCACGAATGTCTACGTCTTTTTCCAGGAGTTCGGTCTGGTTTCTTACGACCGCGCCGGCCGCGAGCGTTGGCGGCTTCCGCTCGGGCCGTTCAATATGTTCTACGGTTTCGGGGCGTCTCCCATTCTCGTTGACGACAAAGTGATCCTGCCCGTTGATCAGGACAGCCCCGGTTCATACCTGATCGCGGTGGATAAAACGAGCGGGCGCGTGCGCTGGAAGATTGACCGCCCCGCGGTCATTTCAGGTTACTCGACGCCGATTATTTACCAACCGAAGCAGGGCGCGAAGCAGATCGTTGTTCCCGAGTCGTTCCAGCTCTCGGCTTACTCGGTCGCGGACGGCAAAAGAGTCTGGTGGGTGCGCGGTTTGGCGTGCGAGATGAAGTCTATCGCCAGCAGCGACGGGGAATACGTGTACATCAACGGCTGGGGCTTCCCGCAGAATCAACCCGGAAATCAAATCAGCACGATTCCCTTTGAAGACGCGTGGGCGAGATACGATAAGAATAACGATAAGTTGATCGCGAAGTCGGAGGTGGCGGGCGCGGAGAAGATGGACAAGATGTTGACGGAAGCCTTCGAGGCGTTCGACATGGATCGCGATGAGAAGTTGAACGCGAAGGACTGGGAAGTGTTCCGCGGCATGATGGCTTCGGAGAACGGCCTGCTCGCGATCAAACTGGGAGGACAGGGCGATCAAACGGCGACTGCGATTCGCTGGCGCTACCAGAGACCTGTGCCGCAGGTTCCCTCGACACTTCTCTACCAGGGCGTCCTCTATATGGTCAACGACAGCGGCATTATGCTCTCGTTTGATCCGGCCACCGGTAAGGTGATCAAGCAAGGCCGCCTGCACGGCGCTATTGATAAATACTTCGCGTCGCCCGTGGCGGCCGACGGCAAGGTGTTTCTGGTCGGCCAGGGCGGTCAGGTGTCCGTGTTGAAGGCCGCGGGCGATTGGCAGGTGATCGCCGTAAACGAGTTGGACGACGAGGTCTTCGCAACGCCGGCAATCGCAGACGGCCGGGTTTACATCAGGACTCGCAGCGCGCTTTATAGTTTCGGCAAATAACGCCTCTCGATTAGAGAGCCCGGAGCCAATCTCATAACCGGACTGCTATTCCTGCAACGCCAGCGCGCTCTTAGTACGTTTAAGCCCTTTCATCTTGTGCAGGGCAGCGTGTTCGACGTGCGAACTCTCGATCAGCCCGCAGATGTGCCCCGGCATCAGCCCCACCCTGTCCCACTCTTCGAGCGTGCTTTTCAGTTCATTTCGATGGCGGTGCAACTCTTTCAACCTGTCGTCGAGTTCGGCCATGCGCCGCCGGACGATCTCGCGCATTCGGGCAGCGATCCTAAACAGCGAAGAGACAAACTTCGGCTGCTCCGGCTCGGCTGTTCCGGCTTGTCAGGGCTTCGCCTCAAAAATCAGATTGAACGGCGTTTCGGTGGCGCGGCGAAAGTGCTTGAAGCCTCCGGCATTAACAACCTCGCGCATCCTGGCCTCACCCGCTTGCGCTCCAAGTGCGAGACCTACTTCCTGTGACAGGGAAGCCGGGGTGCAGAGCAGCGTCGAAGCGGAATAATAGATGCGTCCGACCGGATTCAGATTATCTTCCACTCGATCCCCCGCAAACGGCTCGACGATCATCCACGTGCCGTCAGGGGCGAGTGATTCTCTGACATGGGCGGCCGCGCCGACGGGGTCGCCCATGTCATGCAGGCAATCGAAGAACGTGACGAAATCGTAGTTTTCTCCCGGGTAGTCTTTAGCTTTAGCCACCGCGAACTCCACCCGATCAGACACCCCCGCCTCCGACGCCTTTTGCCGCGCCATTTCGATGGACTTATCATGATAATCGAAACCGACGAAGGTAGAAGCGGGGAAGGCTTGCGCCATCAGGATGGTCGAAGCGCCGAGGCCGCACCCGACATCCGCGACTTTCGCCCCCGCCTTGAGTTTGGCCTCGACTCCGTCAAAAGCGGGAATCCATGAGTTGATCAGATTGGCGGCATAACCGGGACGGAAAAACAGTTCAGTCCCACGAAACAAGCCGTGATCGTGTTGATGCCAGCCGAAGCCCTCCCCGGTGCGAAACGCTTCGGTAATCTCCGGCACGGCTCTCAGCGCGGAGACTGCCAGCAAAAAAGCGCCGGGTAGATATGCCGGACTCTGTTCGTCGGCCAGCGCGAAGGCCTGCTCCGCGTTGAGAAAGTAACGCTGCGTCTGTGCGTCATACTCGACGTAACCCCCCGCCGCCTGCGAGCAAAGCCACTCGCGCACGTAACGCTCGGTCGTATTGGTTCGTTCGGCCAATTCGGCGGAAGTGAGAGGTTGCTCTGCCTGAGCCAGCGCTTTGTAAAGGCCGAGGCTTTCTCCGATAACGACCAGACCGGCGTGGAATGCGGCACCGAAGTCTGCGACGAACTTTCCTAATAATTGATTCAACTTTTCTTCGTTGATAGACATCCGACTCTCTCCTCCGGCGATCAAGTAAACAGGCGGGATGCTTTTTATACCAACGCGGTTCAAGCGTCAACAGCTTCGCTCGGCATTCCTATGCTCGTTAAGAGGAGCACCTGACGGCGTTGCGGTGCGTGAATCAATTCAAAGATGCCGAGTGTGCCGCGCTTCCGCGTTACTACTCTCTTTTACCCTTATTACCCGCCGCCCGCCTCCGCTTAGCAGTCTTCTCCCCGCTCGCCAGTCTCAACACGTCGCCCGGTTGGCATTTGAGACCGCTGCAAATCTTCATCAACGTCTCGAAGTTGATGCCGAGCGCCTTACCCTTCTTGAGTCGCCACAACGTCGTGTGGCTGATGCCCGTCTCTTTCGCCAGCCAGTAGAAAGTCCGACCCTGCTCTTCCAGCAGCTTGTCGAGTAACACCTCGATCATGATGCGCCTCCGCTCGTCCGGGTCATGCGTGCGTGATTTACGTAATATGCCATATCCGCACTATAACATATATAACATATATCCTGTACTTGACATATACTAACGCGTGTCGTAAGGTGGAGGTGAAACGAGACCAGCTCACTCCTTCTCAGCCCGTCTGGAATCCTCCGGATTATCTGAAGCCACCAGCTCAACTACCAGGGAGAATAGACGATGGGATTATTCGACAAGATGTTCGGACGCGGCGCCGACACGGCGAGCCAGCAGCCCGATGCGGAGAAGCGTTTTAATGAGTTGAAGCAGAAGTACCAGTCGGTGCTGACCACTGCCGATCAGCAACACATCCAATTCCAGAACCTGCATGTGCAGGACAATAAGCTCTTCATCAAAGGCACTGCACCCTCCGACGAGGCTAAGGGCAAGTTCTGGGATCAGATCAAGCTCGTCAGCCCGACGCAGGACGACATTTCAGCCGACATCAACGTTGATTCCAGTCGCGCGGCGGGAGCTGCCGTCGGCGGCGCGTCTGCGGGCGAGACCTACACGGTCAAGTCCGGCGACACGCTCTCGAAGATCAGCAAGGAGCTTTACGGCGACTCGCACGAATACATGCGCATCTTCTACGCCAATCGCAACATCTTGAAAGACCCGGACAAGATTCAGGTGGGCCAGCAATTGACCATCCCCGCCAAGTCCTGAAGGGTAAAGGTCTGTGGCGGCATATGACGCCCGCGTCGCGCGCGGGCGCTCGTTGAGCGCCCGCGCGACGCGCCGGCTGATCATATCCGCCGCAAGATTTCCGGCTTATATAGAGAGAGGACAATCCATGAACACTGACGAAGGAAGAGAGCAGAAAACTCACGTCGTAGTTGATACTCCGAACGAGCATCGCGAGGTTATGACCCGGCGAACCGAAACCGCCCCAGACCGGTCTGGCCCTTCGACCGGGACGATAGCCCTCTTCGCGATTGCCGCGATAGCGGTGATCGGCATCGTCGTCTATATGATCAGCAACCGGAACGCGGAACGGGCTGCCGACAGGAACGCTAACCTGACCGCCGCCACGATCAACAGTAACCAGCAAATCCAACCGCCCACAACGATTATTCAGCAACCGGCTGCACAGCCGCAGCAGGCTCCGGTCATTATTCAACAGGCTCCCGCGCAGCAGCAGCAGCCACCCGTGATAATTCAGCAAGCCGCCCCGCAGCCCGCGCGAGACGGCGCCGGCGCGGACGCAAACGTGCAGGAGGCCGCGATCCAAAAGCTGAGTGAGAATGACGGGATGGCCTTAGTTACGATTAAGGTGAGCCGCGGCACGGCAACCCTGAGCGGGTCTGCAACATCGGCCACCCTCAAGTCTCAGGCCGAGCGAATAGTGAGAGCCGTGCGGGGCGTCACCGCAGTTGATAACCAGATCACAGTCTCCAGTTTATAGAAACCGGCAAGCCGGACTACGACGGCAACACATTACCGATCTCAGGAGGATCAGCATCATGTCAATCGCACGCATCACGGAAATCAGTTCCACATCGGGGAAAAGTTTTGAGGACGCCATTCAAAGCGGCGTCGCCCGCGCGACCCAGACGCTGCGCAATGTCCGCAGCGCGTGGGTGAAAGAACAGCAGATTAGAATTGATAACGGCAAGATCGTCGAGTATCAAGTCAATCTCATGATCACTTTTATTCTGGATGAAGGCACTCAATCCGACATCGCATAACTTATAGCTGAATAAGCCTAATCCCTTACGCCGGGTAAACGAGGCGAGCCGCACCAACATGGCTCGCCTCTCGTTTTGTAGAGCAGACGTTAGTTAGTCATTAGTTTCGATGAGTTGCATCGGGGAGGATCGCAATGGCGAAGTCAATACATGAAGATGATTCGAGATTACCGGAGAGCATGATCCGTTCCAATGAGCCGGATCGCTCGCGGGCAGGTGAAAGATGAGCCAGCCGCAGAAGACTCATGCGCCGGAAACATGCGCGTGGTGCGCGGGCACGGGCAAGAGGGCTATCTCGCTGTCATACATCGTCTCGTGTCTGGTTTGCGGCGGGAAGGGGGCGGTCTCTGTGCCGCAGCCGGCGGGCGCATGCCCCCAATGTGTGGGGAGCGGCAGACGCGGCATCACCGGTTCTTGCCTGACATGCGCGGGATCAGGTTGGTCGCGTGTGTTCGCATAGGAACGAATTCTCGCAACCGCCTGAACCCCGATATGAACGGGAAACGAATCGAATGAGGTAGAGCCATGAATGTCGGCAAGAATCTCACCAATGTATCGGCGGCGGTCATCGGACTGAGGAAGTGGAAGTGATGTTTAATTCGAGCCGGGCATCTTTAAATCAAGCTTCACGTCGTAATGATTTATGGATGTTAATATCGAGGCCCATTCGGTGGCTGACAGGTCTCTTCGGCTGCTGGCACAAAATGATGGCTCCTCCTTTCACCCAAAACAAAGAAACGTACTGCGTCTGCATGGACTGCGGCGCGCACCGGGAATTCAATTTGGGACGAGGTAAGATGGTGGGAGCTTATTATCACGTCGCCCCCACAGTGTTATACGAATCCTGCGCGCCGACACCCTCTCCCGAGCCGCCTCCGGCCGAACCAAAAATCGCCCCGGCAACTGAAATGAAAAAAACTTCAGCCAGGACTGCGGCTTGAATCCTTTGAACCGGAGCGGGCACGGTCGCCCTCCGACCGAGTTGCTGAATTGCGAGCGCTACAAATGTAGGTATTGGGGTAATCCGCCTCTATAAACCCCCGTCGCCCATTTTCCGCTCTGCGTCTCAAGAACCTTCACAAAACAATAGACCTGCGATACTGTTGGGCGGAAGCGCGAGTTCGGATAACAGGGATAAAGGGGTGCAGGATGTTCATCGCTTTAAGCCAGTTCACCATCGCCAACAACATGACCGAAGAGGTGAAGGACGCTTTTATCAAGCGCCCCCACCTCGTAGACGATGCCGCGGGCTTTTTACGTATGGAGGTCATTAGCCCGTTAGACAACAAGGACGAGATTTGGCTGCTGACCTACTGGCGCGATGAAGCCAGTTTCAGGGTGTGGCATCACAGCCACCTGTATCACGATTCCCACAAAGGAATTCCGAGGGGCTTGAAACTCGTCCCTAAAAGCGCCCGGCTTCGTTTTTTTGAGCACATCTCCTCGTGAGCCTGAACGGTATGGTGTCGAAACTGAACGAAGCTATAGGCCGGATTCTCGATTCGGAGCGCGCACAGTTAGCGGAGGCCGTCACTTCGCGCCAGTACGAGGCGCAGCCGGAACTGGCGGTCAGGTACGGCGAGGCCGGGCGCGCCAGGTGCTTACAGGACGCAAACTATCATCTCTCTTATCTGGCCGACGCCGTCGCCGCATCCAGTCAAGCCTTATTCTCCGACTACATCGGGTGGGCGAAAGTGATGCTCGAAGCGCGCGGCGTCCCGGCGGCAGACCTGTCCCGCAACCTCTCGATCATGAGCGAGGTGGTTGGGGAGAGGCTTCCCCCCGAGATGGGGCAGGTGGTTCGAGAGTATTTCGAGGCGGGACTAAACAGGCTGCCCGCTTTGCCGTCCGACCTGCCACCGTTATTTGAAGATGCCGCGCCGCACGGCGATCTGGCCGGGAAGTTTCTGCGTCTCCTGCTGAACGGGGAGCGGCATCTTGCGAGCCGCCTGATCCTCGACGCGGTCGAGTCCGGCGTGGACGTGAAAGACATTTACCTGCACGTCTTCCAGGCTTCGCAGCGAGAGATCGGCCGTCTGTGGCAGATGAACCGCGTGAGCGTGGCGCAGGAACACTTCTGCACGGCCGCCACGCAACTCATCATGGCGCAGCTTTACCCGCGAATCTTCCGCACGGAAAAGAACGGCCGGAGGATAGTCGCGACCAGCATCAGCGGAGAACTTCACGAAATCGGCGTCCGCATCATCACCGACTTCTTCGAGATGGAGGGCTGGGACACCTATTACCTCGGGGCTAACTGCCCGACCAGCGCCATCCTCCAAGCCCTCTCGGATCGCAGGGCTGACGTGCTCGCGGTTTCGGCGACCATGACTTTCCACATCCGGGCGGTCGAAAATTTGATCGCCGCCGTTCGCGGGTCGGAAGATTTGAAGGCTGTTAAGATTCTGGTCGGCGGGTATCCTTTCAATGTCGAGCCGGAGTTATGGAAGCGTGTCGGAGCAGACGCCACTGCGGCGGACGCGTCAGACGCAGTGGCGATGGCTTCCAGTCTATGAACCCCTTAGCGGGAGCGCTAATGATGAGTAGAAAAGAAGAGCTTGCCGCCCTTGCCCTGCTGTGCGACATGAATGGCGTCGTGCGGCAGGTTCTTTATGATGGGCTGGACGCCGGGCAAATATCATCCGGGCAGCCGTTCGAGTCCGCATTGGATTTTGAGAGCCGTGAGAAGGGTCGGGCGTTCCTCGATGTCGTGCGGGAAAAGGGGGCGGCTTTTGACTGGGAGTTGAATCTTCCGGTCGGCGAACGAATCAGGTCGATCCGTTTCAGCGGGAGCACCACCGCCGACGGCATATTCATTGCCGCGTCCGCCACTCGCTCGGGCGTCATAAAGGTCTACGAGCAGTTCAGCCACGTCTTAGATTGTCCTGCCGTGGACAGCAACGCGAAGGGACAGCCGGGCAACGCGCCTTCGCGACTCTTCGACGGAGACACAGAGCTTTACAACGAGCTTGCGCGCCTGAACAACGAACTTGTCACAACCCAGCGCGAAGTGGTCAAACGGAACATCGAACTGGAAAGGCTCAACGAGGTTAAGAACCAGTTTATCGGAGTCGCCGCCCACGATCTACGTAATCCCCTCCAGGTCATAGAGGGTTATAGCCAGATATTACTTGATCAGCACTTCGGTAAACTCACTCCCGAGCAACACAAGTTCATCTCCGTCATCAGAAAGAACAGCGATTTCATGTTGAATCTGATCACAGACCTTCTGTATATCTCAAAAATCGAGGCCGGTAAGTTACAACTTGAGTTGAAGGAAACAGACTTGATCGCCCTGCTGGAAAGAAACGTAGAGTTGAACCGGCTGATGGCCGGACAAAAGCAGATCAACATCCTCTTCACTCAACGGGAAGATTTACCCGCGTTGGTCATAGACGCGCCCAAGATCGAGCAGGTTTTGAACAACCTCATCAGCAACGGGATCAAATTTTCTCACCCCGGCACTACCGTGGAAGTGCGGGCTTCCAGGAGTGAAAAAGAGGTCGTCGTCAGTGTCAGGGACGAAGGTCAGGGCATCCCAGCGGATGAACTTGACCGGCTGTTTATTCCCTTTGAAAATCTCAGCGTCAAGAGCACGGGAGGCGAGCAGAGTACGGGGCTGGGGCTGGCAATCGTTAAAAGAATCGTAGAGGGGCACGGGGGGAAAATCTGGGTGCGGAGCGAGAGGGGAGTCGGATCAAACTTCAGTTTCTCATTGCCCTTTATTCAGCCGGCCTGAAACACGTCCGCCATTCCACAATTCATCACGGCTGTTCGAGCCGGCAAGGAGCTACATCTGATATTGTTTAAGAAGATGGAGTTGTTACAGAGTACGCATCGGGGCTGCGCCGGCAACGCGCAAAGGGGTCTCGCCGTGTGTCTTTTGATGTGCAGCCTGTTGGTTTGCGCACATGCCCAAACCTCTACGCTGACTTTTAAAAACAACAAGGCAACGGTGAAGAAAATCATTCACCCGCGAAGAGAATCCGACGCCCAATTCTATCTTCTCAAACTGCGCAAAGGCCAGATGGTTGATATTAAGGTCGAAGCGAACAGTCAATTCCTGTCCAGGGAGAATGAGTGCTCTGTGTTTTTTGAGTTGTATGACGAAAGCGGAGAGATGGTCTTTATCGGCGATGATATGGTGGGTATTGATAAGTGGAAAGGTGAGATCGAGAAAACAGGGAACTATAAAATCAAAGTTGCCATGCAATGTATAGAGGGGTATACAGCAAACCAATTGCGGAAGAAAAAGCCCACGTTCACATACTCGTTGATCGTTCAAATGAAATGACAACTTTTGTTCGGATGAAGCCGAAAGATCGTTGCTTGCATCCCATTCACCCGAAAATCAAAATCTCAAGGACACGCGCATGAAAAACCTGACGGCGAAACTTGTCATCACCTTAATTTATATCTTTTCGGGCGCGGTTACGTTAGCCGGCGCGCAGGGCGTGTCGAAATGTTTTCGCGCCGACTGGTTGCAGGGGGAACGCGTCGTCAATTTCAGGGTTAACGGGAGCAAGGTGACGGGAACGTTCGTGGTCTCGGGTGGCGGCAACGATGACACCCCGGCCGATGCAACATACGAATTCGACGGGACGCTCAAGGGCAATACTTTGACCGTCGCGTTCGCCGATAACAAGCTGCCCGATGTCGCGCCGTCCGAGATGAAAAGTTTGATCTGGACGTTGGTGAAGTCCGGCGGCACGGAGTTGCTACGGATCAAGTTCTCCGGCAAAAACTATGACACGAATAAGTACGAAGTCGGCTTCGCTGATTTTGAGCCGTGTCATGAAAGCTACGCCGCTCTGGCGAAGAGGGCGGAAAGAGTTCGATTCGCGAGGGGGAGAAATTCGGCGAGTTTCCCGTTGGAGTTTAAAACAAAGGGCGAGAGCAAATCCTTCCTGCTGAATATGAAAGCGGGTCAGCAGGTAGACGTTGAAGCCCTCGGATGCACCATCTCATTTTATTATCCGAACAAAACCGAAGGCGAAGAACCGGGGATTGACATGCTTAGCCCCGACCGTTTGACGCAAAGCGGAGATTACCTGTTCGTTATCACCCCCGCGCCGTATCCGGGCAAGTATTCGGTGAAATTCAACGTTACAAATTAAACTTTGAGGGAAAACGAGGGGAAGGTTCGACAAACAAGATGGCAAAAGCTGATAACGTTATTCCCCGGACGAAGAGATCACTGCCGGTGAGAGAAATTCTTTCGGCGTTGTTGATGCTGCTGTGTGTGTCCGCGACAGCGACGGGGCAGAAGGCAGAGGATTATCCGGCTAACTGGTGCCGCAACGGTCTATTTCCTTCCGACGACGCGGAGTTCGGGTTGGCGAAGATCGGCGGCAACTGGACAGCCCGTATTCACTTCTTCAACGACGACGATGATTGCCCGCGCTACGACGTGAAGTGCGAGATGAAGAGTTACCTGATCACCGGAGATGAAGTTCTGGTTTCGAGGAAGTACGGCCAATGGATTTGCGGTTGGTATCAACCGAAGAAGGGCGGCGAGACGGTCGGTTGGTTACAGGCGGATAAACTGGTGCTGGCCGCGCCGCCCGCGCGCCCGCCCTTAAAAAACTGGCTCGGTTTGTGGAAGTATGAGGGAAAATCCCTGAACATCCGGCGCGACGGCAAGACCGGGGCGCTCAAAGTAAAAGGCTACGCCATCTGGGAAGGGGCGGGCGCGAACGTTCATTTAGGCGGCGTCGAAGCCGTGGCGCGCCCTGCGGGTAATGAACTCGTCCTTGTCGAAGAAGAATGCCGGGTGTCGCTCAAATTGGTGGGCGAGTACCTCATCGCGAGAGATAACTCGGAGTGCGGCGGCGTGAATGTGCGTTTCAACGGAGTCTATCGCAAAGGGCGATGAAATAAGTCCGTACTCGCCGGATCATTCAAAAGGCTTGCGTAGAAGTTATATCTCGTCTTTCTAAGTCGAGGTTGAAAAATTTGGGCATTTACTTGTTTCAATTTCCACATCCGGCGTCCCGATGTTTTCACTCTTAGAAGTTATCAACGCAACCGAACCGACAATCACGCCCGCCCCGACGAGCATCTGTCCCGTAAAAGATTCGCCCGCGATTAACCAGCCCAGGAATACGGCAATAATCGGATTAACATACGCATAAGTTGCGACCAACGCCGGCTGCGTGTTTTTCAACAGCCAACTGTAAGCAGTGAAGGCGATCAGCGAACCGAAAACGATCAAATAAAGAAGCCCCAGCCAGGAGTGGTTTGAAACTTCGGAGATATTAAAACTCGACCATTCGCCCGCGATTAAACTCACGAGAAGCAAAACCGTGCCGCCCGAAAACATCTGCATCCCCGCCGTTAAAAACGAAGATTTCGGAACGGGCATGCGAAGCCCGTAAAGCGAGCCGGTCGCCCACGAAAGAGCCGCGGCGATGACGGCAAACGCGCCCAAAAGCTGCGTCGAACCGGGTTGCGCCACGCCCCCCGTATTCTGCCCGCTAATCAAAAGCCAAACGCCGAAAAATCCGACTGCCAACCCGAGCGCGACTTTCCAATTCGGACGCGCGCCTTTCAGCCACAGCCAACTCAAGAGCACGATCCAGAAAGGTTCGGTCGCGACGAGTAGCGCGGCCAGGCTCGATGTGAGATGGCGTTGGGCAAAAACCACGCCGCCGTTGCCGCCGAGAAGCAAAAGCGTTCCGACGATAATACTCGTCCGCCAGTGCGCGGGCTGAGGTGGTTCGTAGTCTTTGGCAAACCGCGCCCACACAATCAGGAGCGAACCTGCCAGCACGAACCTTGCGCCCGCCATCAGAAACGGCGGCAGAGTTTCAATCGCGTATTTGATGGCGAGATACGTCGAGCCCCAAAAAATATAGATCGCCGCGAACGCCGCAATCAATAAAACCGGGCTGCGGTTCGGCTTGATCTCTGTAACTTTTCTTCGATGCATTGGCGCGTAAGTTAAGCTATTTTTGCGAATCACTCTATTCAAGAATGCATCCTCTGATTAGTCAACCTGGAAACTTCATGTCGCTCAACTAACCCGACGCTCAACAACTTCTTCACGTCATCGCCGACATAAGTTGAAATCTCCTTTGACTTTTTCTTGTCGTGAAATCAGGCGGCGCGCACGCCCACGCCTGCTCCGGCGGTAGATTAAATCAAATTAAGGCGAGTTCGAGTGCCACTTTCATAATATCAGGCAAGACCGTTTCGCCTGAGACACGCCGCGGCAATCATTGCGTAGATAAATTGGTACGCATCGGTCGGCCGTAAATGGCACTTGCGATGCTGCTATTTTAAGGTAAAGTTTTGCAGCTAATTGAGGAGATAATAACGTGATTAAATTCCGTGGAGTTCCAACGGCGCTTGTTCTTTGGGGTCTCCTATTGCCGATATTAAGTGTGCAGGCGAGTGGCGTTGATAAGACGGCTCCGCTGGTTATCGGAGAGACCTTCACAATTGATTCAAAGATTCTGAGCGAAACGCGGCGCATCAACGTCTACCTGCCGCCCGCTTACGCGGAGTCTCCCGGCGCGCGCCTGCCCGTTCTCTACATGCCCGACGGCGGCATCGCCGAGGACTTCCTGCACGTGGCCGGTCTGGTGCAGGTATCGGCGGGCAACGGAACGATGCGGCCCTTCCTGCTGGTTGGTGTCGAGAACACTCAGAGACGGCGCGATATGACCGGCCCCACTGAAAGCGAGGAGGATAAAAAGATCGCGCCGCGTGTGGGAGGCTCCGATGCGTTCAGACGCTTCTTTCGCGATGAGTTGATGCCGCAGGTGAAGGGTCGCTACCGCACGACGGGCGAGACGGCAATCGTGGGCGAATCCCTCGCCGGGTTATTCGTGTTGGAGACTTTTCTCCTCGAACCCGATCTGTTTGATACCTATATCGCCTTTGATCCGAGCCTCTGGTGGAACAATCAAAAGCTGGTCAAGGACGCGGCGAAGCGGCTCGCGGCGCGTCCCGATTTGAAGAAGACTCTGTATGTTGCGATCAGCGGCGAGAGTGGGATCGCGGATGTCACGCAGCGGCTCGCGACGGTGCTCGGCCGGAACGCGGCTCGCGGTATCCGCTGGCATTACGAGAAGATGCCGGATGAGAAACATTCGACGATTTATCACCCGGCCGCGCTCAGAGCTTTCCGCGTGGTGTTCAAGCCTGATGCGAGGAAATAGTAGAGGCCGGCCGCCGTCCGGCAGGTCGTCGGAGGTAACGCAACGGCCGCCGGTTCATAAAAATATTTCGCGCCCGTCTAAATAGTTTCATTCAGCACTCGCCCTAATTTCTTCACGCCCTGCTTGATCTGCCTTTCATTAAAAGCCGTGTAGCCGAGCAGCAACCCTCCGCGTAAAGTTTGATCAATACAGTAAGCCGAGACGGGCGCGATTTTCAGATTCGCCGCCGCCGCGCGACGCGCAACATCCCGGTCGTCAATGCCGCGTGGAAGCCAGCCGATCAGGTGCATTCCCGCTTCGGCGGGCGCAACTTCCAGCCGTCCCTTGAGATTCTTTCGCACCTCTTCAACCAAAATTTGCTGCCGTTTTTCGTAAATTCCGCGCATCCGGCGGACGTGTCCGGCGAAGTGTCTTTCGGCGATAAATTCGGCGAGAACGGCCTGGTCAAGCGTAGGCGAATGTAAATCGGTGAGCGCGCGTGCCGCCGTAAAGACTTCAATTAAATTCTCCGGCACGACCAGATAGCCGAGTCTGAGCGCGGGGAAAATTGTTTTACTGAACGTGCCGAGGTAGATCACGCGCCCGTCGCGGTCGAGACCCTGCAGGGAGGCGAGCGGTCGTCCACGGTAGCGATATTCGCTGTTGTAATCATCCTCGACAACGAAAGCGTCTCTGTCTCGCGCCCATTCGAGCAGGTGCAAACGACGCGCCAGACTCATCGTGACGCCGAGCGGATACTGGTGCGACGGCGTGACGTAGGCGAGCCGCGCTCGGCGGCTTCGCTTTCGCGCCGTTTGCAAATCAAAACCCTCCGCGTCAACCGGCACGGGAACGAGGCGCGCGCCCGTCGCCGCGAATATATCGCGCGCCCCGAAGTAGCCGGGGTCTTCAAGATAAACGTCGGTCGTTTTTGACAGAAAGATTCTGCCGATTAAATCGAGCGTCTGTTGCGTTCCGTTGGTGATGATGATTTGCTCCACCTTGCACAGCACGCCGCGCGCCGCCGCGAGATGCGCCGCAATCGCCTCGCGCAAAGGTCGGAAGCCGGCTGAATCTCCGTAGCTGAGAATTGAAGAGGGCGGTTTCTTCTGCCACCTCTGCGCGATTTTCGCCCATACGTCGAACGGAAATTCCTCAGTCCCCGGCACGCCATGCTCAAAAGGCGCGCGCGAGCTTTTGCCGTGATGCCGCAAAATGCTGTCGCTGTTTTGCGCCAGATTCCGCCCGTAATCTGAAAACTTCACCTTGCGCGTCAGAGAGCTTTCCTGACGTTCCCGACGCTCGAAGCCTGAAGTTTGCAGGAACTCTTCGGGCAGATGCGCGGCGACGAAAGTTCCCGCGCCCGTCCTTGCTTCGAGATAACCTTCGGCGAAAAGTTGCTCGTAAGCGTTAACGACCGTCATCCGCGAAACTCCCATCTCCTTAGACAACAAACGAGTCGCCGGGAGCGGCGTGGTCGGGCGCAAATTGCCGCTTAAAATCGCGTGGCGAATCGCTTCATAAATTTGACGGTAGAGCGGCAGGGCGGATTTTCCGTCGAGCATGATGAACGGTGGATATGGCATGCCCGACGATTATAAATTGGTCTGTCCATCTTGTCTAAAATCGGCTCTTGTGGACATTCCGATTATCTGTAGAATTTATTTCGCAGAGGACGCATCGGCGTCGGAGGCAGGCTTGAAGACGAATTTTGAGGATACAATTATGAACACGCCCAAACATTTTCGCACTCATCTCTTAATGTGCATCCTGATGGCCGCCCTGCAAACCCCACAGGGGATCGCACAGCAGAGTTCGGACGCATCGAGAACCAGCCCCCAACCCGCCGCCTCGAAACGGGATGGGCAACGCGATTTCGACTTCGAGATCGGTACATGGAAGACGCGCCTGTCGCGCCGCCTGCGTCCGCTGACCGGTTCTACAACCTGGGTCGAATATGAGGGAACCACCGTCGTGCGGAAGGTTTGGAACGGTCGCGCCAACCTGGTTGAGCTTGAGGTGGGCGGCGCGGCAGGCCGCATCGAAGGTTTGTCGCTGCGTCTATATAATCCTGAATCCCGCCAGTGGAGCCTCAATTTTTCCAACAGCGCCGGCGGTACATTGACCGAACCCGTGTTCGGCGAGTTCAAAAACGGACGCGGCGAGTTCTACGGTCAGGAATCGCTTAACGGTCGAGCGATCTTCGTTCGATTTATTATTTCGGACATCACTCCTGATTCATGCCGTTTTGAACAGTCCTTCTCGGATGACGGAGGCAAGACGTGGGAAGTAAACTGGGTGGCGACAGATACGCGTGTGAAAGACGAATCAGGCAAAGCGCGTTGAAATTCACTACATACCGAATACGCCGGCACAAAGGTTATTCCGACATCCCCACCACTTTAGCGTGAAGCAGGCTAACGCTTGAATAAAGCGGCATGCGCTGCTTCAATATCCTGTGAGAGCGGAAAGTTTCTGCGACTCAGACCTCCGTTTGAGGCAGAAACCGCCCCGGATCGCCCTCAATCGAGCCGAAAATAAAGTGAAAAAAATCGCGACGGCACATGGGTTGAAGCCTCGAATCGGCGTCTATCATGTTAGAAGCGATGTTACGAAGCGCAGAAGCCATCACGACCGTAGGGCTGCATGAGGAGACGTTCCTCGCGCGCTACGGGAGGCTGCTCGGATGGGCGCTCCACCTGACGGGCGGCGACCGCGAGCAGGCCGAAGACCTCGTGCACGACGCCTTCATCCAATACACCTTCAGCCGCCCCGACCTCGCCGGAATTCAGAACCTCGACGGCTACCTCTACATCATGCTGCGAAACCTGCGCCTGTCCCAGATCAGGCGTCGAGAACGCCTGCCCGGTCAGTCGCTCTCAGCCCTGCAATACGACTCCGCGGAGTTGAGCCTGCGCGTCGTTGACCCGCGCGATCAGATCAAGGTGCAGGACGAACTCCGGCAAATCTGTCGTTACGCCTGCCTCCGCAAAGAGACTTCGAAGGCCGGGAGCGTGTTGCTGCTGCGTTTTATGCTCGGCTACTACCCGCGCGAGATCGCGGAGGTGATGCGGGGCAGCAGGCAGGCGGCGGAGGAACGCCTTCGCGCCGCGCGCGGCGAGGCGCGGCTCTTTCTGGAGAATCCCGGCGGTCTGCACTTCCTCGGAAAAGGGCCGGACGAGGTGTGTGTTGATGTGGACGGCTACGCGCGCACGAGCGAGGAATTCTTACAGGAGCTTCGTCACGCCGTCTTTAAGTCGTGTCGTGGGGATTGCCTGTCGGCCGGGCGTCTCGCGTTGCTGTACCGTGAGCGAGAGTCGTTGATAGAGGCAGGGACGCTCGCCCACATCGTGAGTTGCCCGCGCTGCCTCGACGCCGTCAACCGCCTGCTGGGTCTGCCTCTCCTCTCGGAACGATACCCGACCGACACGCTCGGGACGGACACGCGTCCGAAGGGCGGCGGCGATGGCGGCGGCGGGACGCCCGCCCCGACGAAGGAACATATCGCGCGACGCTGCCGCAGGCGCGCGCTGGAGACGTTCGAACACCGCCCGCACGAGCTACGCATCTCGGTCAACGGCCACGTCATGGCCTCGCAGAAGATCGGGCAGCCGTTCAGCGAACAGGCGCTCAACGTGGCCGCCGTCGAGAGGATCGATTTCGTCGAAGTGTTCAGCGAGCAGGAGATCAGGCTGCTGTTGTTGTGCGTGGACGAGCAGCCGCCGGGAGGGCCGCACAGCCGCTCCGTCAAGATAGAGTTAAGCGACGGGCGGACGCTTGAGGCAACCCTCAGTTTCAGCAGCCCCTGGCCTACCGTGCAGATCGCCTATCACGATCCGCTCTTGCAGACCGAGACCGCGGCACAACGGAAACCCTCGCTTGAGTTGACCTCACCCGACGCGACGGATCAAGTCGCGGCGACTGCGGAGACGGACGCGGAGGGCGCGCGCAACAGGGGGTGGCGAAGATTACCGGGTGCGCTGGCGGGCGTCTTGCGCGGTCTGGCGAGTCCGGACTTCTGGTTGCGGCCGGGCGCGTTGACCGCCGTCGCGTCGCTCGTCGTCATCATTGCCGCATTTGTTTACCTGCGCTCGGACAAGCCTGCGGTCTCCGCGGTAGGGCTGCTGGAGCGCTCGGCTGCCGCGGAGCAGGCGGCGACCGCGGATACCGGACTCGTTCTGCACCGTACCATTTCTCTGGAAGCGCGGCGGCCGGGAGCGGAGTCGCCCATGCGGAGGCGGATCGAAGTGTGGCAGAGCGCGGCGCGCGGCGAGAAGGTGCGCCGCGTCTACGACGAGCGGGGGACGTTGCTCGCCGGAGAGTGGGAAGATTTCGGCGGCGCGGGCATGGTCTATCGTCGCGGGGGCGCGGCGCAGAAACAGACGGGGGCGGACGCGCCCGCATCACGGCTCTCCGCCGATGACATCTGGCGCGTCGAGCTTTCATCCGATGAATTCAGAGCGCTCGTCGGGAACGCCGCGCGAGTGTCGGCGGAGGAGAGCGCGGGCGGGTACGTCCTGAAATATGCCGGGCGGGCGGACGCGGCCACGCCGCGCCTCGTTCACGCCACTTTGATCCTGAGCAAGGACGATCTGCGCGCCACGTCGCAGACGCTTGTGGTGGAGGGCAGCGAAGGGCGGCGCGAATACCGCTTCGTCGAGACGGGATTCTCCAGGCGGGACGCCGCGAGCATAGACCCGGCCGTCTTCCGACCGGAGCGGGAACTTGTTGGCGACCCGGTGGAGGGAGGCGTGCGCACGGAGAAGACGAATGCGCCGGACGCCTCTCCTCATCAGCCGTTGGTCGGAGACGCACCCGCAGCCGTCGTCGCTTCCGCCGAACTGGAGATCGAGGTCAACTACCTGCTCGATCAAATTAAGGCCAACCTCGGCGAGCAGATTAGCGTGGAGCGAACCACAGGAGGAAAGCTTCGCGTTGAGGCGCTCGTTGAAACCGAGCGGCGCAAGGGAGAAATCCTACGCGCCCTCGGCCCGATTCTTAATAACCCGGCCGTCGTCGCCGAAGTCAGCACGGTCGAGGAGGCTCTGAGGCGGCGGAAGGGGAAGGCCGCCGCCCCGCGCGGCGAGGAAGTGGAAGAGGTCGAGGTGGCGACGGCGAGAATCCCCGCCGACGAGGATTTGCGTCGCTACTTCTCCGCGCGCCTCGGGGGCGGCGCAGAGCGCGTGGACGAAGAGATCGAACGCTTCGCGATCCGGGCGATGGGTCGTTCGCGGCAGGCTCTGATGCACGCCTCGGCGCTGCGGCGGCTGGCCGGCAGGTTCTCGCCCGCCGAGACGCGCGCGCTCACGCTCGAAGCCCGAGCCAAATGGCAGACCATGATCCGCGAGCACGCGCGCGGGTACAGGGAGCAGACGGCCGCCTTGCGACGGGAACTGCGCCCGGTCTTCTCCCCGGCAGGGGGCGGCGAGGGCAGCAGTGAGAGCGCCGACGAAGAGAGCCTGCGCCGCGACGCCGAGCGCCTGCTCCGACACGGCTACGCGCACGACGAGGCAATGCGCTCGGCCTTCACGCTCTCGGACGGGGGGCGTGCTTCAGTGTCGCTCAGGTCGCCGCAGTTCTGGCGCTCTCTCGCCGCCGCCGAATCACTGGCGGGGGCTATCGAAGCCGCCCACCAGCCGCGGCGCGACTGAAAAGGGCGTCGCCCGCCGTCCAGACTCGCGGAGCCGACGCATCTTTTGTCAGCGCGGACAGTTTAAGTGAGATGGTTATGCGCCTCTACAATCTGATACGATCCATCACAAGTAAGGAGAACCTCGTATGAAGAGCAGTTTGTCCCTCACGCTGGCCGTGCTGATGCTTCACGCCTTCAGCTTCGCGCCGCTCGCTCATGAAACCCCGAAAGAAAAGGCGAAGAGAGCCATGCTCGCCGCGGAGGTCAAGGCCGGAGTCGCCTCCATCGGCACGGGCAAATCCGCCCGCGTGCGCGTGCGGCTGAGTGATAAGACCGAATATCACGGCTACATCACCGAGACCGCGGACGATCACTTTGTCGTCGCCGACGCCAAGACCGGCGCGACCGCCCGCATCGCCTACGACGAGGTGAAAGGGATTAAGGGCAACAACCTTTCGACCGGGATGAAGGTAGGGGTCGGCGTCGCCGTCGCCGCCGCGTTGGCCGTCGTGATCGGGGTCGTCAGGATGCGCGGCCGCGACAACGAGAGGCCGGATTCGCCCTGCCAGCTATCCGGGGTCACGACGCCGTGCCCGCCCGGGTGCGTGTGTACCCAGTGAGTCAGAGACGGCATGCAGGGGGTTCAAATGAAATGATGACCTCGCGCAGGCAAAGATCGGATGCCGGCAGAACGCGTGCAGTCGTGGCGGCGGGTGTGCTCGCCCTGCTCGTGATCTCCCTGACAGGCCACGCGCGCGCGCAGTCGGCCACGTCCACTCTGAGCGGGACGCTGATAGATGAGGCCGGGGCAGTCGTCCCCGCCGTCAGCGTCACCGTGCTCAACCTGGACACGGCCTTGCAGCGGCACGCCCTGACCGACCCGAGCGGCTACTTCGTCGTCCCGCTGCTCCCGCCGGGGCGTTATGCCGTCACAGCCCGGCGCGAGGGCTTCGCGACGATCCAGATCAGGAGCGTCGTGCTCAACGTCAACGACCAGAGGCTGCTCAGGATCAAGCTCAGGGTGGGCGAGATTGACGAAGTGGTCTACGTCACCGAAGACTTACTCGGCTACCAGACGGCGGGCGCGGCCGGGACAGTGGTAGACCGGCGTCTGGTGGCCGACCTGCCGCTCAACGGCCGCAGCTTCCAGTCGCTCTTCGAGCTTGCGCCGGGGAGCGTACTGACGAAGGCCAACTTTTACGAGCAGGGGCAGTTTTCGGTCAACGGGCAGCGCGCCAACGCCAACTACTTCACGGTTGACGGCGTCTCGGCCAACATCGGCGTCAGCGCCGGGGCTGCCCCCGGACAGGCCGCGGGCGGGTCTCTGCCGGCGCTGACCGTCCTCGGCGGCACGAACAACCTCGTCTCGGTCGAGGCGCTCGAAGAGTTTCGCGTGCAGACCTCATCCTACGCGCCGGAGTTCGGCCGCACGCCCGGCGCACAGGTTTCGCTCGTCACCCGCTCCGGGACGAACGGGTTTCACGGCACGCTCTTCGAATACTTCCGCCACGACGCGCTCGACGCGAACGACTGGTTCGCCAACAGCCGCGGCCTCGCCGAAAGCACGCTCCGGCAGAGCGACTTCGGCGGCACGCTCGGCGGGCCACTCGTTCGTGATCGAGCGTTCTTCTTCTCCTCCTACGAGGGCTTGCGTTTGCGCCAGCCGCAGGTCGCGATCACGGAAGTCCCTTCGCGCGCGGCGAGGCTTAACGCCCCGCCGCAACTCAGGCCGTACCTCGACGCCTTCCCCATGCCGAGCGGACGCGATCTGGGGAACGGGTTCGCCGAGTTTTCCGCCGGCTACTCCGACCCTTCAAGCCTCGATGCCATGAGCCTGCGCATAGACGTGTCGCCTAATCAGAAATCCACCGTCTTCGCCCGTTACAACCACGCCCCGTCCGAAACCGTTCAGCGCGGAGGCGTGACCACCGCCGGCTTCGGGCGGCAGAGCCTGAACACCCTGAACCGCACGTCGCTCGGGACGCAGACGCTGACGGCCGCAGCCGTCGTCGCCGTCACGCCGAACGTGACGAGCGATCTGCGCGTTAACTGGAGCCGCGCCGGCGGCGAGACATCGCTCTCGATGGACGACTTCGGAGGGGCCTCACCCCTCTCCGACCCGCTCGCCCCGTTCCCCTCCGCCTCGGCGCGCGACGCCGGCTTCCGTCTCATCCTGCGCGGCGGTCTGGACGCCAACTACGGCGTCGGCGGGATCGCCGAGAACTTGCAGCGACAGTTCAACGTCGTCGAGACACTGTCGGTCGTGCGCGGCGCGAACCATTTCAAGTTCGGCGCGGACTTCCGCCACCTGTCACCGAGCTACGGCCCGCCGCGTTATACGCAGACGGTGATCTTCGGCAGCGGACAGACTAACGGCGTGGCCGCCGCCGGGAATGGCAGGGCGGCGCAGGTTCAGGTCGGCGCGGAGACCGGGGCGCGCGCGCCAATCTTCATGAACTTCTCCGCGTTCGCGCAGAACACCTGGCGCGCCACGCCGCGGCTCACCTTCACCTACGGGCTGAGGTGGGAACTGAACCCCCCGCCGCGCGAGAGCGGTGGCGACGATCCTTTCACGGTTGAGGGTCTCAGGTTCGGCATGGACGGGGATATCGTGAGCCTCCGCACCGAGGCGTCTCAGCTTTCGCTCGCCCCACGTGGGACACCCCTGTGGCGCACCACTTACTACAACTTTGCCCCGCGGGTCGGCTTCGCCTACCAACTTCCCCGCCTGCCGGGGACGGTCTTGCGCGGCGGCCTCGGCGTCTTCTACGATCTCGGCAACGGCCCCGCAGGCCTGGCCTTCGGCAGCGCCTTCCCGTTCCGCAGGGAAAAGCTCTTCTCGGACGTGCCGTTCCCGCTAGACCCCGCGCAGGCCACGCCGCCCCCGCTCAACACCGATCCGCCCTACGGTACGTTCTACGCCTTCGACCCGCGGCTCAAACTGCCTTACACCATGCAATGGAACATCGGGGCAGAGCAGCCGCTCGGCGCGCGGCAGGCCTTGTCGGCGGCGTATGTGGGAGCGGCCGGACGCCGCCTGCTGCGCGAGACGGCCTTGCTCGCGCCCGATCCTAAATTCACGCTGATCAGGGTCGTCACGAACACCGCCACTTCCGATTACCACGCCTTGCAGGTGCAATATCGTCGCCGCCTCTCCGGGGGCTTGCAGGCTCAGGCTTTCTACGCCTGGTCGCATTCGATTGACGACGACTCCGACGACTCTTCCATCAATCTGTTCAGGCGTCTCAGCACGAGGCGGGAGCGCGGGCCGTCCAACTTCGACGTGCGCCACTCTTTCACGGCCGCCCTCACCTACGACCTCCCCGCGACCTCTGCAAAAGGTAGTCCCGCCCGCGCCCTCATACGCGGCTGGTCTCTCGACGCTTTCCTGCGCGCCCGCTCCGCCACGCCCTTCAGTGTTCTCGCGCGGACTGGCCTCGTCATCGGCGAACTCGTAGATGTTCAGCGTCCCGACCTCGTCGCCGGCGCGCCGGTCTACCTGGACGACCCTTCTGCGCCGGGGGGGCGACGCCTCAACCCGGCGGCTTTCTTAGTCGCGCCGGGGCGGCAGGGAAGTCTCGGGCGAAACTCGCTGCGCGGGTTCGGCTTCGCGCAGGTTGATTTGGCGTTGCGCCGCCGGTTCGCGCTCACCGAACGGGTGGGCGTGCAAGTGCGCGCCGAATTCTTTAACGCCCTGAACCACCCGAACTTCGGAGACCCGGTCAACGAACTCGGGAGCAGTCGCTTCGGCGAGTCAATCCAGACATTGGGGAAGAGTCTGGGCACGGGCGGCGTCAACGGGGGACTCAGCCCCCTCTACCAGATCGGCGGTTCGCGTTCGATCCAGCTTGCAGTGAGGTTGGATTTCTAACACCGGGAGTCTAAGCAGTAATTGGGGGATAGACAGATGATTAACGTAATTACAGGCCGCGCTCCGGCCGTTGCCTCTCGTAAAAGCGTTTGTGGACTCGTTCGCGGTCTCGCCGCGCTGTCGCTGGTCGCCTGCCTCGGCGTAATCCTGCTCCGGCAGATGGGCGAGACCCACGCCGCGGGCGCGCCTCACGATCCGGCTCTCCGCGCCGCGCGCGTCACGCCTCCCGCGACGACCGCGCAGGGCAAGATCGCTTTTACGCGCAGCAACCATTACCTATCATCGGACATTTACGTGATGGGCCCTCACGACACTATGGCGACCAGGCTGACGGCCTCTGCCGGTGAAAACAACGAGCCGGCCTGGTCGCCCGACGGCTCGAAGATCGCCTTCGCCTCGACGCGCGACGGCAACCAGGAAGTTTACGTGATGAACGCGGACGGCACCGGCCAGACGAACCTCACCCGGAGCGCGGGGACGGAAACCTCTCCCGCCTGGTCGCCCGACGGCACGCGCATCGCTTTCGTCGGATTCGTCGAGGGGCGGGGCTATCAAATTCACGTGATGAACGCCGACGGCAGCGGTCGCCGGAGCCTCTCCGGCGACAGGGGCGGCGAGCGCGAACCCGCGTGGTCGCCGGACGGGACGAAAATCGCGTTCAGTTGGAACAACAGCGTGCAGGTGATGAACGCGGACGGCGGCGGAGTGGTGCGCCTCACCCAAGGGTCTGCCCCCGCATGGTCGCCCGACGGCGCGCGCATCGCCTTCGTCTCCCAGGGCTGGCCTAGCTCGGGCGGCCAGACGATCAGGGTCATCAACGCGGACGGCACCGGCGAGAGGGTCGTGGCCGTCCCGCCCGGTCAGACGACCGGGCCGTCCTGGTCGCCCGACGGCACCGAAGTCGTCTACGACGCATACGAATACGCCATCTTCCGCATCGAGGTTGACGGTTGCCGCGCCATTGCGGAACTCCTCAACACCTACAGGCGTGATCGCCACCCCGCGTGGCAGACGCCCGCCGCGCTGCCCGCGCCTGCGCCCGCCGCGACGCCCTGCCCCTCGCCCTCGCCTGTCGCCACGCCCACTCCGCGCCCCACCGACCGCGTGCTCTTCACGAGCCTGCGCGACGGCAACCACGAAATCTATGTGATGAACGGCGACGGCACAGGCCAGACGAACCTCACCAACAACCCCGCCGAGGACGCCTCGCCCGTCTGGTCGCCCGACGGCACGCGCATCGCCTTCGCGAGTAACCGCCCCGGCCCCTCGAATACGACCGGCCGTTCCAACATCTACGTGATGAATGCCGACGGCAGCGGCGTCAGGCAGGTGACGAACAACGGACGCGAGGGCTTCATTACCGGCATGGTCTACGACCCGGCCTGGTCGCCGGACGGGACGAAGTTGGTTTACGTCAGCAGCTTCATGGGCGAGTTGTCGAACCTCGTCGTGATCAACGTCGAAGGCGAAACGACGGCGACCTTCATCAGCACGGTCGAGGCCGCCGACCCCGCGTGGTCGCCCGACGGCACGCGTATCGCATACGTCGGCCGCGAGGGTGTCAACAACCCCGAAGACCCTACCAATGCGTGGCACCTCTACGTCGTGAACGCCGACGGCAGCGGCAAGACGCGTATCTCCAACATCGCGTCGCCCTTCAACTCTTTCCCGTTCCCGCCGCAGGCGAGCGGCCCCGCGTGGTCGCCCGACGGCAGGCGGCTTGCCTTCGCCGGCAAACTCGGCAACGACGAAATCTACACCGTCAGCGCGACCGGCGGGATGGCCGAACCGTTGACCGATCACCCCGCGCAAGACCTGATGCCCGTGTGGCTTCCCGACGGCTCCGGCATCGCCTTCACCAGCTACCGCGACGCGCAGCAGCGCGACATCTACCTGATGGGCGTTGACGGCGGAGCGCCCGCACGCCTGACCACGCACCCCGCGGACGACTACGACCCCGACTGGCGCGCCTCGCAGCCCCCCCCCTACTACCCGGCCCCCGAGACCACGATCCAATTCAGCCAGAGTTCCTTCCTGGTACGGGAGTCCGGCCCCTACGGCGACACCGTCACCGTGACGCGCCTCGGCGATCTCGCGCGCGAGGCGACCGTCAACTTCGCCACCAGGGAGATATGCCCGCCCCACGTCGCCTGCGACGGCGCGGCCTGGGCACGCTCCGACTACGTACACACCGAGGGCACATTGCGCTTCGCCCCCGGCGAGGCCACCCAGACCATCAACATAACCATCATTGACGACGCGAACATCGAGATCGACGAGTTCTTCCTCGTCACGCTGAGCGACGCGGTCGGGGCTACGCTCGGCGCGCAGAGCGAATCCGGCATGACCATCATTGACAACGAGGACAGGGGGCAACCGGCGCAGAACCCGATAGACACCCCGCAGTTCCTCGTGCGCATGCACTACCTCGACTTCCTCGGCCGCGAGCCTGAGCCGGAGGGCTTGCAAGCCTGGGTCGGTGTCCTCGACCGCTGCCCGAACATCTTCAACACGGACAACGCCAGCCCTTCGGCCGAGTGCGACCGCATCCACGTCTCGTCGGCCTTCTTCCGTTCGCAGGAGTTCGAGTTCAAGGGCTACTATGTCTTCCTCTTCTACAGGGTGAGCCTCGGACGCAGCCCGACGTACAACGAGTTCCTGCGCGATCTGCGGGCGGTCTCGGGACAGACGGCCGGGGAAGTGATCGCCAACAAGGCCGCGTTCGCCTCCGCGTGGGTGCAGCGCGCGGAGTTTCAGTCGCTCTACGACGACCGCGTCTCGGCGGAGGGCTTCGTTGACCGTCTGCTTCAGGTCGCCGGCCTGACGCTCGGCGGCGAAGTGACGAGGGACACGCTCGTCGAAGACCTGCGCTCCGGCAGGAAGACGCAGGCCGAAGTCGTCCGCGCGGTGGCCGAGCACCCGGCGGCGCGTGCGAAGGAGTTCAACGGGGCTTTCGTGACGATGCAGTACTTCGGCTATCTCAAACGCGACCCGGAGGAGGAAGGCTATAACGCCTGGCTCAGGTATCTGAACGCTAACCCCTCCGACTTTCGCACGATGATCCATGGGTTCTTGAACTCCGTGGAGTACCGTTCGCGCTTCGGGCGGCCGTAGGGTAACGTGAGTTCGAGATAAGCGAGGACGGTGTGACGGCCGCGAGCCACGTCAGCGGCGACTGATGGAAGCCCCGTCAGGGGCGAAAGACTTGTAGCCCACGGCGCAAGCCGTGGGATCAAGCGGTGGATAACGTGCGAAGCCCCGTCAGGGGCGGAAGAAGTTCGAGGCCGAATATCTTTCGCCCCTGACGGGGCTGCTCATTGGTGTTGACGTTTGTCCCCACGGCTCGCGCCGTGGGCTACAAATATGCCGCCCCTGACGGGGCTGTTAGTCGCCCGTGCTTACGTCGAACTCACATTAGGGTAAAGCGACTGTCAAGAGTGTCGGCCATGTAATTCCGTGTTGCCGACCTAAAGAATAAAGAGGGGCTAAATATTAGTCCCTCTTTATTTATGTAGCCGGTAAATAATCTTCGCAACGCAACCTGATGTTCCGGGGCGCGGCCTCTATCCTCTCCCGGCGACCTTCTTCACTGCCTCTCGAACTCCCGCGCATCCCTCGCTACGCAGGCGGGCTGCCTGCCCTCGGCTCTGTCTCTATCTCATCCCAGATCAGCACGTTCTTCGTCTCGCGCAACATCAGCGAGCCGATGATAAAGGTGATGGAGGCGACGATCATCGGGTAATACAGTCCGGCGTAGATGTTGCCCGTGCTGGCGATGACCGACAGGCCGATGAGCGGCAACAATCCGCCGAACACCCCGTTGCCGATGTGATAGGGCAGAGACAGCGCGGTGTACCTGATCCTGGCCGGGAACGCCTCGACCAGATATGCGGCAATCGGGCCGTAAACCATCGTCACCCACAGAACTTGAATGAAGACGAGCAGGATCAGCCCCAACGCCGCCCGGTTGCCGATGAGACTACGGAAGTTTGTATAAGTCAGAACCTTCGGCGCGTCCTGTAAATTGCCGGCGGCGTCCCTCGTCCGGGGCGTCAGGCTGATCGCGCCGGTGACGGGATGGCGCTGCGACACGGCCGTCACGACGTTCGACCCGGCCGCCGCCTGCATCCCTTTATAGATCGGCATGTAGGTGACGACGGCCAGCAGGCAACCCGCCATGATGATCCACTTACGCCCCACCCTGTCCGAGAGCGCGCCGAAGACGACGAAGAAGGGCATCCCCAGGAGCAACGCGATGGCGACGATATAGTTGGCCGAAGTGGCGTCCACGTTGAGAATCGATTGCAGGTAAAAAAGCGCGTAAAACTGGCCGGTGTACCAGACCACGCCCTGCCCTGCGGTCGCGCCGAACAGAGAGATCAGCACGAGCTTCAAATTGCTCCACTTGGTGAAAGCTTCCGTGAGCGGTTTCGCTGAAGTCATGCCCGAACTTTTAACGTGCTGGAAAATGGGCGACTCCTTCATCCTCAGCCGAATGTAGAGCGAAACGCCGACGAGAAAGATCGAGATGATGAAGGGGATGCGCCAACCGGCAAACGATCCGGTACGCCCGGCGAACGCGTCCGCGCTCATCATGTTCTGCACGATGAGGATGACGGCCAGCGAAACGAAGAGTCCGAGCGTCGCCGTGATCTGGATGAAACTCGTGTAGAAACCGCGCCTGTGATCCGGCACGTGCTCGGCGACATAGACCGCCGCGCCGCCGTACTCGCCGCCGAGCGCCAGCCCTTGCAGGACGCGTATGAACAGCAGGATGACGGGCGCGGCGATGCCGATCTGCGAGTAGGTCGGCAAAAAGCCGATGACGGCGGTTGCGCCGCCCATGATGAGCAGCGTGACGAGAAAGGCATACTTCCGCCCCACGATGTCGCCGATGCGCCCGAAGAAGAGCGCGCCGAAGGGGCGGACGATGAAGCCGACGGCGAACGTGGCGAGATATGCGATGTAGGCGAAGGTGTCGTTGCCCGGCGGATAGAAGAGCGGGGAGATGACCGCGGCGAGGCTGCCGAAAATATAGAAGTCGTACCACTCGATCATCGTGCCCACGGCGGAGGCGGCGATGACCTGCCGGATTTTATAGTCGCCGGAAGTCCTCTCGTAGCCGCCGGTGCGGGTCGCATCCTCTGTTAATAAACTGTCGGGCATCAAGTCCGGCATCCGCTTACACCACGCTTTCCGCTTTCGGGACATCCGCCTCCGCGAGGCATCGAACCAACCGACCGTAATCGGCGAAATCTTTCAACACATGCGTCGCCCCCGCGCGGCGCAGCTTTTCCTCCCGGTCTCCGCTGCCGATACCAATGAACGGGAACTTGAGATTGCGCGCCGTGCGAACATCCCACACGCCGTCGCCGACGCTGACAACACGGGCGAAATGCTCCTGCCGGTATCGCGCACGCGCTTTCAACAGTGCCGATTGCAAAATTTCCTCTCGCGAAAAACCGTCGTCGGCAAACGCGGCCGGATAATCATCAACCTCAATACCCGCGACTTTCAGCTTTAACGCGGCCGGCGCGCCCCAACTGCCGGAAGCAATCGCGACTCTCCATTCCGCCTCCTGATTCAAACGCCGCAACATAACAGGCGCGTCCTCAATTTCGGCAAAGAGCGCGGGGTCTTCGGCGCGGTGTTCATTCAACAATTGCACGAAACGAATCTGAAACTTTAACAACTCGGCTTCTGCGGGGGCGCGTGTAAACTTCTCCTGAAAAATATGTCGCGTGATGGCGGAATCCGTCGTATGCGGGTATGCAGCCCAGTCAGTGCTGACCCCGGTGATGGCGTGCGCATCCGCCAAAGCCTGCACGAAGCAAACTTCATCTACCCGGTCTGTTCGAGTCAGCGTACCGTCAATGTCGAAGATTGCTAAGTTCATGCCTCACGAATTTCAACTTCAGGATCAAGGGTTGCCGTCATGCCGTCCCTTTATTCGTCAAGGGAGGCAGGTTTAACGCCCGCGCAGCCCAAGGCAGGGCTGTCTCCAGTTGCCTTCGCTGAACCGTGCGGACTCTCGGGGCATCACTTATTTCCGGCAAGCCGGCGCGGGCGGCGAAGTAGCCACTGACCCATGCCGCGACCTCCGGCGCATCGGGTAAAATCTTTTCAGGTTGAGGCCCGCCCTCGTAAGCCAGACTGGGCAGCCAGAAGCCTAGATCAAGTCTGGGATTAGACAGACAGGCCACATTCCAATCAACGAAGACTGCCCGGTTCGCCGTGATGCAGATGTTGTCGCTGCGCAGGTCAAGATGCGACAGGCTATCGCCCTCGGTGGGACATCTCTCTTCCTGCTGCATCAGGATGGGGAGGGCTGCCTCAAGCCATTCGCCATCCGCCATCCCGAGCGCAAGGAACGGCTCGGGGTCGGCGGCGACCGCCAGCCAGTTCGCGTCAGGCAACCCGTGAGCCTGCGCATAAGTTTCCACCGATGCGGGCGTGCTGTGCAGCGCGTTGATCTGCGCCAGAGTCAACTCGACGTGACGTTCACCCCAGGGCGGCGGCCAATGTTGCAGCGAGAGGTCTTCTATCACGAGGATGGGTTCAGACTCATGATCTTCCGACGCTACAAGGCGCGGCATGAAGTCGCCGCTTAAAGAATTGTAGATGCGTATCTCACGACTAAGACTTTTGCTCGTCCCCGGCGTCGTTCCGATTTTGGCGAAGAAGCTGGCATCGGTCGTTTTGCACAGCAAACGTAGAGCGGCAGTATAACCGCCCTCGACGCGGCGATATGATTCGACTCTCGCGCCGATGAGTCTTTCTATGCGAGCGGCCAGTTCCCGGCGCGGTGTGTCTTGATTCATCTTAACCGGACGCCGACACCCGTGCCCGCGTCTTTATCACTACGTCTCAAGTCCTGAGAAGCGTTGAGGTGGTGTCGCCGTGTTAGACACTAACTTCTCGATTTCGTGTCTGAGGGCTGCAACATCTCCCGGTGAAATGTTAATCACTCCCTTGACGCTCTCCAACCCGCAGGCGGTAGAGGCGATCACGGGGATGCCGCGTGCAACGCCCTCAAGCAATCTTCGCGGCCGGTGCTCGATATAAGCGGGTAGCACCACGGCGCTCGCCCCTTCAAGCCAATTCTCACCGTGATGCCTGTGCTCGACTGATACTCCCTGCCAGAAATCTTCCCCCTCCAACTGTGCGCCGACCACCGTTAGCTGTACGTCCAAGCCCTGAATCGCAGCGCGCAACTCGTAAGCTCCCTTTCTACCGACCGTCGAGGCGGGAAAGACGAGCCTGGGGCGGCGCATATCCGACGGCCTCCGTGTGGATGCCGGCGGCGGCGGCATTATCCAATCAATACTCACCGCCCGGCCTCCGTATAACCGGGCGATCTGGGAATGAGGGGTGATGATCCTGCGTGCCTGCCGCAACGCTTCGGTTTCCATCTTCACCAGATTCTCGTCGGCGCGGAAGTCGGCCAGGGTTCTGCTCTCCGGGTGCTTTGAAGAGGCCGAGTCCAGTCTCTCATGCAACTCCGACAGCGGCAGCGCGGTCATCAACACGTCGAACGTCCGACCGCCGAGATGACCTCCACGCCATAGATACGGTAATAAGTTCTGCGTGACGATCACATGAGTGACATCATAGGGCAGCACGGCGGCATAGCTATCAGCCAATTTTTCGTGAAATGCGAGCAGAGTCTTTTGTCTCGTCGCGCCCTGCGACGCAAGTTTTCTCAAACGAAATGATCTGTGAAGGGCGACTTTCCAACTCTGCCTGAAATTCGGGAAATCCCTCGTGCTCCAGGCGTAATTAGCCTTCCCGAATCTTTTGCCGTCGAGCGGCACGAGCAATAAGTCTCGCTCCCGTTTCGACTCGCGCAAGTACTGATCGAATTCCGGCCAGTATTCATCCACCAGATAAGCGGAGCGTTTGAACACCACATCCCTGTTGTCTCGCCCTGCGTGTCTGAAGCATTCATGCACGCCGCAACTGAAGCAATTTTGCGGCGCGGATGTTTCGGCGTCTGTTTTTGCCGGTATTAAAACGGGGGATGGGCGAGGGCTTGCGCTCACGTCGCCCCTCAGTCGAACCGTCAGAAAGTCAGCATTCAGCGCGGCTTCGATGCGGAAAGCATGCGGCGATTTGAAGCGCAAATCTACGTAGTTCCAGAAGACGGTTGCGTCGCGCCCGCGTTCGGCAAGTGAGCCGGGGATGACCTTCGAGTGAGCATGTCTCTCGATGATCTCAAAACCTGCGTGCAGGGCGGCGTCATAGAGCGCATTGGAAAGCTGGCAGATGCCGCCCCCTACGGCCGGGATGATGCACCCCTCGCGCAGTTCGCGTCCGCGCACGTAGCCTCTGCGGCGGGTCGTCCTTCCGACCTGTGCCCAGAAACTAAACATGCCGCCGGCAGGCACTTCCACGCCGTTGAGTCGGCGAACCGCCAGGCGAAGATTATGGGTCTTTCCCGCGAGCAGATGGCCTTCCGAATCATCACCGTCAGTCCACAGGCGCGAGGTTGATTCCGCGATGATTGCTGTGCCCGACAGCATATCGTTTGACGGAAAACGCATCAGGCTATTATCGAAAGCATTCCGCGCGCCTCGCTTCATCTTCAGGACGGCCGCTTTAGCGCGAAAAGCCAATGCGCCTTTAATCGTAGGCGGCGGGGACTCTCGGCTAACGTCTCTGTTTGCTGCACTCATCTGCGTTACATAAAATATGTCGGTCGGTCGAAAGCGAAAGACATCTAACGCCCGGCATTACCCGCCCCGGGAGTTTGGGGATGAAGGCTGCTTAACCCGCTCCGGCGAGCGGCATTCCAGCAGGAGGAACAATTCGATGATGAAAGACATTCTATCGGGTCTCGTCCCGCAGACAAGCAACTTTTATCTCCATCCACGGCAAAACACAATCCTTATTTTCTGACAGATACTATTTCGCGGAAGGGAATAGCGGCCTCCTGAATTGCACCGGTCTAACTATAGGCATTGTGTTTTGGTGTGGGTAGCAGTAAAAGTAGCTCATCGCATGGCGAGGCATGACGGCAATCTAAATCCCTTTGTCGCATGCCGTTCAACTTCGATTAATTCAACGGATAAACTAAACTTCAAATACCTTTCGGCAAATCAGCGCAGGAGAATCGCATGAAACGTAAATCGCTCTTAACACTCGTCCTCTTATTTTCAATCATCTTTCAACTTGCACAGTTGCCCGTGACGGCGCAGCAAACAAATAAGCCGGCGGTTGTCGGGCAGTTCGACCGCAGTCGTTATGCCATTCAGTATAAAAAATTTGTGCTCGACAACGGTTTAACGCTGCTCGTCCACGAAGACCACAGCGTGCCGATTGTGGGCGTGAATTTGTGGTATCACGTCGGGTCGCGCAACGAGAAGCGCGGCAAGACGGGGTTCGCTCATCTTTTCGAGCACTTCTTTTTTAACGGCTCGGAAAATTACCCGCACGGCTTTCGCGAAGCGATGGACGACCTCGGCGCGAACAACCGCAACGGCACGACCAACTCCGACCGCACCAACTTCTTCGAAGACGTTCCCGTCTCCGCCCTCGAACGCACGCTCTATCTCGAAGCCGACCGCATGGGTTTCTTAGCCAATTACATCTCGAAGGAGATGCTGGAGCGCGAGCGCGGCGTGGTGCAAAACGAAAAACGGCAGGGTGAGAATCAGCCTTACGGCCGCGTGTTCGACGAGATCGGCCAGAAGCTCTATCCCTACTCGCATCCCTATTCGTGGTCAACCATCGGCTCGATGGAAGACTTGAACGCGGCGACGCTCGACGACGTGAAAGAATGGTACAAAACTTATTACGGGCCGAATAACGCCGTCATCGCGCTGGCGGGCGACATCACGCCCGAACGCGCGCTCGAACTCGTCAATAAATATTTCGCCGGCATCCCGCCGGGGCCGGCCTTGCAGCGCACCGAAAAATGGATTCCCACGCTCGACCGCAACATCCGCGATGAGATGCAGGATCGCGTGCCGCAGGCGCGTATCTACCGCGTCTATCACGCGCCCACATGGCGCGACGCGGAAACGCAGCACTTGAACTTGTTCGCCGCCGTGCTGGCGAACTCGAAGGATTCCCGTCTCGCCCGCCGTCTGGTTTACGACAAAAAGACCGCGACCGATGTCAGGGCAAGCGTTTTCGATAGCGAACTCGGCAGCCTCTTCCTCGTCATCGCGTCGGTCAAACCCGAAGCGAATCCGGCGGATGTCGAGCGCGACATGGACGCCGTGCTGGGCGAGATGCTCGAACAGGGCGTGAGCGAAGAAGAGTTGCGGCGCATGAAGAACGTCAGCCTCGCCAATTTTCTGCGCGATGCGGAGCGGCTCGGCGGTTTCGGCGGCCGTTCCGACATTCTCGCCGAAAGCATGACCTACGGCGGCTCGCCCGATTTTTACTTGCAGCGTCTCGAAGCGTTGGCGAACGCCACGCCCGCCGACGTGCGCGCAACTGCCAACCGCTGGCTGCGCGCCAATCATTACACGATGACGGTCAAACCGTTTCCGCGCCTCGCGCAGGGGAAATCAAACGTTGACCGCAAAATTCTGCCGCCGCTCGGCCCCGCGCCCGACGTTAAATTTCCCGCCCCGCAACGCGCCAAACTCAAGAACGGCCTGAACGTCCTCCTGCTGGAGCGTCATTCGACGCCCATCGTCAACGTCGCGCTCGCGCTCGATGCCGGTTCGTCTTCCGATACGCCTGACAAGGCGGGTGTCGCCACGCTCGCGCTCGACCTGATGGATGAAGGGACGAAGACGCGCGACGCTTTTCAAATCGAAAAAGAGTTGGACTTGCTCGGCGCAAATCTGTTCACGGGGAGTTCGCTCGACATGTCGTTCGTGCGTTTGCAGGCGACGGCTGAAAATCTGCGCCCGTCGCTCGGAATCATGGCGGATGTCGTGCTGAACCCGTCGTTCCCGGCCGACAAATTCCTGATTCAAAAACAACGCCGCATCGCACAAATCGGACAGGAGAAAGCCAATCCGAACGTGCTCGCGCAGCGCATTCTGTCCGGCATCATCTACGGCGCGAATCACGCTTACGGCAAGCCCGCGTCGGGTTTTGAAAATACGGTCGCCACCATCTCGCGCGAAGACCTGATGAAGTGGCACGCCGACTGGTTCAAACCGGGCGCGGCCACGGTCGTCGTCACGGGCGACACGACGCTCGAAAAAGTTTTGCCCGCGCTCGAAGAGACTCTGGGCGGCTGGAAGCAGGGCAGCGCGCCGCGCAAAAATCTCGGCACGGTCGCCCGCACACCCGGCAAAAAGATTTACCTGATTGACAAACCGAACGCGCCGCAATCAACCATCGTGGCCGCGCACGTTTCCGAAACCAGCGGGCAGCCGGAAGACCTCGCGCTCGAACCCGTGATGCAGAACTTCGGCGGCATGGCAACGTCGCGTCTCAACCGCAACCTGCGGCTCGACAAACACTGGAGCTACGGCACGAGCGGTCAGGTCACGTCCGTGCGCGGGCAGCGCACCTTCCTCGTCGTCGCGCCGGTGCAAACCGACAAGACGAAAGAATCAATCGTTGAGGTGGTGAAAGAGATCAACAACGTGGCGGGCGCGCGCCCCGTCGGCGGCGAAGAATTCACGAGCATCATGCGCAACATGACTTCGCGCCTCGCGGGAAGGTTCGAGACCATCTCCGCGCTCGAAGCGGCGGCCATCGCTCAGATCAATCTGAACCTGCCCGCCGACTACTGGGCGAACTACTCGAAGAACCTGCGCTCGCTGAACGAAGCGCAACTCGCAGCGGCGGCGAAGAAATTCGTCCGTCCCAATGAACTCGTCTGGATCATCATCGGCGATTTAAGCAAGATCGAGCAGGGAATCCGCGAACTCAACATGGGCGAAGTCATCCGGCTCGATGCGGACGGCAAGCCGCTCAATCCGTAGCTGAGTTTACGCAAACGAACTTTTATAAAGCCCCGGCCGCGTTCAATAGCAACACGTCCGGGGCTTTATAAACTCGCTCGCTATGCTGTGTAGGTCATCTACCCGCGCTCTTGTGATAGTTCGGGTAGGCGGGCTTGCGCGGCGTGGGCGGAGGGTTCTTGCGTAGCGCCTCCATCACTACTTCGACGGCCTTCTCCAGTTGCGTGTCGCGCCCCTCGCGCCACGCGCGCGGGTCGAGTTCGACCTCGACATCGGGAGCCACACCCGCGTTTTCAACTTCCCAGTCGCCCTCGGGACTGTAGAAGGCGACGCGCGGAGCCGTGACGCTTCCACCGTCTATGAGCTGCGGGTAATCGTAGATGCCGACGAGACCGCCCCACGTGCGCTTGCCCACGAGCGGGCCGATCTTCGCGCGGCGGAAGTACCAGGGCAGGGCGTCGCCGCCGGAACTCGAATAGCCGTCTATGAGCATCACTTTCGGGCCGTAGATCGCGCCGACGGGCGTGGTGAAATCCGCGCCCTCGCGCGTCGCCCAGTAGTTCATCAGCGGGCGGCGCATGTAGTCTATGAAGTAGTCGGCGGCCGTGCCGCCGCCGTTGAAACGCTCGTCTATGACGGCCGCCTCCTTGTCAATCTGCGCGAAGTAGTAGCGGTTGAAATTCGTGTAGCCGCCGACCGAAGTGTTCGGCAGGTAGACGTAGGCGACGCGCCCGCCGGTCATCTCCGAAACCTTACGGCGGTTGCCCTCGATCCACGCGAGGTTGCGCAAGCCCGACTCGCTCGTGACCGGCACGACCGTCACCTCGCGCGCGCCCGCGCCGTCCGGGCTTGGCCCGACCTTGATCAAGGTCTGCTTGTTCCCCGTGCCCTCGAAAAAGCTGTAGATGTTGTCCGACGAGCGCAACTCGCGGCCGTTGACGGCGAGCAGGTATTCGCCCACGCGCACCTGCACGCCGGGCTGCGTGAGCGGGGCGCGCAGATTCGGGTTCCAGTTTTCGCCGTTGAAGATGCGTGCGAAGCGGTAGCGTCCCCCCTCGATGCGGTAGTCGGCTCCGAGCAGGCCGCCCGGAACGTTGGCGACCGTGGGCGTGTCGCCGCCGCCCGTGTTGTGATGGCCGACGACCATGTTACCCAGCGACTCCTGCAAGAGGTAGTTGAGGTCGGCGCGGTGCGCCAGCCCTTCGACGTAGGGCGCGTAACGCTTCTCCGTGGCCGCGATGTCGAGGCCATGGAAGTTCGGGTCGTAGAAGAAGTCGCGCTGGATGCGCCACGCCTCGCGGTACATCTGCCTCCACTCGGCGCGCGGATCAACGCGGACTTCGAGCGTGGAGGTGTTGATCTGTCCCTCGCCCGGCTTCAACGGTTGAGTCGCCGAAACGATGAACCAGCGACCGCCGCCCTGACCGCCCTGACCGCCCTGACCGCCTCCCCCGAGTTGCAGGAGCATCTTCTCGCCGTTGGCCGACACGTCGAAGCCCAGGACGCCCTCCGTCACCTTCTCGACCTTGCGCTTCGCCAGATCGAAACGGTGCAGGACGAAGCCCTGCGCGTCAGTCCCGGTCGGGCTTTCGACGATGAAGATCGTCCCCGCCTTGCCCTCGCGCATCCAGGCGTAATTGCGCGCGGGGATGGGCAGCGCAAGCACGCGCTGATCAATGCCGTCGAAGTCTATGCGCACGGGTTCGGGCTTCTTGGCGGCGGCGGCACGCGCACCGGCGGCAGCCGCGCCGCCCTGCGCCGGTTCCTGTTGTGACCCGGTTTGAGGCTCGAACCCGTTTGCCGTGTCGGCCGCCGGGTCGGCGACTTCGGCGTACACGTTCGCCGCATCGTGCAGCGGCGCGGGCGTCGCCGTGGGCGTCGGGCCGGGGCGCGGCTCGCCTTTATCCTCCGGGTTGTTCGTTCTCTGTTCCTCGGTGATCTTCTCCTCGTCGCTTTCGGGCGCGAGCGGGGAGGGGAGGTCTTTGCGCAGGACGACGACGTAGACCGAGCGCGTCACGGGGCGGTCGAAACTCGACATGTCGAGCCAGCCGGAAGACGGCCCGGCGTTCGTCGAGGCGGTGAAGTAGAGGTGCTTCCCGTCGCGGTCGAAGAGCGCGAAGCGCGCGTCGCTCATGTTGTCCGTCACCTGCCGCGTCCGGTTCTCTTCGAGCGAATAGATGAAGACCGTGCCGAGGCGGTTCTTGAGTTGCTTCGTGTAGGCGATGAAACGCGAATCGGGCGACCACGCGGGGTTGAGCACGCGGAACGGGTTGTCGTAGGTGTTCGTGTCAACTTTGACGGGCGCGGCGGACGCTCGCTCCACGTCAACGTACCAGAGGTTGAGCCGCTTGTCCGTGAAGATGAGTTTCTTCGAGTCGGGCGACCAGATGGGCGTGTAGTAGTAGGACGGCGCGTTGCCGAGGGAAATTTTCCGCACCTCGCCCATGCCGGTCTGCCGCCGCAGGTGCAGAGCGTACTCCCCGGACTCGTCGGAGAAGTAGGCGATCCACTTGCCGTCGGGCGACCACGCCGGATCGCGCTCGGCCACGCCCGAAGTGTTCGTCAAATTGCGCGCGTCGCCCTTTTCGGCCGGGACGGTGATGATCTCGCCGCGCGCCTCGAAGAGAGCGCGCGCGCCCGTCGGCGAGAGCGAGGCGTTGGAGAGGTTCTGTGCGACGCGCGCGAAACGCGGGCGCACCGAAGGCAGATCGCCCGCAACGCGCACAGGGATTTTCTTCGTCTGCCCCGAGCCGAGGTCGAGCGTGTGGAGCGAGCCGAACTGCTCGTAGACGATCACGCCGTCGCCCGCCGAGGCCGATTTGATGTCGAGCCCCGTGTTCCGCACGACCTGCGCCACGCGCTTCGCGCGGGTGTCGTAAGAGTAGAGCGTGACCGCGCCGTCGCGGTCGGAGAGAAAGTAGATGCGGTCGCCGACCCACATCGGGTTGAAGTCGTTCGAGTTCTCGCGCGGCAGCGGCTCGACGCGCGAGTCCGCGAGGTCGGCGATCCAGACGGGCGTCGTGCGCCCGCCGCGATATTGCTTCCACTGCGTGAAGGCGCGCAGGAGCGGCACGTAGGCCAGCCGCCGCCCGTCGGGCGAGTAGCTCGCCTCGGACGCCTGCGGGAGCGGAACTTCCGCAGGGTGGCCGCCCGCGAGCGGCATCGTGAAGAGACGCGGCGCGAACGTCTGGCTGTCGCGCTGCGAGCGGAAGAGTACAGATGCGCCGTCAGGCGTCCAACCGGAGACGATGTCCGCGCCGGGATGATAGGTCAGGCGACGCGGCACGCCGCCCCGTGCCTCGACGAGGTAAACGTCGGCGTTGCCCTCGTAGTCGGCCGTGAAGGCGATGACTTTGCCGTCGGGCGAAAAGAAGGGAGTGGTCTCCGTGCCGGTTCCCGTCGTCAGGCGGCGAGCGTCGCCGCCCTCGCGCCCGACAACCCACAGGTCGCCCGCGAAGACGAACGCGATCAGGTCGCGGCTGATGGACGGGCTGCGCAGGATGAGCGGCGTCTCGGTCTGCGCGAAGGTGGCTCCGCAGAGGCAGGAGAGCAAAAGGACGAGGGCGAGAAACGGTCTGTACATGTTCGTTGACTCCGAAGAATTGAAAGATAGATGGCGCGGGTTCACGGGTACGAGCTACTTTAACGAAACCTCGCCCCGTTTTGTTTCGGCCACGCGGCGCGAGGCGCAGGCGGCGACTTGGGCGCGACCGCGAATGTAAGCTATATCTCTTAAAAGTTTATAGAAGCACTTGCCGCGACGGCCGGTGCAGCGCATCGAGCGTTATTAGCCGTGGCTAAACGTGGAGACGCGCGCATTCCATCTTCATCAACATTTCGCGGCTACCGGAGGAGCTTGAACATGAGGCGGAGAAATTTTTTGACGGGCGCGGGCGTGGCTGTTGTGTCGCTCCCGCTGGCGGCGACGTTCGGCGGCGAAGCCGAAGCGCAGGGCGGCCTCGTCCGGCCACGCGCTCTGCGCACGGGCGACGTGGTGGGGCTGGTGACGCCTGCCACCGAAGTGCCCGATCCCGACCGGCTCGCGCTCGCCGAGCACACGATCAAGTATCTCGGCCTGCGCCTGAAGCGCGGTCGCAACGTCGGCCGCAGGTTCGGCGTTTACCGCGAATCGGTCGAAGCGCGCCTCGACGATCTGCACGCGATGTTTCGCGACCCGGAAGTGCGCGGCGTGTTCGCCATTCGCGGCGGCTACGGCTCGGCGCACCTGCTCGACCGCATTGACTACGATCTCATCCGCCGCAATCCGAAAGTCTTCGTCGGCTACTCGGACATCACGGCGATGCACCTCGCCATCAACCGGCACGCGCGCCTCGTCACCTTCCATGGCCCCATCGTGCTGTCGCGCTTCACGGACTACACGCAGCAGCACTTCCGCAAGGCGCTCTTCGAGACCACGCCGCTCGGCACGCTCACGAACCCGCCGGAGCCGAACGCCTTGCGCCCCGCGCACACGCTCAGAACGGTGCGCCCCGGCACGGCCATCGGCGCGCTCACCGGCGGCAATTTGTCGCTCATCGTCTCGACGCTCGGCACGCCCTACGAGATTGACACGCGCGGCAAGATTCTTTTCCTCGAAGACGTGGAGGAGCAGGCTTACAGCATCGACCGGATGCTGACGCAACTACGCCTGGCGGGCAAACTCAGGGACGCGGCGGGCGTCATCTGGGGCGAGTGCGACGGCTGCGGGCCGCGCGATTACAAGCCTTCGACCGTGCTGCCTTTCACGGTCGGAGAGGTCGTGGACAACCTTCTCGGCGGGCTGCAAATTCCGGTGCTCTCCGGTCTCACCATCGGCCACACGAACGATCAACTGACGCTGCCGCTCGGCGTGGCGGCCACGCTCGATGCGTCGGCCGGAAGGCTCGACATCAAAGAGGCCGGCGTCGTGTGAGCCGGAACAATCCGGCGGCCGGCGTGTCTAAACTTCCCATCCCTGAACGAGAAGCGCAAGTTAGCGCGGGGCGCGACGTTCAGGAAGCGAAACTTGATTCTTTGCGAAGCGAGGGCACGCCGATGAAAACGACGCTGGTGAAAGCTGCGAGACGGGCAACTTTGTTCCTGATCGCCATGGGGTTCGTCATCTCCATGAACATAGGCTGCGATGCACAGTCGCGCGCCGGGCAAAAGCCGCGCGCGAGCGAGCGATTGCGGAAAACGCCACGCAAAACTCTGCGCGCGTTCGGCTCGGAGCAGGAACTCGCGAAATATTTCCGCCAACAGGCTGCGGAGATAAAGCGCGAGCGGGAACGGCAGCGGAGGGTGGCCCGGAGGCGTGCGGCCAATGCTCCGCAGCCTGCGGCGGCGAGGATGGACGCGGGCGCCACGCCGGAAGCTTCCGCTACGTCCGAGACGGTGTTCGTCACCAGTTCGGCGGAAAACACAGAGTCGGTCACGAACGTGCAGCACGCGGGCGTTGACGAGGGCGGCATCGTCAAGGTGCATGGCGATCATCTGGTGGTCTTGCGGCGCGGGCGTCTGTTCACGGTCGCCATCGGCGACGGCGCGCTCAAGCCAATCTCGGCCGTTGATGCGTTCGCGCCCGACATCAACCCGCGAGGCACTTGGTACGACGAGATGCTCATCTCCGGCGACACGGTCGTCGTCATCGGCTACAGCTACGAACGCGGCGGCACGGAGGTCGGCCTGTTCGACATCGGGCGCGACGGCCAACTGCGCTATCGTTCCACCTATCACCTGCGCTCGAACGATTACTACTCGTCGCGCAATTACTCCAGTCGCCTGATCGGCTCGAAACTCATCTTCTACACGCCGCTCTCCCTGTCGCTTGAAGCCGAAGACCCGTTCGCGTCGCTGCCCGCGATGCGCAAATGGGGCAAGGGGGCGAAGGACGACGGGTTCAAGCGCATCGTCCCGGCGACGCGCGTCTACCGCGTGGCGCGGGAGCGGCGCGAGAGCGAGCCTTACGAGACCGCGCTGCACACGGTGACGGTCTGTGATCTGGCGCGGGGCGAGATGGAGTGTGAGGCGACCGCCGTCATCGGCTCGCCGGGACGCGTGTTCTACGTCTCGCCGGGTTCGGTCTACGTGTGGGTCAACGATTGGGAGCGCGAAGGCGAGCGCATGCGGAGTCGCTCGATGCTCTACCAGATGCCGCTCGACGGCTCAAGCCCGAGCGCGCTCGGCGTGGCGGGCAGCCCCGTAGACCAGTTTTCGTTCCTTGAGAGCGCGGACGCGCACCTCAACGTGGTGGTGCGTTCGGACGGTGTGGGCGACCGGATGTGGGCGGCGGAAGCTGCGGCGGGCGACGTAGGACTGCTGCGCGTGCCGCTCGCTAGTTTCTCCGACGGCGGCGACGCTGCCCCGCCTTCCAGCTATCGCAAACTCGCGAAGCCCGAAGGGTACACGTTCCAAAACCGCTTCGTCGGCGAACACCTGCTCTACGGCACAGGCAGTGGTTGGGGCGCGCCGGAGAGCGCGAAGCGTCCGCGCCTGTACGCGGTGCGCTGGGACGGCGGCGGCGCGCTCGCGGAGTTGCCGCTCGCGCACGGCGTAGACCGCATCGAGGCGATGGGCGCGGACGCTCTCGTCGTGGGAACTGACGGGAAGGATTTGCATTTCACGGGCATCAGGCTCGGCGGCGAACAACCCGCGCTCGCCGACCGCTACACGCGCAAAGAGGCGTCGCAGGGCGAACTACGCAGTCACGGCTTTTTCTACAAGCCTGACGGCGCGGATTCGGGTTTGCTCGGCCTGCCCGTGCGCGGCGCGGGGAGACCGGGCTACGAGCACCTGTCGGAAGGCTCGGCCTCGATCCTGTTTTTGCGCAACGAGTCGCTGCGCTTGAACGAACTCGGAGAACTCGCGTCGCGGGCGGAAGGCAAGGTGAAGGACGCGTGCCGCGCTTCGTGCGTTGACTGGTACGGCAACGCGCGGCCTCTCTTCCTGCGCGGGCGCGTCTTCGCACTGCTCGGCTACGAGATCGTCGAGGGCGCGTTCGCGGAGAATCGCATAAGCGAAACACGCCGCATCAGCTACGCGCCCCGGCAGAGGGAAACGCCCGGCAGATAACGATGAAGTGAAAAGATTGATTCATTGCTTCATTGATCCATTGAATCAATGAATCAATGAATCAATGAAGAAATCGCTGCTTCCGTTCATCGTTCCTACCGTATCGTTTTTTCACACCGCCTCGGACTGCGAGGTGAAGTTGAACGCCTTGAGTTTGAGCGCGGGCAGAAGCGATGCTCCGTCCGAGTCGCCGACGCGCTCGGACGCGCCGATCATCTCGACGTTGCCGGGCGCAAGCATGCCGATGATGGATTGGTTGAAACGAAAATTCCTGACGGGGTAGCGAATCTCTCCGCCTTCGATGTACCAGACGCCGTCGCGCGTGAGTCCCGTCAGGGAAGCCGTGCGCGGGTCGGTCGAGCGGATGTACCAGAAACGGCTGATGAGCAGGCCGCGACGCGTCGAGCGGATCATCTCTTCGATTGAAGAGCGCGCGGACGCAGTCTCAAGGATGAAATTGACCGGGCCGGGCGTCGGCTCTTTCATACGTTCCTTCGCCCAGAAACGCGTGTAGGTCAGGTTTTCGAGCGCGCCGTTTTTGACGAGATAGATGCGCTCGGCGGGCAGGCCGGCCTGCGCCGCCTGCGTGCCGGGCAGTTCTGCGTTCCACGGGTCGCTGTAGATGTTGATGCGCTCATCGAAAATCCGCTCGCCGAGACGCGTCTTGCCGCCGGGCACCGAGTAGGGACTGCGTCCCTCTTCGGCGCTGCGCGCATCGAAGGTCATCGAGCCGAGGAGGTCTGCGACGGCCTGCGGTTCGAGGATGACGGTGTACGCGCCCGGTTCGAGCGCGCGCGCGCCGCGCCCCTCCAACGCCCTGCGGATCGCTTCGCGCGCGATGCGCTCCGTGTCGAGTCTGCCGACATCGAAGTGGCCGCGCTGGAAGAAGCCGGAACTCGCGCCGTCCGCCGTGCGCGAAGTCACGGAGAGGCCGACCATCGTGCGCCGCTCGAAAGAGAAGTTCCCGTTCTTCGTCGCAAACGCACCGGCCTGCGTGCGCGCCTGGTGAAAGCCCGCGCTGACGACCCCGGCGCGCTCGCTTCCGGCGAGAATCGCGCCGACCGCGCGGGCGCGCGCCGCCGGGGATATATTCGCCGTCGCTTCCGTATAGCCGTTGACGGGTTTGTAAGTTTGCCGCCCGAGCGTGGGCAGGTACTCGCGATCAACCGGGGCGATGCGCGCGATCCGCTCGGCCTGCTCGACGGCTTCGCGCAGAGATGCGTCGTCCATGTCGCTGGTCGAGGCCGCGCCGCGCTTGCCTCCGATCCAGACCGTCACGCTCGCGCCGCGATTATCGCGCACGCCGCTCGTCAGAAAATTGTTGACGGCGAACCTGAGATGCGCCACCCGCTCGCTGTTGATGTTCAACGCCGCGTCGTCGGCCTTCACAAACGAAAGCATCCGGTCGGCGATGGCGCGTGCTTCCTTCTCGGTCAAGAGCATGGCGTTTGCGTGTCCCTCCCTGTCGCGTTAGCGTGCGGCGGCGGTGTTGAGAACGTTGATGCGGCGGAATCGCGTGACGGGGCAGCCGTGCGAGACCGAACTCGACTGGCTGGGTTCGCCCTTGCCGTCCGAGAACGTACCGCCGAGTTGATATGTGGCCGCGCCGCCGAGCGCATCGCACGCGCCCCAGAAATCGGTCGTCCGCGATTGATAAGCCACGTCGCGCAGCATCCCCACAACCTTGCCGTTTTTAATCTCCCAGAAGGTCTGGCCGCCGAACTGGAAGTTGTAACGCTGCTGGTCAATCGAGTAGCTGCCGCGACCGTAGATGATGATGCCTTTGTCCACGCCGCCCACGAGATCGTCGAGCGACACCTGCTCTTTCGCCGGTTCGAGCGAGACGTTCGGCATGCGCGGGAAGGGCACGTCGCCCCACCCTTGCGCGTGCAGGCAGCCGTAAGATTTATCCCTGCCGATGAGCGGCGCGAGATCGCGCGTCGTCTGCCAGTCAACGAAGACGCCGTCACGGACGAGATGCCACTTCTGCGCCGCCACGCCTTCGTCGTCGTAGGCGACGGTGGCGAGCGCGCCGGGCTGCGTGCGGTCGGCGAAGAAGTTGACGATCTTCGAACCGAATTGGAGCTTGCCCGTCTTGTCCGGCGTCAGGAAACTCGTGCCCGCGTAGTTGGCTTCCCACAGGAGCGCGCGGTCGAGTTCGGTCGAGTGGCCGACCGATTCGTGGATCGTGAGGAACAGGTGCGAGGGATGGAGCACGAGGTCGTACAGGCCGGGTTCGACCGATTTCGCCTTGAGTTTCCCGACCGCTTCCTCGCCCGCCTGCGCCGCTTCCGCGAGCCACGGATATTTTTCGATGTACTCGTAGCCCATGCCCTGCGGCCCGGCGATGGAGTTGCGCGTCTGGAAGTCGCCGCTCGCGCGGTCAACGGCGGTGACGCTGAAATCCGGGAAGCCGCGAATGATGTATTGCTCGATGCGCGAGCCGTCGGAGGTGGCGAGAAACTTCTGCTCGTTGACCCACGTCATCGAAGAGTTGACGAAACTCACGCCCTTCACCTTCAACGCCTCTTCGTTCAACTTGATGAGAAACTGAATCTTGTCGTCAACGGGCACGTCGAACGGGTCGCGCGTGAACGCGCTCTTCCACGTCGCCGTGGCCTTCGGCGCGGGCGCGAGGCGCACGGGCTTGCGCTGGAAGGCCGAGTTGGCGCGCGCGATCTCGACCGCCACCTGCGTCACGCGCCGCACCTCCGCCTCGGTCGCGACGGGGCTGGCCGCAAATCCCCACGTGCCGCGCACGAGGACGCGCACGCCGAAGCCGGAGTTCTGGTTGCGCGAGACGTTCTGCACCTGCCGCTCGCGCGCCGAGACGGCTTCCACGCGCGTGCGCATGATGCGTATGTCGGCGTAGGACGCGCCGAGCCGTCTGGCCGTCGAGAGCGCAACGTCGGCGAGCCTGTTTTGATCAATCGTCGCCGCCGCGGCTTCCGCCGCTTCGAGTTCGTATGTGCAGACGGGGAGCGCGAGAGCCGCGCCCGTTGCGAGTCCCGCTGTTTTCAAAAAGTCGCGCCGTGTCGGAGCCATTGGTCTCAAGCCTCACATTCTTTCGCCGGATAGAGAGATCGCCCGTTCAAATAATCGTGCTGGCGGATAACTGCGCTGGCCGGAATCTGCCTTAGCATATACTCCGCGCCCCGGCCGCTTCAAGCGCGGACTTCCGAGGCCGCCGTGCGGGGCGCGATAAAATAATCTCGCGCCCCGCACGCCGGTTGAAACGATCCGCCATCCGGTTACGTTAAATCTTCCAGACTAAACGGGTCGCTTCATCTTCCAGCAAAAATCAGTTAACTTTCAGACGATTAAATTCTCAAGGAGTAAAAGAGATGAGACTTGCAGCCATGCGCAGCCTGAAAATTTTCGCCGCCGTCCTGCTTCTCGCCAGCCTGCACGTTTATGCGCAGCAGCAGACGGGGAGCAAAAAATTCGTCTTCACGACCAAATCGAAGGAAGCCCGCGAGGCTGCCGAGCAGGCCGTCAGGATGATCGAATCTTTCCGGCCTGCCCCCGACATTCTGCCCGTCGCGCAGAGGGCTGTCGCCGCCGACCCCGACTTCGCTTTCGCGCATTACCTCGTCGCCACCTTCACGCCGCCGCCGCAACCGGGCGCGACGCCGCCATCGGCCAACACCCCGAAGGCGCACATGGATAAAGCCCTCGAACTCGTGAAGCGCGCCTCGGACGGCGAGCGTCGCTATCTGGAAGCCGTGGCGCTCGTGCGCGCCCAGAAGCCCGCCGAGGCCGCGCCCCTGCTCAGGCAACTCGCAGAGGATTACCCGTCAGAGCGGATGGTGCGAATGATGGCCGGTCAGGTCTTGTTCAATCGCGGCGAGACGGAAGAGGCGCGCACGCACTTCGAGCGCGCCCTCGCCCTCGACAACAGCACGCCCCGCGCTTACAACTTTCTCGGCAACTACCACCTGCTCCGTGGCGACTACGCCAAAGCGCGCGAGATGTACCAGAGCGCGCTCAAGCGCACGGTGAAAGGCACAGCCCCCTTCGGGCCGAACTTCGGGCTGACCTACACGCACATCTACGAGGGAAACATCCCCGAGGCGTTGAAAGTGCTGAACCGTTTCCAGGAGGAATATTCGCGCACGAGCGGCGCGCAGGAGTTTCCGCCCGTCTTCATCTGGAACGCCATCGCGCGCCTGCATCTCGAAAACGGCCAGCCCGAAGAGGCTCTCAAGTTTTACGAACGCGGCTACCAGACCGTGCCGGGGAGCAAGCTGCCCGCCGAGGAGAAGTTGATCTGGCAAGGCCGCCTGCATCACGGGCGCGGGCGCGCGCTCTCCAAGCTCGGCCGGCACGAAGAAGCCTGGAAAGAGGCCGAACTGATCAAAAAGATGATTGACGATAACCCCGAGCGCGGCAAGCAGTTCATGCCCTCGTACCACTACATCGCGGGCTACCTGAAACTCGAAGGCGGCGACCACGCGAAAGCCGTGGAACACTTGAAGCAGGCCGATCAAACCGACCTCTTCCACAAGCTGCTGCTCGCGCGCGCCTATGATCGCGCGGGCGACACGGCGAACGCGCAGAAACTTTACCGGGAGATCGTCGAGTCGAAACAGAACAACCTCGAACGCGCTCTCGCCGTGCCGGAGGCGAAGAAGAAGTTGCGAGGCTGACCGTCCAACGGTTGCGCGGCGGATAATCCATGAAGAGTATTTCCCGGGTCGAGCCACACACTCCCGACGCGACGGGCGCGGACGATCTGATGTCGAACATCGGGCGGACGCCGCTCGTGCGTCTCGGGCGTGTGGCGGGCGACGTGCCGGCGGGAGTGGAAATCTACGCGAAGGC
>DATHAZ010000148.1:0-9640 GCA_035296445.1 Pyrinomonadaceae bacterium | reverse complement strand
GCGACTCCTCGAAAAAGAGTGGACGACCGAAGAGGCCGCCGATTACGCCATCGCCAAGCTCAGCGAATACGGCTACGTGGACGACGAGCAGTTCGCGCTCGGCTACGCGTCGGCGCGCGTCCGCCAGAAGCCCGTCGGGCGGCAGCAACTCGCGCGCGACCTGCAAATGAAGCAGATTGATCGTGAACTCGCCGAACAGACGCTCGAAAAAGTTTTCGAGGCCACGCCCGAAGCCGACCTCATAGACCTTGCAATCGAAAAGCGCGTGCGCCTGCGCGGTCGGCCGACGACCAGACAGGAAACCAAGAGCCTCTTCGATCACCTCCTGCGTCGCGGTTTCGGCTACGATCTCATCATCAGCAAAGTCCGCGCGCTCGCCTCCGCCGAACTGGACGAGGACGAAGAATCCACCGGCAGCAGCGCGGACGATTAAACGGAGGCGGGTAACGCTTCGGCGACGATTAAACGCGACTGTCCACCACTCACCACGACGGGACGCGCGCCGCGCTGTCGCCACCCGAGGCCGCGCGCACGCCACCCGATCCCGCAATTTCACCCGCCTGCGCCGTGCATGCTAGACTCACAGGTCAAACTAAGGGACGGAAAATCGGCCGCCTAACGCAGTGGGATGATGGTAATTTTTATGATGACCGGAAACGAAATTCGCGAAATTTTTCTGAGCTACTTCGAGCGCAACGGCCACACGCGCGTGCGCTCAAGCCCCCTCCTGCCCGCCAATGACCCGACGCTGCTCTTTACCAACGCCGGGATGAACCAGTTCAAAGATGTCTTTCTCGGCCAGGAGCAGCGCGCCTACACGCGCGCCGTCTCGTCGCAGAAGTGCATCCGCGCGGGCGGCAAGCACAACGATCTGGACGAAGTGGGCAAGACTGCGCGTCACCACACCTTCTTCGAGATGCTCGGCAACTTCTCCTTCGGCGACTACTTCAAGGAAGACGCCATCCGCTACGCGTGGGACTTGCTCGTCAATGAGTACAAGCTCGACCCGGCGCGCCTGTGGTTCTCGGTCTACGAGGGCGACGAGGAAGTGCCCGCCGACGAAGAGGCCGCCGCGCTCTGGGAGCAGGTCGGCGCGCCCCCGGAGCGCATCCTGCGTTTCGGGCGCAAGGACAACTTCTGGCAGATGGGCGACACCGGCCCCTGCGGCCCGTGCAGCGAGATTCATTACTACATGGGCGACGACCCCGAAGACCCCTCGAAGAATCGCCCCGAATTCGTCAACGGCCCCGGCGACACGACGATGGAGATTTGGAATCTCGTCTTCATGCAGTTCAACCGCATCGGCGAGGGCGAGCGCGACCCGCAGACCGGGAAGTATTCCACCTACCGGCTTGAGCCTTTACCCAAGCCATCCGTTGATACGGGCATGGGGTTGGAGCGCGTCGCCGCCGTCCTGCAAGGCCAGACTTCCAACTACGGCACGGATTTGATCCGCCCCATCATCGAGTTCACGGCCAAACTCGCCGACCGCCACTACGAACCCGACACGCAGGAAGGCTTCGCCATGCGCGTCATCGCCGACCACGCGCGCTCGACCGCCTTCTCCATCGCCGACGGAATTCTGCCCGGCAACGAAGGCCGCAACTACGTCCTGCGCAAAATCATGCGCCGCGCCATCTATCAAGGACGCAACACGCTTGGCTTCGACGGCCTGTTCTTCAACGAAGTTTGTAACTTCGTCGCTGACCAAATGCACGATGCTTTCCCCGAGCTCGAAGCGCAACGCGGTTTCATCGAAAAGATGGTTCGTTTTGAGGAAGAGAGATTTGGCGCAACTTTAACCGTCGGCTTGAAGAAACTTGAAGAGCTAATCAAAGTTAGTAGTGAGGATAAAGGTGTGGCTTATATCCCTACTATTGAATTAGCAAAACTCTACGACACGTTTGGAACTCCGATTGATTTAATGTACGTGATTTTGGCGCAGGGCAAGCACAAAATCATGAATCAACTCATCACCCATGATGGAGTTAGCAGTAAAGTTATAGAAAATCTAATTGAAGGATTCCACAGGGGTCCGCGCGAGGGAGTTAAAAGCGTTGAAGAATTAACTGAGGATGACTTCAGAAAAGATGTAGAAAATCTATTAAAAGAACTTCAGCAAAGCGGAACAGAGAGACACGCAGCAGAGAATAAAAAGGCGAAGCCCGTTTATGTCGCCCTCTCGCGGCGGACGGATACGCGCTCGGAGTTCAAAGGCTACGAGACGACGAGTGTTGAGGAGTCGAAGATCATCGCTTTGCTCAAAGGCGAGGACGAAGTTCAATCGTTGAATGAGGACGAAGAGGGCGAGGCAGTGTTGCATCACACGCCGTTCTACGCGGAGAGCGGCGGGCAGGTCGGAGACGTGGGCGTGTTTGTCGGCGAGCATGCGAGTGCGTCCGTCGTTGATACCTATTCGCCCGCGCAGGGGTTGATCGTTCACAAGGTCAAAGTCGAACGGGGGAGTTTGAAAGTCGGCGATACGGTCTCCGCGCGGGTTGATGTGGAGAAGCGCGACGCGACGCGGCGCAATCACACGGCGACCCACTTGATGCACGCCGCGCTGCGCGAGGTGTTGGGGACACACGTGAAGCAGGCCGGGTCGGTCGTCGCGCCAAACTATCTGCGCTTCGACTTCACGCACTTCCAGCCGCTCTCGCGCGAAGAGATCGGGGAGATCGAGCGGCTCGTCAATTATCACATCCTGCGCAATGAGCAGGTGGGGACGGAAGAACTCGCGCTCGAAGAAGCGATGCAATCGGGTGCGATGGCGCTGTTCGGAGAGAAGTATGCGGAGAAGGTGCGCGTGCTGAGCGTGGCGGGCGTGGGAGGCGACGCCTTCTCGAAGGAGTTGTGCGGCGGCACGCACGTCCGCTCGACGGGCGACATCGGCCTGTTCAAGATCGTGAGCGACGAGTCAATCGCTTCCGGCACGCGGCGCATCCGCGCCGTCACGGGCTGGGATGCGCTCACACGCTTCCGTGAGACGGAGGCTCTGGTGGATCAGGTCGCGGGAAGCCTGCGCTCGACGCGCGGCGATCTCCCCGCCACGGTCGAGCGACTTCAGGAAGAACTCAAGCGCGCGCGACGCACGAATGAAGAGTTGAAACAAAAACTGGCGAGCGGGGCGGGCGGAGGCGCGTCTTCTGCGGGTAACGGCAATGACGTGCGCGAGGTGGCGGGCGTCCGTGTGCTGGCGCGCGAGGCGAGCGAACTCGACGCGGCGGGACTCAGGCAATTGTCCGACACGCTCCTGGCGCGCGTGAAATCCGGCGTGGTCGTCCTCGGACGACAGGGCGACGGCAAGGCTTCGATCATCGTGCGCACGTCGAAAGATTTGCACGGGCGCGTGCCGGCCGGTCAGGTCGTCCGCGAACTAGCGGTCATCATCGGCGGGCGCGGCGGCGGCAAACCCGACATGGCCGAGGGCGGCGGCGCGCAGGTCGAGAAACTCGCGGAGGCTCTGGAGGCGAGTTATGAAGTCATCGGTCGTCTGCTGGGCGCTAACGGCGTTTGAGCAACCGAGACGTTTTGAAACCTCGAAGGGCGGTCGGAAGTAACGACGGCGAAATAGTCGCCGTCGTTACTTCCGACCGCCCTTCGGAGTTTTTAGCCTGTCTTAATTTCAGCGTGCTCTCCGCGATTTACGTCGCGGGCTTCCATTCCTTCTGTCTATCACTGAGGACGACGCCCATCCGTTCGAGCGTGACTTTGTTGAGCGTGCCGGTGGCTTTGAGACCTTCGGCCTCCTGATATTTTTTGAGCGCGGCGCGCGTGTCGGCGTTGAGTTTGCCGTCCTCCTGACCGTTGTAGAAACCGCGCGTTTTGAGAAGGGCTTGCGCCTGCTTGATCTGTTCTTTAGTCGAACGAAAGACGGGGCCGCGTTTGACGGCGGGCTTGGCGTTCGTGTTGCCCTGCGAGGCGGTTGACGGCCGGGCGTCCTCCGGCCCCAGCAAGATGAACGCTACGCATAGCAGCAGTGTGAGGAAAACAACGAGCAGTCTTCTCATGAGATTTCTCCTTCTTAAGAGTTGTGGCGCGTGAGGCCAGAGATGCGTGTCTTGAGGATAAAGCGCACTCATCATACATACGCTGTCAAGATATAAAACAGACCGCGAAAGGCATGCCCTGTGAGCCGAAACTAAAGGCTAACCGCAAGAGTCACAAGCTTTTGTCTCCTATCGCCACGCGCAGACACTCGACCTCCGCCTCTTCTGCGCAGCGACGCGGAGAGCACAAAACTTGCATAAAAAGTTGCAGGGTCACTTAACTCCCTGCGCTATCTCTCGCGCACTCCGTGCCTGCGGGGATGACCGCTCTTTAGCAATCTCAGGTGCGACCGGATATAACCTCAAACTCTACTTTGAAGCCGTATTTGCCCTGCGTATCGTCCGGTTTAACTTTGTTGTTGCCGTCCTTTCCGCCCGTGTGCTACTCTCAAAATGCGTCCTCGTTCTGAGAGACGCGCCCCAAAACGAAGACTCTCACGAAAGAGTTTTTACCCTTCCTCTCAATTTTCTCAGCATCGAGTCCGGCAGTAGCGTTCGCGGCAAAACGCGTCTCGTCATCGTCTCGACTCAAATAACCCCCGGATATTTCCAGACAGGTAAGCGGTATGAAAAAGTTTTCCCTCTCATTCGTCGCGCTCGCGTTCGTCGCGGCCTGCGCCACCCTCGCAACGGCGCAGAGCGGCGTGCGTTACCAACACGACAATTTCGACATTGCGGGCGGCGTGCGCGTCGCCGTCGCACCCACGCCCGCGCCGCTTCCCTCTGCAAGCAAACCCGGTAACGGCGCGCGCCCGCTGACGGCTTTCGAGCGCGCCAACGTGTCGGTCAAGCCTACCTCTTACGCCGTGCGCCCCACGTCGAGCCGCCCGATGTACGCGGGCGCGGCGCTCGACGGCTTCACGACGGGCGACTCCAAAGTTGACTCTTACATCGTGTCTTCGAGCGCGCGTCACGGCGTTGACCCGGTGTTGATCTACTCGATCATGCACCGCGAGTCGGCGTTCAAGAAGTTGGCCGTCTCCCACAAAGGGGCGCGCGGGCTGATGCAGTTGATGCCCGCGACGGCGGCGCGTTTCGGCGTGAGCAACATCTTCGACCCGGCGCAGAACATCGAAGCCGGGACACGCTATATGCGTTGGCTGCTGAATCGTTTCAACGACGACGTGGGACTCGCGCTCGCCGGTTACAACGCGGGCGAGGGCGCGGTTGATAAATACAGGGGCGTGCCGCCCTACCGCGAGACGCAGGAATACGTGAAGCGCATCTCGGAGCGTTACGCGTTGATGCGCGACCCGCAGACGGCGCGGCGCGCGCCCGTCGTCGCGAAGACGCCGGACGCAGTTGCCAGGGCGACCACGGAAATGCCCGCCGCGCAACTCTATGAACGAAACGTCTACGCCGTTCGCCTGCCCGATGGGAAATTGATGCTCGTCACGCAGTAAGTCAGCGCAGGCAAAATCAGATTGAGCGAGCGGGGCGCGTGTGGATGCCACACGCGCCCCGCTTTAGTTTTATCGCGGACGCACGCCTTCTTTGATTCATGCCTGTATGGTCTTAAACGACGCTCTTAGGTATGATAAACACGCGTCGGGAATCTTTCTCGTTGTACACACGCGAACCGCAGATTTTTGGAGTCGTCCTCGAACGTGTCGAACGCCGCACAGAGCAACACCGCCCCGCGCCAACACAGAGACGCGCGCACCCGCCGCGTCCTCGTCATCGCACATAGCCCCGAGGCCGCATCACTGCCCGCGCGGCTCTCCGGCGCGGGCTACGAAGTGCGCGCGGCGCGCACGGGACAGGCGGCGCAGGCGATCAAGGAGTTCGCGCCCCACGTCGCGCTCGTAGAAGCGGGCGTGGACGGCGGGCGCGGCGCGGCGAATCTGGAATTTGCCGCGCGCTTGCGTGCCGAACACGCGACCGCCGCGCTCCCGCTCGTCCTGTTGTACGAGAGTGCGGACGCGGATTTGCGCGCGCAGGCCGTGCGCCTCGGCGTGGACGATTACTTCGCGCTCGCCACTCCGCCCGCCGAAATCGCCGCCCGCCTCGATGCGATCTTCTGGCGCGCCGAGGCGGGGCGGCGTCCCGCCTCGCTCGCCGCGCTCGAACAGCGCGCCGAGATTGACGACTTCATGCAACTGCTCGAAGGCGTCCGCGCAGACCTCGGCGAAGGCTCGGCCGGCACGCTCGCACTCATTGCCGCCGCGGCCGGGACAATCGCGCAGAATCAGGCACTGGCCGAAGCCCACGTTTTTTTCCGGCTCAATCTGCGCCGCGTTGATTCGGTCGCCTTTTACGGCCCGACATTGTTGCTCGTCTACCTTCCGCGAAAGACCGCGAGCGCGGCGTACACAGACCTCGCGCGTTTGACGGAGGAGTTTCGAGCGACCACGCCCGGAGGCATTTCGCTCGACATCGGACTCGCCTCTTTCCCTTCGGACGGTATGGAAATCGAGAGCTTGATCGAGCAGGCCGAAGCCGCGCTCGAACAGGCGCGCCCGCCGGATGCCGAAGTTGCGCAGGAAACTTCACCGGCTCATGGTGGGGCGGGCAAGCCTGCGGGCGGTGGCGTCCCTGCGCCATTCGCTTCGGGCAGTTCCAATGCGCCCCGTTCGGAGACGGGGGAACGAAACGCGCGCGTGGATTTCTCGCCGTCGCGGGCGGTGCGCGAGTCGAAACAGGCGGATACGGAGACTTCCATGATGCCCGCGGGCGGGGCTGGCGGCGCGAGCATCGGGCAGGGCACGCTCGCGCAGGAGGCGGCCGACGCCGCCGCGCGCGAACGCGAACGGCGCACGCGCGGCGCGCTCATGCCGCGTCGCCTCCTGCTCACCATCTCCGATCCGGCGCGCATGGCGCAGACCAATCTGCTGCTCAGGAGCGCGGGCTACGAAGTGCGCGCCGCCTTCGACGGTTTGCAGGCCATCAACCTGCTGCGCATCGAACGCCCCGACCTGCTCGTGATTGACCATGCCCTCTACGGCATAGACGGGTTGGAAGCGCTGCGCCGCCTGCACGGTCAGCACCACGAACGCCTGCCTTTGCCCGTCGTGCTTTTGCTCTCGAACGCATCGGAGGGCGAGCGCGTGCGCGCAGAGGCCGAGCGGTTGGGCGTGCGCGGTTTCGTCCCGATGCCGTATGACCCGGAGGAGTTGTTGACCCGCGTGCGGACGGTCGGGATTACCGATTGAAGGAGCGAAAATTATGTACTGTATGAATTGCGGCGCGGACATTCCGGCGAACGTGCGCTTCTGCGCATCCTGCGGCGCGCCCGCCGACACGGAAGCGACGCGCGTCGCCTCTCGCGGCCAGTCATCGTCGCTCGATGCCGCCCGCGTCCGCACCTCTCTCGATCAGGAGATAACTGCCGTCGGGCGACCGGAACAGGTAGCGAGCCTCCGGCGCGAGCCGCAAATGCCAATGCCGCAAACGCCGCGCGACGCGGACGCGGCCGAGCGTGTCATCTTCAGCGTGCGCCCGACGTTTCTCTTCATCGGCATCGGCTACGTCCTCGCCGCCGTCGCCGCCGTCGGCCTGAGCATCCTGCTCGCCATGTTCGCGGGGCAATATGTCTCCGCGCCCGTCGCGGTGTTCTTAACGCTCCCGCTCCTGCTCATTCCCGCCTACAAGCACCTGCGGCGCAACACCGTCAAGTACACGCTGACCGACTCCAAGATCGAGATCGATCAGGGACTCATCGCGCGCAAGACGCGCAACATCCCTCTGCGAAACATTCAGGACGTGACCGTCTCCACGACCATCCCGCAACGCATCTTCGGCTTCGGCGACCTCATCATCGAAAACGCCAACGAAGTCGGCGGCCAGACGCACCTCGACAACATCCCGCAGCCGCGCCGCCACGCCGAACTACTCCTGCGCGAACTGCGCCGCTGGAACTAAATTGCCCCCGGCGGTTACTATTAACTTCAACACAACGAGCGCCTTGCGGCGGGCATCAAAATACTCGTCGCCCGTCGTCTTTTAAGGTTTTGCGGTTTCGCCGGTTAAGGGAATTTTCGATGCGTTTCTCACTTTTATCCAGACTGTTTTACGCCTGCGCGCTTTCCGTGCTTCTTGCCGTTGCGGCCTTTGCCGACGTGCCGGCCGGGGAATTTGCGAAGATGCTGCCCGCACGGGTCGGCAACTTTAAAGCGGCGGGCGCGCTTGACTTAAAATTCAAACAGAAAGCCCCGGAGTTTATTAACCCGTCACTTCTCGAAGGCGCACCGCTGGCGGCGCGCTCCTACGTCTCTGCGAGCGGCGAGAAGTTCGACGTGCAACTTTACCGGACGCAATCTGACGCCGCGGCCTATTCGCTTTTGGGCAACGCTCGTCTGACGCAGGCTGCGAAATCGCCCGCGGATGTGAAAAGTTTGGAAGGCGTCGGCACGGTCGCCATCGGAGGTCGCAACAGCGTCTCTTTTTACAAGGGCGCGGCTTTCGTCCACGTCGAGAGTTCGGGTCTGACAGACGGCAGCGAACTGGTCAGCTTCGCGCGCTCTCTGGCCGAATCGCTGGACGCGGGTGCGGGCGAAATTCCCGTACTCGTCAAGCATCTGCCGGATTGGGAGACGGCGCAGGAGCGCGCGGCCTACGCCGTGAGCCTGCCCGCTTTGCAAGAGGTCGCGGGCAATCGCCCGGCGCTCGATGCAGTCTCTTTCGAGGGCGGGACGGAGGCGGTGACAACCACTTATGATCCGGGCGCGCGACTCGTTATCGTCGAATACGCGACCCCGCAGATAGCTTTCGACGGAGACGCGGCCATCAAAACGCGCATCGCCGCGCTGCCCGGCGAGGGAAAGCCCGTGCCTTCGGCCTATAAGCGCGTCGGCAATTACGGCGTGTTCGTCTTCGACGCGCCGGACGAGCGCGTGGCTAATGATTTGATCGGCAAGGTGACTTATGAAAAGGACGTGCGCTGGCTCGGCGAGAATCCTTACGCGGTAGAGCGTGCCAACCGGGCGTGGCTGAACATGTCAACGAGCGTCATCGTCAACACGGTGAAGGCGACGGGACTCGCCATCGTCATCTGCCTCAGCATCGGCGGCATCTTCGGCGGGTGGATTTTCACGCGTCGGCGCGCACAGGCCGCGCTGACCGAAAAGTTTTCGGACGCGGGCGGCATGCTGCGCCTCAACATTGACGAGTTGAGTACGCAGAACAACCCGGGGCGCTTGATCGGGCAGGGTGATAAATAGGCGGGCGCAGGAGGAGCTTCACGGCGGCAAAAAAGCCACCTTCCTGTAAACGTAAAAAAGCGCGGCGAGTGTCCCCCAACACTCACCGCGCTTTTTTACTTAAAACACTTCGCAGCGTTATCCTTGACGAGTTTGCGGGTTGCCGGACTACCTGTAGCGTTCCCCCAAAGCACTACAGACGGTGACCGGCAACCCAGCAACCAAAGCTCTTCGACCGCTTGCCCGTAACGTTTCCGTTCCCCCAAAGAACCGTTACCGACATGAAGCGAGAGAAAGCCTCCCCCAAAGCTATCACTCACTGCTGTCTCCGAGCCAACCCGATAACACTATCTACTCAATTATCAATATTAACTGTTCTTCCTCTTGGCAACGGTCATGCCACAACTCCTCCCAATGTCGCGCCGCTTTTGAAATCCAAATTTTCGTCAATAA
>DATHAZ010000147.1:0-7299 GCA_035296445.1 Pyrinomonadaceae bacterium | reverse complement strand
CGGTTCGTTCGTCTCTGCGAACGGCCTCGTGATGACCAATCAACACGTCGCCGGCGGGCAACTCGCCAAGCTCTCGACCAAAGAGCGCGACCTCGTCAAAGACGGTTTCTACGCGCGCACGAACGCCGAAGAGTTGAAGTGCCCCGACCTTGAGATCAACGTGCTCGTCTCTTACGAAGACGTGACCGCGCGCGTGCAGGGCGCGGTCAAACAGGGCGCGAGTGACAGGGAAGCCAACGAGCAGCGCAGGGCCATGATGGCCGCCATCGAGAAAGAATCTACCGACCAGACCAAACTCAAGAGCGACGTGGTGACGCTCTACGCGGGCGGCGAATACTGGGTCTATCGCTACAAGAAATACACGGACGTGCGCCTCGTCTTCGCCCCCGAAGAGCAGATCGCGTTCTTCGGCGGCGACTACGACAACTTCACCTATCCGCGCTATAACCTCGACGTGACGTTCCTGCGCGTCTACGAAAACAATCAGCCCGCGCGCACCGAGCACTACTTCAAATGGTCGGCCAAAGGCCCGTCGGACGGCGAGTTCGTCGTCCTGTCCGGCAACCCCGGCTCGACCAACCGCCTGCTCACCAACGCGCAGCTTCAATACCAGCGCGACCTCGGCAACCCCTTGCAGATGCAGGTCTGGTCGTCGCGCCGCGACGCGCTCAACCGTTACGCCGCGCTCGGCGCGGAGCAGGCGCGCCGGGCGGGGGCGACCCGTCGCTCGCTCGAAAACTCGATCAAGCGTCTGGAGAGTCAACAGGCCGGACTCCTGAACGCGCGCCTCTACGGAAAGAAGGAGGCGGAAGAGAAGGCTCTGCGCGCCGCCATTGCAGCCAAGCCCGAATGGCAGCAGGCTTACGGCACGGCCTGGGAACAGGTGGCGACAGCCTACGCCGCCTTGCCCAAACAGGCGAAGCGCATCGCCTTCAGCACAATCGCTACGCCCTCGCGCCTCGGCTCGCTCGCCTCGACGCTCGTGCGCTACGCCGAAGAGATACGCAAGCCGAACGCCACGCGCTTCGACGAGTTTCGCGATGCGCGCCTCGAAGCACTCAAAGTGAATCTCTTCTCGCCCGCGCCCATCTATCCCGATCTGGAAGAGGCCGCGCTCGCCGCGTGGCTCGAAGAGGCGCGGAAGACGCTCGGCAATGACGATCCTTTCGTCCGCGCCGCGCTCGCGGGCGCGACGCCCGCAGAGGTCGCCCGCCAAGTCATAACGGGGACGAAACTCGCCGACGTGGCGGTGCGCAAAAGTCTCTTTGAAGGCGGCGCGGACGCCATCATGAAGTCGGACGATCCGTTGATCGCGCTCGCGCGCCGCATCGAACCCGTCTATCGCGAACTGCGCGCGTGGAACGAAGAGAACATCCTGAGCGTTGACGCGAGCGCGGGGCAGCGCATCGCGAAGGCGCGCTTCGCCGTCTATGGCAAGGGCGTCTCGCCCGACGCCACTTTCACCCTGCGCCTCTCTTACGGGCGCGCGCTCGGCTACAGCGAAGACACGACGCTCGTGCCCTTCCGCACAACCTACTACGGCCTCTACGACCGCGCCGAAGGCTTCGGCGAAAAACCGCCCTACGATCTGCCCGCGCGCTACCGCGAGGGGCGCAACAAACTAGAACTCTCGACGCCCTTCAACTTCGTCTACACGGCCGACACCATCGGCGGCAACTCCGGTTCGCCCGTCATCAATCGCAACGCCGAAGTCGTCGGGTTGAATTTCGACAGCAACATACAGAAACTACCGAACCGCTACGTCTACGTGGACGAGGAAGAGGGTGGCCGCGCCGTCGCCGTCCACAGCATGGCGATCATCGAGGCGCTCAGAAAACTCTACGGCGCGGAGAAACTGGCCGAAGAGATCACGGGCGGGCGTTGAAGTTATAGGGCGCGGATAAGTAAGGAAGCGAGAACATGAAGATCAAAGTCATCGTTCACGAAGCGGAGGAAGGCGGCTACTGGGCGGAAGTCCCGTCCATCCCCGGCTGCGCCACGCAGGGCGAGACATTCGAGGAGTTGCTGCAAAACCTCTACGAAGCAGTTGAAGGCTGCTTGCTGTGTAGCACGGATTGAGAGCCGCGCGAGCGGCGGCAGACAGTAGCCCCGTCCGTAAGGGCGGGGTTTACGTCACGCTTAAAAATATTGAAGCCCCGTCAGGGGCGACACATGGCAGCGTTAATGTGTCGCCCCTGACGGGGCTTCAATATTTTATCTTCGCATTTGATCCCCGCGCTCACGCGCGGGGCTACTGTCTGCCGCCGCTTGCGCGGCTCAAGTTGACTGACCGCCGATGCAAGCCTTCAACGCGCCAGTTCGAGGCTGCCTATGATCTGTCGGAAGGCGGGTTGGTAGGATTCAAACTCGTCTTCGGGAGCCATCGTGATCAGGTAGAAGAGCCGGCCGTCGGCGGTGGCGGTCGTGTAGATGATGTCAACTTCGGTGACGCCGGTGACGACCGAAGGCCCGGCGACCATCGTGGCATAGCCTTCGCGCCCGGCGATGCTGATCTTTTCCGGCTGGCGGACGACGCGGAAGTCCGCGTTGATGTCGAGTTGCTGTTGGACGTAAGCCTCGTTGGCGCGCGCCAGATCGCTCGCGGCGGGCGCGACCGCGCCGATGAAGATGCCGTGCGTGACGACGAGCGCGTCGCCCTGTTTTCCGTATGCGCCTTTGGGCGCGAAGATCATCTGGGCATCGCCGTCGTCGCCCGCCGAGAGCGCGTCCCAGTTGGCCGGGTATTGGAAGGCGAAAGAGTTGTCGCCTGCGCGGAACGGCTGGAAAGACGGGGCGGGCGGCGCGGGGCGAGCCGCGCCGGAGGTGTTCGTCGTCGGGTCGCGTGGGCCCGTGCGCGCGGGTACGGCCGTCGAGGCGAGCGAGCCTGCGGCGCGGCGTCCTTCGAGACGCGCCTTGACCTGATTGAAAGCCTGCGTGTCGCGCACCGGCTTGTCGCTCACGCGCAGAGAGGGAAGCGCGTTCGTAATCGCGGCGACGCGGTTGCCGGGGTCGGGGTGGTCGCTCAAAAATTCGGGCGTGCGCTGGCCGCCCTGTGATTGGAGCGTCTTGAAGAAGTTCGCCATGTCGCGCGGGTCGTAGCCGCTCTCGGCCATGATGCGCGCGCCTTCGAGGTCGGCCTGTTTCTCGGCGGTGCGGCCGAAGCGCAGGAAAAGCATGTTTGCGCCCGCGCCGCCGATGGAGTTGAGAACCTGTCCGAGGTCGGAATCGTCGCCCGTGATCGCGCCGATGACGCCGAGACCCTTCTGCGCGATGTAGGCTTTCGAGGCTTGATTCGTGCCGTGGCGCAAAGCGACGTGCGTGATCTCGTGCGCGATGACGCCTGCGAGTTCGCCCTCGTTCTTCGCCGCCGCGATTGCGCCCGCGTTGATGAAGATGAAACCGCCCGGCAGCGCGAAGGCGTTCAACTCTTTCGTCGCCACGACGTTGAACTGGTAGGGGAACTTGTGGCCGGGGGCGCGCGACGCGAGGTTCGCGCCGAGTTGGCGGACGTAAGCGACAATCGGCTCGTCGTTCAGGAGCGGCATCTGTTGCGCCATCTCCTGCGCCGAGCGTTTGCCGAGTTCGATGTCCTGTTCGGGACTGAAGAGATTGAAGCCCGGTTCAAAATGCGGCGCGGGCTTGCCGCCCCGCGCGTCGCCGCCGCGCCCCGAGAACAGGTTGCTGCAACCCAACTGCCCCAACACGAACGTTGCGGCCAGCACGAAGGCCAGATTCTTTCGCCCACGCTTGAACATCTTCGCCACCCTTCCCGGTAAGTTTGCCGCGCACGGACGCCGCGCGCCTCTTATGCCGGCGCGCGCATTGCCGGCTTAAATTGTCGCTCGCATTTTTAGCTGCTCTTTATCTTAGACCAACTTCCATTCAAGCCGCCACGCCAGCCCGCCGCGAAAGATGTTTGACAGACGCGCGGCCATTCACGAAGATAGCGCGAGGCCAGACCTACGGCCTCTGTTGTCCTGTCTCGGAACACCGCACGCTCTACTTGCCGACCGCCGCATGCGTGTTGATTGAAATTCGATGCGCTGACGCGGCCGAACGGCCGGAGTACCAGCTATGTCATCTCAAACGCTCGCCGCCGCGCTGGCGTGGCTCGAACAGCGCATCGCGGACGACCCGCACGTCAACGCCGAACTCTTCGCACGCCTCGCCGACGAACAGCGCACGCTCGGATTGCTCCACGGCGAGCGCGCCGTCTGCCCCTTCCTGCGCCCTCTCGTCGTCACGCGCGCTCAGTACGACGCGGTCGGGCGCGCCGCGCAGGTGCTCGCGGGCGCGTTCGAGCGTCTGACCGAGGCCGCGCTCGCCGACGAAGAGTTGCTCGCCGAACTCGACCCGACCGCGCGCGAGGCGCGGATGGCGCGCATTGATCCCGGCTACCGTTACGCCTGCGTCACGAGCCGCCTCGACGCCTATCTGAACGGCGACGAGTTTCAGTTTCTCGAATACAACGCGGAGAACCCGGCGGGCATTGCCGACCAGTCGCAACTCGAACGAGTCCTCTTCACGCTCCCGCACATGCGCGAATTTCTCGCGCGCTACCCTCACTGGCTGCCGCGCCCGCACGCGCGCCTGCTCTCGACGCTCCTCGAAGTTTACCGCGAGTGGGGCGGCGCGGTTGAACGCCCGCAGATCGCGATTGTTGACTGGAAAGGCGTCTCGACCGAGAGCGAGTTTCGCATCCTGCAAGACTACTTCACGGCCGAGGGCTATCCGACGACAATCGCCGACCCGCGTTCTCTCACCTTCGACGGCGCTCACCTGTGTGCCGGAGCTTTCCGCATAGACATTCTCTACAAGCGCGTCGTGATCCACGAATTTCTGGAGCGGTTCGACGAGACGCACCCGCTCTCGCGCGCCTATGCCGAACGCAAGGTCTGCATGGTGAACCCGTTTCGCGCCAAGCTCGCGCACAAGAAACTCGGCTTCGCTATTCTTAGCGATCCGGCCTACGCGCACCTCTTCACGCCCGCCCAACTCGAAGCGATCCGTCTTCACATCCCCTGGACGCGACGGGTGCGGAGCGGTCTCACCACGTTCGACGGCGGCGAAGGCGACCTCGTCGAGATACTACGGCGCGAGCGCGTGCGTCTGGTGTTGAAGCCGAACGACGATTACGGCGGGGCGGGCGTCCTGATCGGTTGGGAGACGAACGCGGCCGATTGGGAGCGTGCCATCACGCACGCGCTCGCGGCCTCTTACGTCGTGCAGGAGCGCGCGCCCGTGCGCAAAGTGCGGATGCAGGTTTTCTCGGAACGGGGTCTGGCGCGCGAAGAGATGTTCGTGGATTTCAACCCCTACCTCTTTCGCGGCAAAGCGGAAGGCGCGCTCATCCGGCTCTCCGCCTCCTCCCTGTGCAACGTCTCTTCGGGCGGCGGCGAGACCGCGCTCGTTGTGCTGGAAGAATAACGAAGCCGGCTAATTAACTTTAATGAAAGGCGCACACCACACTCAACTGCAATTCGCTATCGAGTTAGAAACTGTCGCTTTAAGGCGTGCATTCCGGTTTTCATTTCACCGCAGCGCGATGTGTCTCGGCGTGACGGACGGGTCGGGCAGGGCCGATTCTACATCGGGAAACGAGCCGCGCCCGAAGAAGACGTGTCGTGCGAGGCGTCGCACGACAGGCAGGCGAAGCGCGGCGCATGAGAGTTCGAGCAGCGCGGGATGATGCGTCGCCGTGAACAGGCGGCGCATCAACAGGCGCGACGTGAACCGCGCGCGAAACAGGTCGCCCGAATAAGGCTCAAGGGAGACGGCATCGTTCGTCTCCAGATAATCCGTGATGACGCGTGAGGCGAGATTCGAGAGGCGCAGCGTGGGGTCTAAGCCGCCCGCCGTGAGCGGCGAGACCGCGCCCGCCGCGTCGCCCACCAGAAGGCCGCGCGCGCACGCGATGCGGCCGAGCACGCCGCCGACGGGGATGCGACCGCCGCGTCGCTCGATGAGTTCGGCGCGACCGAGATCGAACATCCCTGCGAGACTCGCACGGAATTTTTCGAGCGCGCGCGCCGGATCGAAACGCGCCGCGTCGCCGCCGACGCCGATGTGCGTCTCCACTCCGTCTTCGACGACCCAGGCGATATAGCCGGGTGCGAGTTGCGGCTCGATGAAGCAATGGAAGCGCGGCTCTCCTTCGAGCGGCACGCCTGCTAAAACCTCTTCGATGCCGACGATCCATTCGCGGTTCTCATCGAGTCCGAGATCGCGTGCGACGCGCGAGCGTGCGCCGTCAGCCCCGACGAGAAATCGGGTTTGCACTCGGCGCACGCGCCCGCCCGTTTCGAGCCGCACGATTGACCCGCCGCCCGTCGTCGCTGCTTCGCATCCGGCGTAGCGCGTCTCCGGCAGCCAACAAACGCCCGCGCGCCCGCAGTCGGCTAAAAATCTCAGGTAGAGTTTGCCCATGCGACCGACGCGAAATTCATCGTGCGGGCTGCGGAGCGTGAGAGCGCGGCGCGCGGGCGAGTAGAGCGTGACGGAGCGGACGGCGGGGCCGAGGCAATCCGGGGGCAGCGGAAAATCTTCGAGCGTGCGGCGCACGAAGATGCCGGTCGTGTGAACCCGCTCGTCTAGCGCGCGTTTGCGATCAACGAGCAGCACGCGCAGACCTGCGCCGCCGAGCAGACGCGCGCACTGCAAACCTCCCAGCCCCGCGCCCACCACGACCACATCATAATTTTCAACGTTCATCATCACCGCTCGACTCTCAAGGGCGATTTCTTCAACGCGCTTTAGCCCGCCTTCCTGAGCGCGTCTGTTTCAGCCTTCCGGCTTTCGCGTCGCGCGCGGACTTCGCGCCCTTCGCTGCGATGTTGGCCTTCACTTTGGCCTTCGCAACTCTGGTTTCCGTGATCACGTTTATCGTCGCCGCACCGCTCGTCGCGGCGGGTTGAGCGTTTGTCGTCGCGCTTGTGGTCGCGCTTGTGGGCGCAACCGCCGCCGTTGTTGTCGTTATCGCATCGGGCGGCGCAGTTGTGGCTGGCGCGCCTGCCGGAGCGATCACGGGCACGCTGCTCGCGTGCGGCGGGCACGCTATTTCGCTCAACGCTTCCGCGTGCGCGGCCACCGCGCGCCACGCACGCGAGCGCGCGAGGCTCCACGCGCGCCAGTCCTCGCCGGAGGCGCGCCCAGACCAACGCCCCGCAAGTCCGCGCGCTACGAGGCAACGCTCATCGCGGCTGAGAGAGGGCAGCGCGGAGACGAGCGCGGGCACGGCGTCGGCACTCAGCGATGCGGCGTAAGCGGCATCGAAGGAACGCCCCGCCCGCGCGTGCGCGG
>DATHAZ010000146.1:0-18640 GCA_035296445.1 Pyrinomonadaceae bacterium | reverse complement strand
TCGCCTTCGGCGGCGACAGCAAGAACATAGACCTGCCGCACAACTACCACCGCGACATCGCCGTCTACACCGGCACGCACGACAACGACACGACCGTCGGCTGGTTCAAATCCGAAGCGGGCGCAGGCTCGACCCGCACGCCCGCCGAGATCGAAGCGGAGCGCAAGTTCTGTCTCGACTATCTCAACTCGAACGGCCGCGAAATTCACTGGGACTTCATCCGCGCCGTCCTCGCCTCGGTCGGCAACATCGCGATCATCCCGCTGCAAGACCTGCTCGGCCTCGGCAACGAGGCGCGCATGAATCTGCCCAACAGCACCGACGGCAACTGGGCCTGGCGTTACGCCGAGGGCGCGCTCACAAACGATCTGCGCGACCGTCTCAAGGAACTGATAGAACTCTACGGGCGCAACTTGAAGACGGAAGTAAGCGACCTCAAATCGGATGAACACTGAGTCGTAGTAGGGCGGCCTGTGAGGCTTATGTGTTTTGCAGCAGTTCTTTTTGCCCCGCCCGGCTGCCGTGTCGATGTGGCGGGCGTGATTATTTCCGTCATCATCCTGTATCTGGGCATTGGCCTTTTAGTTTTTTCCCAACGCGGTCGAATAAAGATATTGAGAATCCCGTGGGGCGTGGTCAGAGGAAAGAGCGCAAAGTATATCTCGACCGCGGTTGCGCTGTGGTTCATCTCGCTATCCGTTCTCGGAATCTTGTCGGCAATTTTCGGCTGGGGCTGTCCCCGCGCACAATGAGACTCAAACACCTACTTCCAATGAACGCACGTCACCAGGCATTTGCCCGCGCCGCACTGATCCTCGCCATCTTTCTTTCTACCGTCTCGGTCGCCTCGGCGCAGGGCGCGCCGGAAGTGGTGAAGGTCGAGCCGCCGAGTTGGTGGGCGGGCAGCACGTTGAACCCCGTGCGCGTCATGCTGCGGGGGCGGAACTTGACGGGCGCGCGCGTGGAGGCGGTCGGCGCGGGCGTGCAGACGGGGCTCACGCGCACGAACGCACGGGGCACGTATCTCTTCGTTGACGTTGTGATTGATGCGCAGGCCGCGCCCGGCGCTCGCTCCCTGCGCATACAGACTCCGGCGGGCGCGGTCGAGGCGCGCTTCGAGATACTGCCGCCGCTCGCTCGCGCCGGCCGCTTTCAGGGGTTCTCGCCCGACGATCTGATCTACATGCTGATGATTGACCGCTTCGGCGACGGCGACCCCTCAAACAACGACCCCGCGCAGTCGCGCGGCATCTACGACCGCAACAACAAGTTCTACTATCACGGCGGCGACCTGCAAGGCATCATCAACCGGCTGCCATATTTGAAAGACCTCGGCGTCACCGCCCTCTGGCTCAGCCCGTGGTACGACAACTACGACCGCCCGAACGAGATCGAGTTGAAGGAGGGACGCCCGAGCACAGGTTTTCACGGCTACAACGCGCAGGATTTCTACGCGGTCGAAGAGCACTTCGGCACGCACGCCAAGTTGCGCGAACTCGTCGAGGAGGCGCACAAGCAAGGGATCAAGATCATCCAGGACAGCGTCGTCAATCACACCGGCCCGTATCACCCGTGGGTGACGGATCAGCCGACGCCGACGTGGTTCAACGGCACGCGCGAGCGTCACCTCGCCAACGTCTTCGAGACGTGGGCGCTGCACGACCCGCGCCCCGACCCGCAAATCAAGCGCGCCACGATGGAGGGCTGGTTTCTGGACTTCCTGCCGGACTTCAATCAGGACGACGAGGAGACGAAGCGTTACCTCATCCAGAACACGCTCTGGTGGATCGGCACGACCGGCCTCGACGCTATCCGCGAGGACACCTGGCAATACGTGCCCAATAGTTTCTGGCGCGACTGGATGGCGGCGATCAAGCGCGAGTTCCCGAATGTGCGTGTCTTCGGCGAGGTCAAGGACGGCGACCCCGTCCACGTCTCTTTCTTTCAGGGCGGGCGCGTGCGCTTCGACGGCGTTGATTCCGGCCTCGATTCGCTGCTCGATTTCCCGCTCTTCTATCCCGCGCGCCACGCCTTTGCGAGCGGCAAGCGCCTCAAAGATGTGGCGCGGCTGCTGGCGAAGGACGCGCTCTACACGAACCCCGATCTGCTCGTGACCTTAGTCGGCAGCCACGACGACGGGCGTTTCATGAGCGAGCCGGGAGCGACCGTCGCGGGACTGAAACTGGCGCACACCTTTCTGCTCACGACGCGCGGCGTGCCGCAGATTTACTACGGCGACGAGATCGCCATGACGGGCGCGGACGAACCGACGACGCGACAGGATTTCCCCGGCGGCTTCCCCGGCGACCCCCGCAACGCCTTCACGCGCGCGGGACGCACTTCGCAGGAGCAGGACATCTTCGAGCACACGCGGCGCGTCGCGCGCCTGCGCGCCGAACTCGAACCGCTCCGTCGCGGCGCGCTCGTCACCCTGCGCGCCGCCGAGCAGCAGTATGCCTACGCGCGCGTGTCGGAACGCGGCGCGGTCGTCGTCGTCTTCAACAACGACACGAAGCCCGCCGCGTTGGAGTTCAGCCTCGCCGCCGCGGGATTGCCTGACGACGCGCGGCTCGACGACCGCCTCGACACTCTCACAAACGTGCGCGCTGTGGGCGGCGTGTTGCGCCTCACGCTGCCCGCGCGCTCCGCCAGCATCCTGACGAACATTCCCGCGCGCTGACAGACAACAATCGGACGACCGGCGGGGAGACGGTTGTGCGCGCGCCGACACACTGAACGAAGGAGCAAGAGAGATGACGCAGCAAAAGCCACGTTTGAGCTTCTGGCAAATCTGGAACATGAGTTTCGGATTCCTCGGCATCCAGTTCGGCTGGGGCTTGCAACTCGGCAACATGAGCGCGATCTACGAGAAGCTCGGCGCGAACCCCGACCAGTTGCCCATCCTCTGGCTGGCCGCGCCGCTCACAGGCTTAATCGTGCAGCCGATCATCGGCTCGATGAGCGACCGCACCTGGGGGCCGCTCGGTCGCCGCCGTCCCTATTTCCTCGTCGGCGCGCTCTTAGCCAGCGGCGCGCTCTTCTTCATGCCCACCTCCTCGTCGCTCTGGATGGCCGCCGGGCTGCTCTGGATTCTCGACGCCAGCATCAACATCTCGATGGAGCCGTTTCGCGCCTTCGTCGCCGACAAACTCAACACCGACCAGCGCACCGCCGGGTTCGTCATGCAATCGTTCTTCATCGGCCTCGGCGCGACCTTCGCCGGTTGGCTGCCGCTCGCTTTTCGCTACTTCGGCGTCACGGGCAACACGCCGAGCGGCATCCCGCTCACGATCAAGTACGCCTTCCAGCTCGGCGCGCTCGCCTTTCTCCTCGCCGTTCTGTGGACGGTCTTCACCTCGAAGGAGTATCCGCCCGAAGACATGGAAGCCTTCGAGCGCATGAAGCGTGAGCGGCGCGGCTTCGGGGCGGGACTCGCCGAAATCTTCTCGGCCTTAAGCCAGATGCCGAAGACCATGCGCCAACTCGCGCCCGTGCAAATCTGCACGTGGCTCGGCCTCTTTTGCATGTGGCTGTTCTACGTCCCGGCGGTCGCCCGTCACGTCTTCGGCGCGCTCGACCCGCAATCGGAAGCCTACACGCGCGGCGCGGAATGGGGCGGCTTCGCCATGTCGTTCATGAACATCACCTGTTTCGCCGTCGCCTTCCTGCTGCCGAAGCTCGCCGCCGCCACGAGCCGCAAAACCGTCCACGCCGTCTGCCTCACATTCGGCGCAATCGGCCTGCTCTCGATCTACTTCATACGCGAGCCGTGGCTGCTCTTGCTCTCGATGTGCTCGGTCGGCATCGCGTGGGCTTCGATCCTCTCGATGCCTTACGCGATCCTGTCGGGCGCGCTGCCCGCCGCGCGCATGGGCGTCTACATGGGCGTCTTCAACTTCTTCATCGTCATCCCCGAGATCGTTCAGGCGCTCACCTTCGGGCCGATCATTCGCAACGTCTTCGGCGAAAACAACCCGCGCAGTTCGCTCTACGTCGTGCTCATCGGCGGCGTCTTCATGCTGCTCGCCGCCCTGCTCGTGACGCGCGTCGAAGACGTGGCCGACGAGGACGTGCCCGAACACGCCGTCATCCGCGGCAACGAACAGACCCCTCTCATCCCGCAAGGCTCGGTTCAACCCGTGCCGAGCACCGGATTGATTGACGAGCCGACGCAGCGTTCTTAAGACATAAGCGTTCGCGGGCGGCAGTCGGCAGGAGTAACGACGATGAAGTCTCTTCATTTATCAACCATGCTGGCGGCGTTCGGTCTGACAATCGTGCTGGCCGGGCGCGCGGATGCCCTGTGCGTCTTCAATCCCGCGCCGCCGTGTCAGGCGTATTGGAGCGCGCAGTCGGTCTTCGTCGGGACGGTGAAGGAAGTGGCCTACTCGGCCACCTACCAGCGGGGCGAACCCAACGACCGCTGGAATTATCGTCGTCGTATCACGCGCTTTTCGGTCGAGACGGCCTACAAGGGAGTCGAGGGTAAACTGGTCGAAGTCGTCACGGAGGAGATCATGCCGACTCCGGTCGTCCTCAGCGACGGAGAGCAGGGAATGAAGATGATGAGCCATACGGACTGCGATTACAAGTTCGAGGCGGGCGAGACCTATTTCGTCTATGCGAACCTGGACGCAAAGAAGGACGGCAGCCTGCGCGTCCCTCTGAACCGAACGCGCAAACTGAAAGAGGCCGCCGCCGACATGGAGTTCGTCAACGAACTGCCGCGCATGGGCGCGACCGCCAAAATCTTCGGGCGCATCGTGCGTTCCGAACGGAATTTGCGGAACGGCAACCACGAGAGCGTGCCGCTCGCGGGCGTCAAGGTGACGGCGCGCGGCGAGGGACGAACCTTCGAGGCGTTGACCGATACCGAGGGTAATTACCATTTGCGGGATTTGCCGCCGGGCGGTTATCAGGTGACGCCCGCCTACCCGGCGCATCTCTCCTCGGACAACGGTTCGCAACTCGCACGCGTCATTGCACGCGGCTGCGCGCAACTCGATTTCTACACCCATTCGGACGCGCGCATCAAAGGCCGCGTGCTCGATCCGCAGGGGCGTCCGCTGCCGGAAGTCAAAGTTGATCTGATCCAGGCCGACGGCCCCGAAATATCCCTCAAAGGCATGTATGGCTTCACGGATAAAGATGGGAATTACGAGTTGAAAGCCGTCCCGCCGGGACGCTTCCTGCTCGGTCTTAATCTGAGCAGCGCGCCCGACGAGCGCCTCCCCTACCCGCGCACTTACTATCCCGGCGTGGGCAGCGCGGCGCAGGCGACGGTGATTGCAGTGAGCGAAGGGTCGAAGCTGCCGTCTTATGACTTGCAACTGCCCCCGCGTTACGCCGACCGCATCGTCGAGGTGGTCGTGACGTGGCCGGACGGCCGCCCGGCGGGCGATGCCATGTTGCGCCTGGAAGACCCCGACTACTGGTGGAGTTCCGGCGCGACGCGCTTTAAAAAAGTTGAAGGGCAGGAGGGGCGTTACCACGTGACGGGCTTCGAGGGCATCACTTACTGGATGCACGCCCACGTCAATCTCAAGAGCGGGCAGATGCACGCGGAGCCTGTGAAATTCACCCTGAGAGAAGACGCGGAGCCGATCAAACTGGTCATCACGTCGCCCGGCGGCACTTGCTCGCACTATCGCCGGAAGTAGCGGAAGCACACCAACGCCATGAAAATCTCGTCCTTCAAATTTGCGGCTTTGCTGCTTGTGATCATTATGTCCTCGTTACCCGATACCGACGCGGCGCGCGCGCAAACCTCGCCCCCGCGCGATTTCTCGAAAGAGACGGCGCGAGCCGTGCCCGCATGGGTGCGCGACGGCGTGGTCTATGAAATCTTCCCGCGCAACTTTTCCGCGCGCGGAAACTTCGCAGGCATCACCGCCGAACTCGACCGTCTGAAACAACTCGGCGTCAACATCCTCTGGCTGATGCCGATTCACCCGACGGGGCGCGAGCGCGCGAAGGGCACGCTGGGCAGCCCCTACGCCGTGCGCGATTACTACGCCGTCAACCCCGATTACGGCACGGCGGCGGACTTCAAGCGGCTCGTCTCGGAGGCGCACCGGCGCGGCCTGAAAGTGATCATAGACGTGGTGGCGAACCACACCGCCTGGGACAGCGCGCTCGTCGCCAAGCCCGATTTCCACACGCGCGACCGCGCGGGCAAGATCATTCCGCCCGTCGCCGATTGGGCTGACGTAGCCGATCTCAACTACGGCAACCCCACGTTGCGCGCCTACATGATAGACATGCTCAAGTTCTGGCTGCGCGAATACGACCTCGACGGCTTTCGCTGCGACGTGGCCGGGATGGTTCCCACGGATTTCTGGGAACAGGCGCGCGCCGAACTCGAACGCGTCAAGCCGGACATCCTGATGCTCGCCGAATGGCACGAGCCGGAGTTGTTGATTAAAGCCTTCGACGTGGACTACTCGTGGCCGCTGCACCACGCGATGTCCGACGTGCTCATGGGCGCTCAGCCCGCGACGCGTGTGCGCGCGGCGTGGGAAGAGGAGCACGCGAAGTGGCCGCGGGGTGCTCTGCACCTGCGCTTCTCCGATAACCACGACGAGCGACGCGCCATCGCGCGCTTCGGCGAACGCGCCGCCCTCGCCGCCTCCGCCCTGATGTTCACTCTGGACGGCGTGCCGCTCATCTACAACGGCATGGAAGTGGGCGACACGACCGAATCGGGCGCGCCCGCGCTGTTCGAGAAGTTGCCGATCTTCTGGCAGATCGCCGAGCGGCGGCCGGAGTTTCCGCGCTTCTACAAACAGATCATCGAACTCAGGCGCGCCAGCCCCGCGCTCAGGCGCGGCACGGTCGAGTGGCTGCGCAACTCGGACGAGGCGCGCGTCGTCACCTACCTGCGCCGCGCGGGCGACGAAGAGATGCTCGTCTCGATCAACTTATCGAGCCGCCCGTTCGCGGGCACGATTGAAGCGCCGGGGGGCGCGATGTTCGTGGACGTGACGCCCGATGTCGCGCCGCCTCTACCGCCCGACGCGCCCGCGCCCGAACACCAGCCGCGCGCGCGCACCGTCGGCCTCCCCGCGCTCGCACTCGACGCGTGGGGCTATCGCATCTTCCGTCGCGCGGGCAGATGAAGGGGAGAACAGTTTCGGTTGGAGCGGGAAGCCGGCGGAGATCAACCGCCGGCTTTCGTTGTCAGGAACGAAGACCGACGAGTCGCATGGCGCGGGGTATCTCGGGGTTTTGCATAAACCAATGCCAGACGTTGCCGGTGCGCAAATTTTCCGCGCTGAGCAGCATGATGCCGAGATTGATGCCGATCACGTCCGGGTTGACCCATCCGTTGTTGGGGTTGAAGGCGTCGGCGAAACCGTATTGACCGTAGACGCGCGCGCCGTACTCGTCGCGCATGGCGGCGAGCGCGGGGAGCGAGATGTCGGGCGTGAACATGAGCGAGCCGCCCGCCGCGCAGGGCACAACCGTCCCGTCTATCGAGGCGTCGCGCGGCGGCCCGCCCCACGCCAGATAACCCTTCGCGCTGTCTGAGGCGGTGATGCCCCAGACGTTTTCCGTGTAGCCGGGAAACTCCGGCGAGAGCGCGAGACAGAAGGCGCGGTGCGCCCGCGTCGCGTTGACGGAGTTCTGGAAGTAGTCGGTGAAAGGATAGTGGCTTTCGCGGCGTCGGCGGAAGTCAACCCAGGCGTGCGAATACTGGTGGATGAAGAGCGGCCCGCCGGTGATGTAGGTGTAGCCCGCGTAGGTGATGCGCGCGCGCTGCCACGCGAGCCACGAGCGCGGCGTGACGGGGTGCGTGGGCGAACCCACGGCGAGCAGGTAGAGTATGAGATGTTCGCTGTATGCGTCCCAGCGATACTTGATGAAGCCGGTTTCCGGTCGCCAGCCGTGTGAGAGCAGCGACGGATGCCCGCCGAGCATCCACGGGAAATCCACGCGCTCGTAGATCAACGTCGCGAGCCGCACGATCTCCGCGTCGGCGCGAAACTTCCGCCGCGCCGTGAGCACGCCGCCGAGCAGGAGCGCGGTGTCAATCGAAGAGATTTCGCTTTGCCAGCGACGCTCGCCCGTGCGCGCGTCCATCCAGTGATAAAACCAGCCGTGTTCGTGCGTGGCGCGCGTGGCGAAAAAACGCAGCGTCGCGCGCACGCGCTCGCGCGCCTCGCGCTCTGGCGTCCAGCCGCGTTCGGCGGCGATGCAGAGGGCGGTGAGGCCGAAGCCGGTGGCGGCGATGCTCGCCACGTCGCGATGCGTCTCGTCGTGCGCCGAGCCGTCGGTGCGCGCGCGGTCGCGCACCAGCCCGGTCGAGGCGTCGGCCTGTTCCCAAAAATAGCGGAAGGCGCGGCGCGACATGTCTTCGAGCAACGCCTCGTCGCGCGCGGAGAGACGTGCGGACGACCGCGCCTCGGCCGCCAACGCGCGCGTCTCTCCGCGCGCGAAGCCTGGGCAGACGGCATTGACCAGACTGAGCGCGGCGAAGAGAAGCGCGCCGCCCGTGCGCAAAGGGCGGCGCGAATTTGTCTCCATGCGTCTGCGAGATTGAACGCGCATCGGCTATCGCTCGACTACCGTGAAACTCGCTTCAAGCCCATCGGCCGAACTCGTCCCGGCGAACACTTTGAACTCGCCCGGTTCGACCGTGAAGCGCATCGCGCGATCATAAAATCCGAGGTGTTCGGGCGTGAGGCGAAACGCGACGCGCCGACGCTCGCCGGGCGCGAGCGTCACGCGCTCGAAGCCTTTCAACTCCTTGACGGGGCGCGTCATGCTCGCGGCCACGTCGCGCACGTAAAGCTGCACCACCTCGTCGCCCGCGCGCGCGCCCGTGTTCTCCACTTCGACGCTGGCAGTCAGTTGCCCGTCCGGCCGGATGCTCCGCGCGCTCAGTTGCAGGTCGGACAGGCGAAACTGCGTGTAGCTGAGGCCGTAGCCGAACGGGTAGAGCGGCGTCCACGGCACGTCCAGATATTTCGAGGTGTACTTCTGATCGGTCGGCGGTCGCCCCGTGCGCTTGTAGTTGTAGTAGAGCGGCAGTTGGCCGACGGCGCGCGGGAACGTGACGGGCAGCTTGCCGCCGGGGTTCACGTCGCCGAACAGCACGTCGGCGATAGCGTGGCCGCCCTGCGTGCCCGCAAACCACGTCTCAAGGATCGCGGGCGAGTTTTCCGCCAGCCAGTTGATCGTGAGCGGCCGCCCGTTCATCAACACGACGACGTAGGGCTTGCCCGTCTTGTGTATCTCCTGAATCAAATCCAACTGCCTGCCCGGCAGATCGAGCGACGTGCGTGATGCCGCCTCGCCGCTCATCTCCGCCGATTCGCCGACGGCGACGACGGTCACGTCCGATGCGCGCACGATTTTCAAAGCGTCGGCGATGCCGTCGCGGTCGGTCGGGGTGATGGAATTTCTCGCCTCGTCGCCCGCCTGCGCGACGTTAGTGCCCCCGGCGTTCGTGGCCGTCGGCGGGGGCGCGTCGTAGTTGCCGGTCACGCCACGCCCTTCGACCGCGACCGCCTTCACGTATGAAACTTTCGTCTGCGGCGAGACCTTCGCCTTGATGCCCGCGAGCAGCGTCACGGCATCTTCGGCGCGCCCGTCGCCCGTCCACGAGCCGAGCATGTCCTTCGGCGAATCGGCGAGCGGGCCGACGACGGCGATTGACTTCAACTCCTTCGACAGGGGCAGAGCACCGCGCTCATTCTTCAACAGCACGAGCGAGCGCGCGGCGATGCGGCGCGCATCGGCGACATGTTCGGCGCGCATGATGACGGACGGCTCGCGCGCCTCGTCCGCATAGGGACGCTCGAACAATCCGAGCCTGAACTTGATGCGCAGCACGCGCCGCACGGCCTCGTCTATGGCGGCGAGCGTGAGCTTGCGCTCTTTCAGCAGTTGCTCTCCGTGCTTGTTGTAGAGGCGCGAGACCATCTCGACATCCACGCCCGACGTGAGAGCGGCGCGCGCCGCTTCCCGTTCGTCGGCCGCGAACGCGTGGTTCATCAACTCGCGCACCGATTCGTAGTCGCTCACGACCACGCCGTCGAACTTCCACTCGCCGCGCAACACCGTCGTCAGCGTGAACGGGTTGGCCGAGGTCGGCACGCCGTTGAGATCGTTGAACGCGCTCATGAACGTCCCGACGCCCGCGTCAACGGCAGCCTTGAACGGCGGGAAATAAACTTCACGCAACGTCGTCTCCGACATGTCCACGGTGTTGTAATCGCGCCCGGCTTCGGCCGCGCCGTAGGCCACCCAATGCTTGGCGCAGGCGACGATGCGGTCGGGCGCGCCGTAGTTTGCGCCCTGAAAGCCGCGCACGCGCGCGCGGGCGAAGACAGAGCCGAGATACGGGTCTTCGCCCGCGCCCTCGACGATGCGACCCCAGCGCGCGTCGCGCGCGATGTCAACCATCGGCGCGAACGTCCAGCGCACGCCCGCCGCCGCCGATTCCGCCGCCGCCACCTCGGCCGCGCGCTCGGCCGCCGCCGGGTCGAAGCTCGCCGCCTCGCCGAGCGGCACGGGGAAGATTGTGCGGTAGCCGTGAATCACGTCGAAGGCGAAGAGGACGGGAATCTTCAGGCGCGACTCTGTCATGGCGATGCGCTGCAACTCGTTCGTGCGCGCCGCGCCGCGCACGTTCAAAGTCGAGCCGAGCAGGCCGCGTCGCACGAGGTCGCGGTGTTCGGGGCGGAAGTTGCCGTTGGCCTCGCCGTCGAGCATCTGTAGCTGGCCGAGTTTTTCGGCCAGCGTCATGCGCGCGAGCAGCGCGTTGATTCTCTGTTCGATATTCTTCTGCGGCGTCGCCTGCGCCGAGGCCGTGGCCGGACGCGTCGGCGTCATGCAGAGGGCGACGGCCGCGATGGAGAGCGCGACAAATGTAGTAGAGGCCGAACGTCGGAAATTGAAGATCAACATAAAACCGGACTCCTCGAAACACGACGCGCGAATAGCATAGGCAATTAAATCGGCCTAGCTATTCGCGCGTCGCTTGAAACGCTCCTTAGAAACTGAACCGCGCTTGCAATTCAACCACGCGCCCGGCGAGGCCGAACGTGGCGCGCCCGAAATCCGGGTGCGTGATGTTCACCTGATCGGTCGCCGGTTGGAACGAGGGGAGGTTCAGCAGGTTCAGCACGTTGAAGAAGTTGGCGCGGAGTTCGAGATTCGCCGCCTCTCCGAGGAAACCCAGGCGCGTCTGTTTGACGACGCTCAGGTCAACGGAGCGATAGCCCGGCCCGCGGAACGAGTTGCGCCCTATCCCCGGCGCGCCGCGCACCGCGCTGTTGAAACAGCGACGCGGGAAATCGTTGCAGTCGCGGAAGACGCCGAAGATTTCCGGGCCGCTATTGCCGAAGATGCCGTTGATGAAATCCTGATTCGAGCCGCCCCTGATCTCGCCGCCGAAGTATTGCGTCGGGCGGTCGGGCAGGATGCCGTCGCCGTTCGGGTCGGCCACGTCGGGCGCGAAGACTATCGGCGTGAAGGGGAAGCCCGAGCGCGCCGACACGATGGCGTTCAACTGGAAACCGCCGAGCACTTTGCCGAGCAGCGTTTCACGGTTGCGGAAGAAGGGCACATCCCAGAGCACGGTGGCCGTGAGGTTGTGCCTCACGTCGAAATCGGAAGGCCCGCGTTGCAGCCTTTGATCAATGGGGTAGTCTTGCTGCGTGCCGCGTCCGAACGAACTCGTGTCTATGCTCTTGCTCCAGCGGTAGACGGCTTCGCCCTGAATGCCGCGCGCGTACTGGCGCGTGACGCGCAGGATCATCGAGTTGTAGCTCGAATTGACATCGGGCAGCGGGAAGAAGATGCGGTCGAAATTCGGGTTGCCTGTCAGGCGCGGCGTGACCGGGTTGCCTTGCGCGTCGGCCGTCTGCACGCGGTCGCGTGTGAAGTCAAAAGTGTCGCCGGGCATGAAGCGGTTGAGGTCAATGGTGCGAATCAATTTGCGCCCGAGGTTTCCCACGTAACCGATTGAGCCGACGGTCTTGCGCGTCAGTTGATACTGGAGTTCGAGCGAATAGTTGTAGACGTAGGAGTTCGGCAGATTCTCGGGCGCGCCGTTGATCTCGACGGGGATGTCGCGGCGGATGAAACCGCCGGGCAGCGTCTGCGGGTTCGGGTCGAGCAGGCCGCCCGTCAAAGGATCAATGCCTCTGAGCAGCGCCGGGTTCAGCGGATACACGAAGGGCGAACCTGCGATGGCGAAGGAATAGAGAATCGGGCCGACTTCGGCGGCGTTGTTCGTGCCCGAACAACAGAGGCCGACGCGCGCGAAGAAGGGCGTGTTGCCGCGCGCCCCGCTCAGGAGGTTCGAGAAGATGCGGTCGTAGGAGATGCCGAAGCCGCCGCGAATCACGGCGCGATCCTCTGCGAGCAGCCCGCCGAAAGATTTGAAGCGCGGGGAATAGGCGAAGCCTAGACGCGGCGCGAAGTTGTTGCGATCCGGCTTGTGCAGGCGTTCGACGGGCACGACGCGGCCGTCCACGATGCCGTTCGGGCCGAAGACGTAGTTGGTGAGTCGTCCTTCTTTCTCCGTCAGGGGCGTCTGGTATTCGTAGCGCAGCCCGATGTTGAGCGTGAGGTTGGGTCTCGCCTTCCAATCGTCCTGCACGAAGAGGCCGTAGGTGTTCGAGCGGAAGTAGCGTTGGCCGTTGGCCGCGCCGCCCGTGCGCGGGTCAATGTCTATGTTCTGGAAGAAGACGGAATCGTTGGCGAAGTCGAGCAAACTCTTGAAGACGAATTCGGGGCGCGCGCCGGAGACGATGTTGTTGTTGTCCTGCTCGCGGCGCGCTTCGCCGCCGAACTTGAAAGCCTGATTGCCGCGCACCCACGTCAACACGTCGCGCAGTTCGTAGGTGTTCTGCGTGCGGTTGTTCGGCCGGCCGCGATCAATGCCGAAACTCGGCGCGCCGCCGAAACTGAAAGCCTGCCCGAATCCCTGCACCTGCAAACGCGGGATGGCGAGATTCTCCGCACCGAGGTCTTCGAGTTCGTTGGCGTTGAAGCGTGTGAAGTTGAAGCGCGCTTCGTTGAGGACGGTGGGCGAGAACGTATGGATGTTGGTCAGAGCGACGGCCGAGTTGAACGGTTGAAAGGAGATGTCTTCAAAGGGTCGCCCGCTCGACGAACCGGAGAAGCTGCCGAGCTTGGTGAAGTACATGCTGAGGGCGAATGAATCGCGCTCGCTCAGGTTGTAGTCGAAGCGTGTGTTGTATTGATTGCCGCGCGTGCTGTTGGGGATGGCGACGCGCGCGAGCGTCACGTCGGGGATGCCGTCGAAGAAGCCGTTGGGCGTCGGGTTGACGTTCTGCCCTAAAGGCGCGTTGATCGAGCCGATGTCGAAACTCAGTCCCGCGCTGCCGTTAATCGCGCGGTTCGGCCCGTTCGGCCCCGAAGTGGCGAGGCCGGTGGCGATGACGCGCGGGGCGATGCCGGGAAAGTTGAAAAGCTGCGCCGCGAAGCCGCCGGGGCGCACGCTCGTCACGTAGTCGCGAAACTCCGGCGTCTCGATGAAGATGTCGCTGAAGTTGGTGTTGCTGCGGCGCAGTCCCTCGTAGGAGGCGAAGAAGAAGAGCCGGTTCTTTCCGCTGAAATAAGCCGGGCCGCCCTCGCCGAAACGCGGCAGGTAGACGGGGCCGCCGATGCTGCCCGCGAACTTGCGCTCGTACTGTTCGACGCGGCCGGGGGCGCGCGGTTGGGTCGGGCTGCCGAAATACTGGTTGAAGGCGTTCAGTTTGGGCGAGCCGTAGTTGATCACGGCCGAGCCGTGAAAGTCGTTCGTGCCGTTTTGCGAGACCACCTTGATCTGCGCGCCGGTGTTGCGGCCGTCCTCGGCCGAGTAGCTGCTGGTGACGACGGAAACTTCCTTGACCGACTCCTGGTTGGGCGTAACGACGGCCGCGCCGCCCAGACCCAGACTGTTGACGCTGACGCCGTCAACCATGTAGTTGTTGCTCGAAACGCGCTGGCCGTTGGCGCTGATCTGCGTCTGGTTCTCCGTCTGGAAGACGCCGGTGTTGGAACCGCCGCCGACGCCCTCCACGCCCGGAATGTACTGCGCCTGATTGCCCGTGCCGCCGCGCGCCGTGTCGCCGAGCACGCCGGGCGCGGTGCGCGCCAGTTCGTAAGGATTGCGCCCGATCTGCGGCAGGCGTCGAACCTCTTCGGCGGTGATCACGCCGCGGACGTTTCCGGTCTCGGTTTCAAGCAGCGGCACGGAGTTGCTGACCACCGTAACCGTCTCGCCGATTTCGCCGGTTGCCAGCGTGAGGTCGAACCCCTGCGTGTCTTCGCCGCTGACGATGATGTCCTTGAGTTCCTGTCGCTTGAAGCCCGCGCTCTCGCCTGTGATCGTGTACCTGCCCGGAGCCAGACCCGAAAAGCGGTAAAAGCCTTCGTCGCTCGTCGTAGTTGTCTGGCTCTTGCCGGTTTCGTTGTTGATCAGCGTGACGGTCGCGCCGGGCACGACGGCACCGGTCGGGTCGGCGACCGTCCCCTGAATATTGGCTCTGAACTGAGCGTTCGTGGTGATCGCGGCGCAGCACAGCAGCAGCACCGCGCAAGTAAGCGTGCGGAAAAATTTGAACAGCGGATGATGCATAAATAAACCTCCACGAGGAGCCTCATACGCGGCCTGCGCTTCGCGTCGGGAGGCGCGAAGGGCGGCCAGGCGGAGTGAGGTCGGAAAGACCTTTATCAGCTTCCGGTGGCTACCGGAGTCAATTTCAGGGTACAGTTGGGCTAGAAACCTTTACAGAGCTGTCTGCCATAATTCGTCAGGACAACAAAGCGTAAACGCAACTTAACATTGGGCTGTGAATAATTCAATGGAAATTCACGCCGTCACTTTGTTAAGCTACGGCCATCGATCAGACAGTTTTAGTTTTCACTGATCCGTCGGAGGGCGAGAAACCGAGTCAGAAGTCTCTCGCCTCCGCCCGTCTTTCAACGCATACCGCGCGCGTGCGCTTCAATTCTTCCGGCCGCGACGCGGTGAAAAAAAGAAGGAGCTTGGATTCATGTATAGACGCAAACTTTTCATGTTGCCGGCGATGGTGTTGTTGTTGGCGGCCGCCACGGCCTGTACGAGCGGCGGCGACGGGGCGGGCGGCGGGGGCAACGCCGGGAGCGCGGGCGGCACGGGAGCGGCGCGCCAGAAGAAGGGGCCGAACGACAAAATCTTCATCGGCTTCCTGATGGACACGCTCAAGGAAGAACGCTGGCAGCGCGATAAGGATTTGGTTGAAAAGCGCGCGCAGGAAGTCGGCGCGCAACTCTCCGTGCAGGTGGCGAACGGCGACGACAACTTGCAGATCAAGCAGGCGGAGAATTTGCTCTCGCAAAAAGTTGACGTGCTCATCGTCGCGCCGCACAACGGCGAGATCGCGGCGACCATTGTCGAGATGGCGCACCGCGAGGGCGTGCCCGTCATCAGCTACGACCGCCTGATCAAGAACTCGGACGTTGATCTCTACGTCTCGCACCAGGTCGTGAAGATCGGCGAGATGCAGGCGCGCTACCTGTTGGAGCGTCAGCCGAAGGGCAACTACGTCGTCGTGCAAGGCTCGGCGACAGACAACAACGCGCGCCTCCTGCACGACGGGCAGATGAACGTCCTCAAGCCCGCCGTCGAACGCGGCGACATCAAGATCGTCGTGGATCAACCGGCACGCGAGTGGCTGGCGAGCGCCGCCCTGGACATCGTGGAGAACGCGCTCACGCAGGTCAATAACGATGTCGTGGCCGTCGTCGCATCCAACGACGGCACGGCGCGCGGCGCGATTCAAGCCCTCGAAGGGCAGCGGCTCGCGGGCAAAGTTCTCGTCTCGGGTCAGGACGCAGACCTCGCCTCGCTGCAACTCATCGTCGAGGGCAAGCAGACGATGACGATCTACAAGCCGATCCAGCCGCTCGCCTACGGCGCGGTTGACGCCGCGCTGAAACTCGCGCGCGGGCAGTCCGTCGAGACGAACGACACGGTTGATAACGGCCGGAAGAAAGTGCCCTCCATGCTCTACGAGCCGATTGCGGTGGACAAGAACAACATCGGCATCATCGTCAAAGACGGCTACCAGACTTTAGAGAAAATCTGCGAGAAGGCTCCCGCCGGGCAGTGTCCCAAGCTCGACGCGGCAACCGCTGCCGGTCAGTAAACTGCTCGCTGCCTGAGCGGGCAGCCGATGCCACGCTGGAAGCGCGGCTGCCCGCTCAACCGCCGGACGCACACGGCAAACGAGAATGACGACCACGACGACCAACGGCATTGACGCCGCGCCTTTCTTAGAGATGCGCGACATCACGAAGACCTTCCCCGGCGTGCGCGCGCTCGACGGCGTGACCTTCGACCTGCGCGCGGGCGAGTTTCACGCGCTCGTCGGCGAAAACGGCGCGGGCAAGTCCACGCTGATGAAGATACTCGGCGGCGTCTACCCCTATCCCGATTACGGCGGCGAGATTCGCATCGAGGGCGCGATCAGACATTTCCGTAGCGTGCGCGACGCATCGGCGGCCGGCATCGCAGTCATCTATCAGGAACTCTCGCTCGTCAAAGAGATGACCATCGGCGAGAACATCTTTCTGGGGCGCGAGCCGCGCCGCTTCGGCGTCATCCGCTGGGACGAACTCTACGCGCGCGCTGCGCGTCTGCTCGCAGACCTGCGCCTGCCGCTCGACCCGCGCACGCCCATCCGCAACCTCGGCATCGGCCAGCAGCAACTCGTCGAAATCGCCAAAGCGCTTTCGCAGGAAGCGCGTCTTCTCGTGCTGGACGAGCCGACCGCCGCACTCACGGGCGCGGAAGTCGAGACGCTCTTCCGTATCCTCAACGACCTGCGACACGCGCGCGGCGTCGGCATGATCTACATCTCGCACAAACTCGAAGAGGTGTTTCGCATGAGCGACCGTATCACCGTCTTGCGCGACGGCCGCACGGTCGGGACGGAACAGGCGAAGGCGCTCGACGAGCGGGGCGTCATCGCGCGGATGGTCGGGCGCGAGGTCGGGGACATTTTCCCCGTGCCCGACCACGCGCAGGGCGACGTGATGTTCGAGGCGCGAGGTATCACCGTCGAAGACCCGAACATGGCGGGGAAACGTCTGGTTGACGGGGTGAGCTTTTCGGTGCGCCGGGGCGAGGTGCTGGGCGTGGCGGGTTTGATGGGCGCGGGGCGCAGCGATCTCCTGATGGCGATCTTCGGCGCGCATGCGGGGCGCGTGTCAGGCAATGTGCGGGTCGAGGGCAGGCGCGTTCGCGTAGAGAGTCCGGCGGACGCCATCCGGCACGGTCTCGGCTTCGTGACGGAGGATCGCAAACGCTTCGGACTCGTGCTCGACCAGACCATCCTGAACAACATGACGCTCGCGGGCCTCGCGCGCATCTCCGGCCGTTTCGTGACGAACGTTGACCGCGAGGCGGCCGAGGGCAATCGCTCGATGCGTGAGTTGCGCGTCAAGGCCAACTCGGTCTTCACCATCGCGGGCACGCTCTCGGGCGGCAACCAGCAGAAGGTCGTGCTCGCCAAGTGGTTGTTGACGAACCCGCGCGTCCTCTTTTTAGACGAGCCGACGCGCGGCATTGATGTCGGCGCGAAGCAGGAAATCTACGCGCAGATCAACGCGCTCGCCAAATCCGGCCTCGCCATCGTGCTCGTCTCTTCGGAGTTGCCGGAAGTGCTCGGCCTCTCAGACCGCGTGCTCGTGCTGCACGAAGGGCGCGTGACGGGCGAGTTCACGCGCAGCAGCGCGACGCCGGAAAAAGTTATGGCCTGCGCGACCGGCCACTCGCAACAAGCCGCGTAAGTGTTGAGTTTATAATTCTCATCGGAGCATCCATGAGCCAACAAGCAAATGAGCCGGTAGTTGATCGCCCGCCGGTCAATGCCGACGTGACGCCGGCGGCGGCGGACGCCGAGTTGACGCGGCAGACGCGCATCGGCGGTTTCAAAATCCCGACCGACGCGCTGCGCGCCTACACGATGCTGTTCGCGCTCGTCGCCATCTGGATTTATTTCAACTACGCGACCGACGGGATTTTTCTCGACCCGCGCAACTTCTCGAACCTGATGCGGCAGACCGCCGTGACGGGCGTGCTCGCCGTCGGCATGCTGATGGTGATCGTGACGGGAAACATTGACCTCTCGGTCGGCTCGCTCGTCGGGTTCATCGGCGGCGTGGCGGCCGTCGCGCAAGGGCCGGACGGCTGGGGTCTCGTGCCGACGCTCGCGGCGGCGATCATCGTCGGCATCGGCGTCGCGCAGGCGCAGGGCGCGCTCGTCGCCTACGCGAACATCCCGGCTTTCATCGTCACGCTCGGCGGGTTGCTGGCGTGGCGCGGCGTCGTGCTCGGCATGACGCGGGGCGAGACGATCCCCGTCACGCTGCCGGGCTTCAAGGCCATCGGGCAGCAGTTCGTGACGCGCCCCGTGGGGCTTGCTCTCGCGCTCCTGGCCGTCGCCGGGATCGTGTGGATGAACGTCAGGCGGCATCGCGCGCGCGAGCGTTACGGGTTGGGCAAGACGAGCATGTTGAATGTCGCGCTTCGCATCGTGTTGCCGTCGCTCGTCGTCGTGCTGTTCATCCTGCGCATGAACGCTTACGAGGGGATGCCGATCCCGGTCATCATTTTGATCGTCGTCGCGCT
>DATHAZ010000145.1:0-10904 GCA_035296445.1 Pyrinomonadaceae bacterium | reverse complement strand
GCCACGGGATGACGGTCGGCGAGCTTGCCACTCTATTCAACCGGAAGTACGGCATCGGCGCAAATCTTATCGTCGCGCGGGTCGAGAACTGGCGGCGCTCGCAGTGGTTCGACGAGACCGGGCTGCCCTGGGTGAACCCCTCCCCCAACCTCCGCTCACTGGCCGCGCTGACGAGCTACCCCGGGTCGGTCTACTTCGAGGGCACTAACCTGACCGAGGGCAGGGGCACCGACCGGCCCTTCGAGCAGATCGGGGCTCCCTGGCTGAACGCGCGGGAGGTGGCACGGGTCATGAATGAGCGGCGGCTTCCGGGCATCCGGTTCGAAGCCATCACGATGTCGGTGGCGCCGACGGCCGCCAAGCACAAAGGGCAAAGTATCCCGGCGATTCGCTTCGCCATCACCGACCGGCGGGCGTACCGGCCAGTCCGCACGTCGCTCCTGCTTATAGATGAGATACGCAGGCGGCACCCGCGCGATTTCGCCTGGACTGCGACGATAGATCGCCTCACGGGGTCGGACAAGGTGAGGCTCGCCATCGAGGGCGGCCGGCTCCGCCAACTTCTGGAGGAGTGGGAAAGAGAGGCCGCGAAGTTCCGAGAGACCCGCAAACCATACCTACTCTACCGCTGAGCCGGCAACATGGTTCGAAGGGTAGTGTTGCAAAAAATATTTTGGCTACAATTAGTTGTGCAGAAGAGTCAGCGGCTGCTTCAATATTTTGTGTGGTCTGAAAGTTTTTGCGACACTACCAATATAAGTCTATCGCGCTTTTGTCCCGCCGCGGGCTTTGGTGTAGACTCCCCGACGCGCCGATGTTTGTGCAGCACCTGCCCGACCCCGCAGTTCTCGCACTAAAGTCATAACCCGTAACAAAAAATTCAAAAGAGCCTAAGAGGCGAACCCGTCTTCGCGGCTTAAAACGCGCCGGCTCAGTCCGCATAGCCGTATCAGACGAGCAAAAAATATGAGGCACAAATGTTTTATCGTGGCGGGCTTCGCCGTCCTCGTCCTGACGTTAGCCACCACGGCGGCTGCCCAGCGCCCGGTGTTGATCGGCATGAAGGCTCAGGACGTAACGCCCGGTAACGGCAGTTCTACGAAGGCGAGCGTCAGCGCGGACGGGCGCTTCGTGGCGTTCGAGGGCGGCGCGACCGACCTGATCGTCTCCGTCTCGGGCTTGAACATCTTCGTGAGGGATCTCAAGCTCGGCACCACCGCCCTCGTCAGCGTGAACCGCCTCGGCACCGGCGCCGGCAATAGGGAATCCACCAACCCTTCGATCAGCGCCGACGGCCGCTACGTCGCATTCCAGAGCGCCGCCAGCGATCTGGTGCCGAACGACACCAACGGCCGGGAGGACATCTTCGTCCGCGACCTGCATGCCGGCACCACCGCCATCGCCAGCGTCAACCAGTCGGGCGTGCCGGGGAACGCAAACTCGTTCAGCCCGTTCATCAGCGCGAACGGACGGGTCGTGATCTTTCAGAGCGCCGCCTCCAACCTGTCGGCCAACGACGCGAACCAGGCGGAAGACATCTTCGCCTACGATTCGCAGGTCGGGCACGCCGTCTTGGTGAGTCTCAACCGCGCGGGGGCGGGCGCCGGAAACAAACGCTCGATGTTTCCCACCGTTCCCGGAACCTCGCAAGCCCGCAGGGGGCGGAGGTTCATCTCGGACGACGGCCGCTTCGCCGTGTTCGTGAGCCACGCCTCCGATCTGGTGGACATTCAGGACTCGAACGACGTGACCGGGAGTTTCAACGACTCGGATGTCTTTGTACGCGATCTTGTCCTTGGCGTGACGAAACTCGTCAGCGTCAACAGGGCGGGGAATGGCACGGGCGATCTGGCATCCGCCGATCCGTCCATCAGCGCCGACGGGGGTGCCGTGGCGTTCGTGAGCGTCAGCCGGAATTTGGTGACGCCTGACAAGACGTTCGGGTACACGCCGGACGTGTACCTGCGCAACCTCGTGGCGGGGACGACCACGCTGGTCAGCGTCAACCTGTCCGGCCAGTATGGCAATAGTCATTCCGACAATGCGGTCATCAGTGGCGACGGCCGCCACGTCGCCTTCGAGAGTAACGCGAGCGATCTGGTCGCGACCGACACCAACCCCGGTTCTACCTTCGGTGGCGGCGGCAACGTCCGGGATATTTTCGTGCGCGACACGCAGTCGGGCGTCACCACACTTGTCAGCATCAACCACGCGGGCACCGACAGCGCCAACGACCTTTCCTACGAGGCGACGATCAGCTCGGATGGGAGGTTTGTGGCCTTCCTGAGCGGCGCGCGTAATCTGGTGAGCACGGTGACGAAGCTCAATAACTCTTCGGACGTTTTCCTGCGCGACCTGCAAACCGGGCGGACGATCATGCAGAGCGTCACCCCGGAAGGCGGCGACACCGGCGACAACTCTTACGTGCCCCTCGTCAGCGCGGGCGGGAGGATCGTCGTGTTCGAGAGCCGGAGCAACGATTTAGTCGCCGGCGACGATAACACCGCCCACGATCTCTTCGCGGCTGCGACGGGCGGCGTCGTCGGTTTCAGTATGAATAACTATACGGTCGCGGAGACGGGCGGGGCGGCCATGATTACAGTGTCTCGCGCGAGCGGCGCGGGCGCGCAGTCCGTGTACTACACGACCACCAAAGGTTCGGCCGCCTCCGGCTCTGACTATGCGGCCGCCTCCGGCACCCTCCACTTCGCCGACGGCGAGACGATCAGGACTTTCATCGTGCCCGTTTCGGACGACGTGGTGGACGAGGCGAATGAGACGGTCGGCTTGCTGCTCAGCAACTTCGACGATCCGGGTGCGCCCGCTGTCTTAAGCGGCGCGGTGCTCAGAATTACCGACGACGACGCGCCGCCAAGCATCTCTGTCGCCGACGCGAGCGTTGTCGAAGGCGACGACGGGACGACGAGTGCCGTCTTCACCGTGACGCTGTCCGCCGCCAGCGAGCAGCGTGTGACGGTTGACGTGTCGGCCACCGGGGTGACGGCAACGTTGACGCACCTCGGCGACTTACAGAATCCGGCGGCCAAATTCTCGATACCTGCCGGCTCGATCAGCCAAAATCTCGTCGTCCTCGTCAACGGCGACAGGATGTTCGAGGACGACGAAACGTTCCTCCTCAATTTGAGCAACCCCGTCAACGCCACCATCGCCGACGGTCAGGCGACCGGCACCATCACGAATGACGACCCCGTGCCGTCCATCTCCATTGCCAACGTAGCCGTGACGGAGGGCAACGCGGGGGCGCGCGTCGCGCTCTTCAACGTCTCCTTATCGAACCCCACCAGCCGGCAGGTGACGTTTCGCTACGCCACTGCGGACGGGACGGCGACCGGGGGCGTGGACTACGACCCCGCGGCAGGCTCGGCCTCCCTCGCCCCGGGCACGTCTAACACCTCGATAGCCGTAAACATTCATCCCGATACCGCCAACGAGCCGAACGAGACCTTCTTCGTTAACCTCAGCGACCCCACCAACGCCACGATCTCGGACGGTGAGGGGCAGGGCACCATCGTCAACGACGACGCGCCCGTGGTGCAGTTCGGAGCCGCGACCTACACTGCGGGCGAGGGCGCCGGCCGCGCCGTCTTAAACGTCGTCAGGACGGGCGACATCTCCGCCCCCACTTCCGTCACCATACAGACGGTGGATGACCCCGCGCCAGTCCCCTGCGCTACGGTCAACGGCAAAGCCTACGCCCGGTGCGACTACGCCACGACCATCGAGACGGTGACGTGGGCGGCCGGCGACTCGCAGCCGAAGGAGGTCGCCGTCCCGCTCATTGACGACTCGCGTCCCGAGGGGGCTGAGACGCTGCAACTCTGGCTCGTCTCGTTGCAGGGGGGAATCTACGGGGTCAGGGGCACCGCCACGCTCACGATCACGGACAACGAGACAGCCCACGGCGTTAACCCGATCTACACCACGGCGTTCTTCGTCCGGCAGCAGTACCTCGACTTCCTCTCGCGCGAGCCGGAGGAGGCCGAGCCGTGGTCGGACGTGCTGAACAAGTGCTCGGACATCAACAGCAACCCGGCGTGCGACCGCCTGCTCGTCTCGGCCTCCTTCTTCGGCTCGCCGGAGTTCCGCCTCAAGGGCTTCTACGTCTTCAACTTCTACCGCGTGGCCTTCAACCGGAGACCCACCTATGAAGAGATCATCCCGGATATGAGAAGGGTCTCGGGGGCGACGGCCGAGGAGGTGTATCAGAAGCGCGCCGCCTACCCCGTCAACTTCACCGGACGCTTGGAGTTCAGGGGACGCTACGACGCGCTCGGCGACGCGGCCTTCGTCAACACCCTGTTGGATCGTTACGGTTTGGAGTCAATCACCGCCCCCGACCCCGCGAACCCGGAAGGCGGGACGAGAGTCGTCCTGGCGCGCGACGCTTTAATCAACCGGCTGGGCGCGTCGGGCGCGCAGTCGCTTACCCGCGCGCAGGTGCTGCGCGCCGTGGTGGAGTCGAATGAGGTCGGGGCGGCCGAGTACAATCAGGCGTTCGTGGCGATGCAGTACTACGGGTATTTGAGGCGGACGCCGGAAGAGGACGGCTACCAGTCGTGGCTCAGGGTCATCAACCAGGACCCGAACAACGTCCGCATCATGGTTGACGGCTTCATGAACTCCGCCGAGTACCGTCTCAGGTTCGGCCAGCCATAACTTGTAATAACTATCAAACAAGAGGGGGTACCCGAGCGTCGCTCGGGTACCCCAATCATTCCGTGAAGGGCGCGGCTTACATAAAAGGCGTATATGTCGCTCCGAAAGGGGAAATCGAAAATAGGAGCCGGAACCGCGAGCCTCACCCGCATGCGCTCGGAAACCCCGGTAGCCCGAATCTCGACGTGCCGTTCATCCAGCGTCCCTCGTGCGTCCTTATCCCTTCAGGAGTTGCGCTTCCCAAATACGTGCCGGGCGCCGAGAAGGAGGCCGACGAGCGCTATGCCTATGAGGATCGCCGACGCGGCCGCCCCCTGCTGCGTGTCGAGCATCGGGATACGGGCGAGCGAGAGGAGCTGCGAGACCACTATCGAGAGCAGGATAGCCCACCACGCCCAGCGCTCGCCCCGCTTATAGGGAACGAGGAGCACCCCCCAAAGCATGATCCCGTAGGCGAGCGCCCACGTCGCCGCCGTCACGCGTCGGCCGCGGAGCGCCGTCGCCACTTCTGGGGATGTCTTCGCTCCGATGTCGTCGAGCGTGACCGACGACGTGATGTCGTCGGGTCGGGCTGCGAGTGGGAGATAGGTAGAGTTGATTGAGAGGAGCGTGAGCGCGGCGGCCATGAGGAGGAGCAGTACCCAACCTACAGTGAAAAGCGTCTTTGGCATCGGCGTTCCTTTCTGTTCGGAATTGTGGCGAGCATAGTACACCAGCCTTGCAACCGGACGGCACTCGGGAGGGCGCAGCCGCCTGGCGCCCGGCATCACCCGCCCGCAAATAACTGCGCTACAGACGAGTTCTCGATGACATACATCCGGCCTGATACGTGTCGGGTGTATACATTGTTAGATTTCCTCGTGGTCTCCGTGCGAACTGCTGAGTGAAGACTTTGGTAGGGCTGGCGTGCTGCTCCCTTGCCACCCTGTTTGCAGAGCTACGGCTGAAAGGTCAACGCACCCAACGTAGCCTCGCCGCGCATAAAACTCCATGAGGGAAATAAGTAAAAAACAGACTAGCTGGAATTTGCCGCAACGCAGCCGATCAACCCGTACTCCGCCCTCCCTCGCCTCCACTGAACAAAAATTATTTCGTCTCCGATGATAACTTTCACCTGCCGCGAACGCATTAATGGGTGAGGTCAAACGTCTGGCGTGTTGTTACCGGCGAGAGTCGCGCCGCCCGGACAAGTTTTTTAACGTGTCGCTCGAACGGAGAATAAGTAAATGATCAGTGTCATCAATAAATCGCTTCGTCAACTCGCCACCACTCTCGCACTACTGTTGTTGTGCGTTTTGCTCGCTTCGTCTTCCGCGCTGGCGCAAGACCCCCAGGAGGACTCGACGCAGATTCACACCGGCGTCTTCCGCGCGGACGCCGCCGGCTCGCGTCTGCTGATGCGGCGGGAGTGGAATGGGTTCCTCTCGCAGTGGCAGGCGTTCGAAGGCAACGGCTTCCGCATGGTTGATTTCGAGACTTACACCGAAGGGTCGAAGCGCCTCTACGCGGGCGTGTTCGAGAAGGGCGCCGAGGCGAAGGGCGCAATCGTCGGTCAGGAGTGGGCGCCCTTTCACGCGGAGTGGCAGAACCTTGAGAAGAAGGGTCTCCGCATGATTGATTTCGAGACCTACACGCAGGGCGGGAAACGCCTCTACGCGGGCATCTTCCGCGCGGGCACTTACGACGCGGGCGCGTACATCGGCAAGCCGTGGGACGACTTCCACGCGAAGTGGCAAGAGTTTGAGGGCAAGAACTTTCGCCTGGTGGACATCGAGATTTACGAGTCGGACGGTAAGACAGTTTTCTCCGGCATCTTCCACCCCGGCCGGGACGCGAAGGGCGCGCTCGTCGGTCTCGACTGGGGCGAATTCAACAAGCAGGCTGCGCCGTTGGAGAAGGCGGGGCTGCGCCTGATTGACTATGAGACTTACACGGTGGGTGGAAAGCGTCTGCACGCGGGCGTCTTCCGCGCCGGCACGGACGGGCGCGCCATCTGGGGCGGGGTAGACGAGGAGAACTTCTACGGCCAGATACACAATCTGTCAAAGGTTGGTCTCGGGCTGTCGGACGTGGAAATTTACGCCTCCCCATGGGAGGCGAGTTGTCTCAATCAGGTGATGCCGGAGACGGGCGACCCGTACACGAGAAAGATCACGAGCACCCCGCTTCACTGCGAGGGACAGCCCGGCACGTGCGGCACGCCCGGCCCCAAAGACACCGTGCTCTACAGCGCACCCTGGTACGCTGACGGCGACCCGCGCTACGTGCGCATCTCCGCGCTCTACCCGGCGGACAAGTTCCTCACGCTCCCCTTCGACGACCCGGATGTCAAATACAGCGGGCTGTGGCGTTACAGTTCGAGCTCTTATCACCACGCGGGCGACTACAGTAAGGGCGACTCGACGTTCCAACTGCGCGCCTCCGCCCCCGGCAAAGTCATTCACATCGGCTGGGACAGTTGGGGCGGCGGGACGGTGATCGTCAGCCACGACGTGGGTGTCGGCGGCAAAGACAACTACCGCACGATCTTCCGCCACGTCCGCAACGGCGCGGACAACGACTGCGATTCGGCGTGGAAGATTTCGGTGCCCACTCTCGGCGGCGACAACCTTAAGGATTACAAGGCGTACCTCGAAATGTCCGGCTGCGCGGAGAAGAAGGCCGAACGCAAGTTGCAGGAGAAATTCTGGGGGAAGAACTCGGAGGCGATTGACATGAGCCTGCTCGGCAAGAACGTCACGCGCGGACAGGCGCTCGCCTGGACGGGCAACACCGGGCCGGGCGGCAAGAAGGGCACGGGCACAGGCGCCAACACGCACCTCCACATCTTCTGGGCGCGACGCGACGCGACGGACAAGAAGTGGTACTTCTTCGACCCCTACGGCATCTACGCCGGTCCCGCCTGCTACCCGGCCGGTCTCACCGACGCGGTGACGAGCACACACGCGCGCTATCCCGTCGTGTGGAAAGACGGCAAGCCGCAATACCCGCAGCCGTAACACGGCGGACAGGAATGGCGGGACGCGGATCGGATCACTGATTAATAGAGCACCCTGCTCTAATCCGTAGTGTTGCGAGAAATATTTCAGAGCGCGGAAGGTCGCAACCGACGTTAGTGTTGCAAAGACTTTCTGCTCTCACAAATATCGAGGTGGCTGCATACTATTCAGTCCAACTAATTGTAGCCAACACATTTTTTGCAACGCCACTAATGAAAGTGGGAGCGATGTTCAGTGAACATCGCTCCCACTTTCATCGCGTCCGATACGGGCAAACATGTAGAAGTAACTGCCCTAACGCCCGGCATCACCCCGCCGCGCACGCACGATCCGTTATTTCAGCTTTACTTTAAGTCACTGCGTAAGGTATAAGCCTCGCCCGTCATTGCCCGCCTGCGACACCCCGCCCCGGCCGGGTCTGCGCTCTTTCGCTGGCAGTTGTCACCCACGGCGTGGCCGCACACAAGGGGGTTCGGCAAGATTCGAGCAATATCCCCCGGCTCGGCTGCGAGTTCGTAACCGCCCGATCCTACAACGACGCCACGGCGACGGAGATTCCCGCAAGTGTCCGTAAACGCCTTCTGTTTACACTATCCAAACGTTTGTCCCATCGCATTCATCATGCTCCACACACTCCCAGACATGAGGCGAGCCACCGCGCGGAAGCTCGGAAGAGAATCCGCCTCCGGCGGGCACGCAGGGCTTCACTCGAACCACTACGAATCCGCACCCTAAAAACATTTGCCCCCACGCGAACGCGCGCCACCTCGCCGCGACGCGGCACGCGCGGCCTCGCAATGCTCAACAAGCGAATACTTCGACCCCAAGGAGAAACGAGATGAACCCTCGCACCGACAACCACCCCAGCCCGCGCCGCAGGACGGGCACACTCAAATCGAGAATCACGCGAAATGCCGTTCTGGCGGCTTCAACCATCCTGCTTGCCGCGGCGGTCGCCGTCGGCTCTACCTCCGCTGCCATGAAATATTCGGGCGCTGCGAATCAGCCGGCGGCGGTACATTCCGTCTCCTCCGCCCCCATTAAGGTAGCCGTCAACCCCGCCGCCAACGAGAACCCCAATGCCAACGCCGACACTCTGGTAGACTACCTGAATGCCAACCCCGCGTATGAGGCGACGGAACTCAGCGAGGAAGACATCGCGGCCGGCGCACTGGCCGGTTATGACGTTCTGGTGGCGCGATTCTATCGCGACAATCTGCCTCCGGCGGTTATCACGGCCGTCAGGAATTTCGTCGCCGGGGGCGGTGGTTATGTCGGTGATCACTGGGGCGCGGGAGCCGCGTTGACGACAGCCCTGCCGAACAATTATGCCTTCATCACCGACACGCTCAAATTCTTTACGGGGTCGGCCGACATGGGAGACCGCGTGGGGGATGGCGAAAACCCCATCAACATCACGCTGCCCGATCACCCGGTGGCCCGGAACCTGCCCGCCACGTTTAACGGCCTCGGCGGTACGGAATATTTCGTCCGCGCGCTCCCTCCATTTGACAGTAATCTCACCGTCGTGGCGACCTACGACGGCTTCGGCGGGACGCACCCGGCCGTCATGGCGGGGCCGCTCCCCGGCGGTGCGGCCAACGCCGTCCTGATCTTATTCGACGCGCAGGACAACGTCAGCGACCCCGAACTGAAGCAACTCTTTTTCAACGCTGTCCTCTACGCCGCCGGAAGACCCGCGGCGGCGGACGACAGTTACACCGTCGCCGAGGACGGCACGCTCGACACGCCCGCGCCCGGTGTGCTCGCTAATGACACCGACGCCGACAACGATGCGCTCACGGTCGCCATCGTCGGCTCGCCCTCACACGGCTCCGTGACCCTTAACACGGACGGCTCGTTCGCTTACACGCCCGCCGCCGACTACTACGGCCCCGACTCTTTCACCTACAAAGCCAACGACGGCGCATTCGACACGGGCGTCGTGACGGTGAGCATCAACGTCACGCCGGTCAACGACGCCCCGACGGTGAGCGCGGGCGGCCCCTACACGGTCAACGCGGGCGGCTCGGTCAGCGTCTCGGCCGCGGGCGCGGACGACGAGTCCGTCCCGCTCGCCTATGCCTGGGATTTGGACAACGACGGGGCGTTCGAGACGACGGGGCAGACCGTGCTTTTCTCCGCCGCCCTGATCAGTGGCCCGGCCGTGAAGACCATCAATGTGCGCGTGACCGACGGCGGCGGCCTCTCTGCCACGGCCTCCGCGACGGTCAACGTCAACGAGGTGAGGTACGGCGTCTGCGCCCTGTACGACCAGACGAAGGCGCACAGGAGCGGGAGCACCATCCCCGTCAAGCTGCAACTGTGCGATGCGTCGGGCGCGAACCTGTCGGCGCAGAACATCGTCTTGACGGCCATCGGCACGCGCCTCGTCTCGCCCGACGCCTGGGGCGATGTGGAGGACGCGGGTCAGGCTAACCCCGACCTGAACTTCCGCTTCACAATGTTGGATCAGGTGACTCCCGGCTACATCTTCAACCTCCAGACGAAGGGACTCGCGACGGGCGTCTACTATCTCGGCTTCCACGTCGGCAGCGATCCCACCATCTACACCGTGCAGTTCCAGATCAGGTAGTAAGGGGAAGGGCAGGTGGTTCGGTAAAATTCGATTTAGCGTCTGGGTGTGATCTTCCAGAGTTCCCCGGCGGCCTCATCCGTAACCACGTAGAGAGCGCCGTCGGGACCCTGGCGCACGTCGCGGATGCGCTGCCCGCGATCCGTCAGCAGGTGCTCTTCGCCCACAACGCGATTGTCTTTGATGACCAGTCGCACGAGCCGTGTTGACACCAGACCGCCGATAAAGAGGCTGCCGCGCCACGCCGGAAAAGCGTTGCCCGTGTAGAACTGCGCACCCGAAGGGGCGATCACCGGGTCCCAGTAATAAACCGGCTGCTCGTAACCTTCGCGCGCCGTGACCGCGCCCGCGATCGGCTCGCCCGAATACTCTTCGCCGTAAGTGGCGACCGGCCAGCCGTAATTCTTACCACGCTCGATCAGGTTCAACTCGTCGCCGCCCTTCGCCCCGTGCTCGATAGTCCAGAGCCGCCCGCGTTCGTCGAATGCCGACGACTGAACGTTTCGATGCCCGATGTCCCAGATTTCGGGCAGCGCGTCGGATTGTTTGGCGAATGGATTATCGGCGGGCACCGATCCATCCGGGTTGATGCGAATAATTTTGCCGAGATGACTGTTGAGATGTTGCGCTTG
>DATHAZ010000144.1:0-4540 GCA_035296445.1 Pyrinomonadaceae bacterium | reverse complement strand
ACAGTCCCGCAGGTGCGCGCTCCAGACCCGCGTCCGCCGACAATCAAGAATCCGAGTTTGCCCGTTCCGGCCAGCATCGTCGCCGACCCGACGCTCTTTCCGCCGGACAACCGCCAGATCGCTTACGGCGATCCGAAATCGAAATCAACCGAGACGAGTTCCGGCCCCGGTTCGGGTAACGGCATCGGCACGGGCACGGGCGGCGGTGTCGGTTCGGGCGAGGGCGGCGGCGTCGGCCCCGGACGGGGCGGCAACACGGGCGGCGGCGACCGGCGCGACGGCGGCGGCGGCCCCGGCGGCGGCGGCGGCGGCACCGACTACAGCAAGACCTTCGCGGCGAGGGAGGTGACGCGCAAGGCGCAGATCACCAGCAAGCCCGAACCGCTCTATACCGAAGAGGCGCGCAAGAATCAGGTGACAGGCACGGTGCGCCTGCGTCTCATCCTCGGCGCGTCCGGCTCCGTCTCAGGCATCACGCCTGTTTCGCGCCTCCCCGACGGACTCACGGAGAAGGCGATTGAAGCGGCGCGCAGAATCTCCTTCACGCCCGCCGAGAAAGACGGGCGCAAGGTGTCGCAGTACGTGACCATCGAATACAACTTCAACATCTACTAAGGCCACGCGCGCTCTCCGAGCAAAAGCCGAAGCGGCGACTCACAGGTTAGTGAGTCGCCGCTTTTCTTTCCGCCGCCGTTTGAATTGCAGAATTTTACGTCAACGCGCGCACTCTTCCGCCGCTTGCCGGATGCGCCGCACGCCCTCCCGGAGGCGTTCGAGCGAGGTCGCGTAAGAGATGCGGAGGAAGCCGTCGGCTCCGAAGCCCGCCCCGTCCGTCACGACCGTCTGCTGCTCGTTGAGCAGTTTGTCGGCCAACTCGCCCGAAGTTTTCACTTTCCCCTTTAAGCAACCGCGCACATTCGGGAAGGCGTAAAACGCGCCTTCCGGGGCGAAGCAGCAGAATCCCGGGATGTCGTCGAGAGCGCGCATCAGCCACTCGCGCCGCGTCCTGTATTCCGCCAGCATCGCGCCCACGCAGTCCTGCGCGCCGTTGAACGCCTCGGTCGCCGCGCGTTGCGCAATGGAGTTCGGGTTGCTCGTCGAATGACCCTGCACGAGCAGCATGGCCTTCGTCCACTCGCGCGGCGCGAGCGCATAGCCGATGCGCCAGCCCGTCATCGCATAGGTCTTTGAGAAAGACCCGGCGATGCACAGCCGCGCGCGCAACTCAGGCGCGAGACTCGACGCGCTGAAGACCTCCGACGGCGCGTAGACGAAACGCAGGTAGCACTCGTCCGAGACGACGTAGACGCCGTGCTCGGCGAGCGTTTCCATGATCCGGCGAAACTCGGCCGGCGGGATAACGCGTCCCGAAGGGTTCGAGGGCGAGTTGATGATGATGAGCTTCGTGCGCGGCGTGATGGCGCGGCGCACCTGTTCGGCGGTCAGTTGGAAGCCGGTCTCTTCCGTCTCGATAAGGACGGGCGTCGCGCCCGCGAACTTGACGATCTCGGGGAACGTCACCCAGTAGGGCTTCGAGATCAAAACCTCGTCGCCCGCGTTCACGAGCGACACGACCGCGTTGAAGATCGCCTGCTTACCGCCCGCCGTCGCCATCACCTCCGTCGTGTCGTAGCTCGCACCGAACTCGCGCTCGTAATAATTGACGATGGCCTCTTGCAGGGCGCGCGTGCCGCCCGTCGCGGTGTACTTGGTCTCGCCCGCGCGCATGGCCTCCGCGGCGGCGCGCTTGATATGATCCGGCGTGTCGAAATCGGGTTCGCCCGCGCCCAGATCAACCACATCCACGCCCGAGGCGCGCATCGCCAGAGCCTTCTGCATCGCCGCGAGCGTCGAGGAAGCCTGCATCTGCGCCACTCGCTCGGAGCGCGGGAAACTTTCGAGTGCCGGTTTCGTCATCCCTTCTTCGATCCGCCCTTCTTCGCACCGCCTTTGCTTGCGCGCGTCTTCGCGGCTTTCCTGGCAGAGGCCGATTTTGCGGCGGCCGGACGCTTGGCAGAGGCCGCGCCGCCCTTCTTGCCGCCTTTCTTGGCAGGGGCTTTGTTCTCCGCCTTGCTGCGCCCCGAACCGCTCTTTTTGCCGCCGCCGGAAGACTTGTTGACTGTCGCCCAGGCGCGCCGCTCGGCCTCTTCTTCCGACGCGCCGCGTTTCTCGTAGCTCTCCTCGATGTGCTCGGCCTGCCGCTTCTGCTTGTCCGTGTATGCGCCCTTATCGCCTCTCGGCATCTGGTCTGTCCTCCGCGTATGTTCTCGACGTAGACACGGTTCGCGAATTTAGTCCGCGCCGGCTTTGTTTGACGGAACGGGCGTCAGTATAACACCGCACGCGCAAGGGACGCGGGAAATCAACTCTTGCCGAACTTCCGCCGCATGCGCGCCTCGACCGACGCGGGCACGAGTCCTTTGATCGTTCCGCCGAGCTGATAGACCTCTTTGACGAGCCGCGAACTGACGTAGGAATAAGCCTCCGCCGGCATCATGAAGACCGTCTCGATGCGCGGCTCAAGCCGCCGGTTCATCAGAGCCATCTGCAACTCGTACTCGTAATCGGAGAAGGCGCGAATGCCGCGCACCACCGCATCTGCCTCGCGCTCGACGGCGTATTGCATCAACAATCCTTGAAAATCATCCACCGCCAGCCGGCACGTGCCGCCCTCGATCTCGGCCAGCACCTCCGACAGCATCTCGCGCCGCTCGTCGAGCGTGAACAGCGGGTGCTTCTCCGGGTTGACCACGACGGCGATGATGATCTCGTCGAAGAGTTTGCAGCCGCGCGCGATGATGTCGAGGTGGCCGTTCGTCACAGGATCAAATGAACCGGGATAAATGGCTCGTCGCATAGTTAGGCGGTGCAGGTCTTGAGCTGGGAGCAAAAGCGACTGTGAAAGTATCATAAAGCAGAGGTCAGAGGCTAGAGGTCAGAGGTCAGTTAAAACAGTAACTGTCTTTTACTGACCTCTAGCCTCTGACCTCTATCATCTTGACATGCGAGAGCGTGCGATGATTCAATAATCGGCGACGGACAAACGTGGTGAGTTAAGGCGACTTGCGGCCACGTAAAATAAACAGCTAAACAGCTCGGCCAAGTCTTTCACGGGAAATAACCCGCATTTCGAGTCACCCGTATGAAAGCCCCGCGTTGTTTGGCGCGGGGCTTCACGTTTTATACGCGCGAGCGTTGGCCGGAAACGGAGTTGAATTAAAATTACATGAAAGATTTCCTCCAGACATTGCCAGAGCGCATCGTCGTCTTCGACGGCGCGATGGGCACGAATCTACAGACGCAGAACCTGACGATAGACGACTACGGCGGCGCGCAGTTTGAAGGCTGCCCCGAATATTTGCTTATCAGTAAGCCTTCGGCAATCGAGCGCGTGCACGCGGGCTTCCTTGAGGTCGGCTGCGACGTGGTCGAGACAAATTCCTTCGGCGCGATCCCCTACGTCTTGGACGAATACGGCATCGGGCACATGGCCTACGACTTGAACGTCCGCGCCGCGCAACTCGCCAAGCGCGTCGCCGCAGACTTCTCTACGAAAGAACGCCCGCGCTGGGTCGCAGGCTCCATGGGGCCGGGCACGAAATCGCCCACACTCGGCCATATCAAGTTTCGCGACATCAAGGCCGCGTATTACGAACAGGCGCGCGGCCTCGTTGACGGCGGCGTCGATCTGCTCATCGTGGAAACCTGTCAGGACTTGTTGCAGACGAAGGCCACGCTCGCCGCCATCTTTGAATATTTTGAACGGGCGAAGCGGCGCGTGCCCGTCATCGCGCAGGTGACGATTGAAAATTACGGAACGATGCTGCCCGGCACAGAGATCAGCGCGGCGCTAACCGCCCTCGAACCTTTCCCGATTAACGTGATCGGGATGAACTGCGGGACGGGGCCGAAGGATATGACCGAGCATTTGCGCTACCTGTGCGAGAACGCAACGCTTCCCGTCTCGGTGCTGCCGAACGCCGGTCTGCCTTCGGTTGTAGACGGCAAGATGCACTACGACGAGACGCCGGAGACCTACACCGCGCAGATGGTTCGTTTCGTCAGAGACTTCGGCGTCAACGTCGTCGGCGGTTGCTGCGGCACGACGCCCGCGCACTTGAAGTTGCTCGTCGAAGCGATGCAGGGCGTGCAGCCTAAAGCGCGCGAGGCGAAAGTGCTTCCGGCGGCCTCTTCCATCTACAGCCAGCAGCCTTACGTGCAGCAGAACTCTTTCCTTATCGTCGGCGAGCGCGTAAACGCCTCCGGCTCGAAGAAGATGCGCGACCTGTTGAACGCCGAAGACTGGGACGGCCTCACCTCGCTCGCGCGTGAACAGGAACGCGAAGGCGCGCACGTCCTCGACGTGAACGTCGATTACGTCGGGCGCGACGGCGTCTCAGACATGCACGAACTCGCCTCGCGTCTCGTCACGAACATACGCATCCCGCTCATGTTCGACTCGACCGAGTGGGAGAAGATGGAGGCCGGACTCGAACACGCGGGCGGCAAGTGCATACTCAACTCGACGAACTTCGAGGAC
>DATHAZ010000143.1:0-38523 GCA_035296445.1 Pyrinomonadaceae bacterium | reverse complement strand
CGAGAGTTGCCGCGCCGCCCGGCGAAAAGGAAACGATGAAGTAGGAACGCGGAACGATGAATGAGAAGACAGAAGACAGAATTCAGAAGTCAGAATTAAGGATTCCCCGGCTTTCCTTCTGACTTCTGAATTCTGTCTTCTGTCTTCTCATTCATCGTTCCGCGTTCCTACTTCATCGTTTCCTTTTCGCTGGGCGGCGCGGCAACTCTCGCGGGCGGCGCGCGCATCCATTCAAAGCGACAACTCGCATTCTCCCGTGCCAGCATCACGCAAGCGCACTAACGATCTCAATAACCTTCGAGAGGCCAAGTCATATGAAGTATCCGCGCATCCAGGAAAATCTGCTCGAAAAATTGCTTCGGGGCATGTTCTTGTCGCTGCTCGCGCTCGCGTCGTTCGTCCCGCCGGTCGTGGCGCAGAGCGACATGCAACGCGAGACGGTCGCCATCACCTACCCGCTCGATCAAAACGTGTCCGTCCGCTTTCGCGGCACGACCCGGCTGCCGCGCCTGACGGGGGAGGCCAAAGTTCGCCGCAGCGGGCGACGCGGCACGCGCGTCGAACTCAGTCTCAAGAACCTCCCGCGCGCCATTGAAGTCGGCGGCGTCTATACGACTTTCGTGCTCTGGGCGATTACGCCCGAAGGCCGCGTTGACAACCTCGGCGAGATCAAGCGCAGCGGCAGTTTCATCATAAATTCCAAACTCGACGTGACCACGCCGCTCCAAACGTTCGCCATGATCGTGACGGCCGAACCGCACTTCCTCGTGCGCGGGCCGAGCCGCGCGGTCGTGTTGGAAAACCTGCCGCCGAGCGATCCGGGCGACGCCACCGTCGCCACGGCCAACGTCCGCTATCTGGGAAACACCAGCGACTACCTGAACAGCAGCCGCGTGCCGGAGATCGCCGATGCCGATTACGTGCGCACTCCCGCCTCTTTGCTCGGCGCGCGTCAGGCCGTCAACCTCGCGCGTTTCGCCGGGGCCGAGCGCGATGCCGAAACCGAGTTGAGGGCAGCCATGGCTCAACTCGAAAGCGCCGAGAACAAGTGGCGTCTGAAACAGCCGGAAGAAGAGGTTGATGTCGAGGCGCGTCTGGCGACGCGGCTGGCGACGAACGCCGAAGAGATGGCCGAATCGCGCAAGGCGGCGCGGCTGCGTCGCGAAGAGACCGCGCGGCGCGATGCGGCCGTGCGCGAAGCGGAGCGCTCTGCCGATTCCGCCTCGGAGGAAGTGTCTAACCTGCGCACCGCGCTCCAACGCGAAGAGCGCGCGCGCGAGCTTTCGGATCGCGATCTGGCGAACGCCAACCAGCAGGTGCGCGAATTGAGAATGGAAGTTGCGCGACTGCGCGATGAATTGCAGGCCGTGCGCTCGGACTCGGAAGACGCGAAGTTGAAACTCGCGCGCATCGAGGGCGAGCGCAGCGCGGAGATTCAACGGCAGCAAGCGCAGCAACGCGTCGTGCAACAGCAACAGGCGGCCTCCGCACTCAAGCAGACGCTCGCGCGTTACGGCACCGTGCGCGACACGGCGCGCGGCATCACGCTCGTCCTCGCGGACAACCTGTGGGCCGGAGCGCGCGCCTCCGAACTCGCCCCCGCTGCCTCCGCCACGGTCGAGCCGCTCGCCGCGCTCTTCGCCAACAACCCCGACTTCCAGATTCTGATCGAAGTCTATTCCGACAGTCGCGGCGACGGGTCGGCACTGCGACAGTTGACTCAGGCGCGCGCCGACACGCTGGCGGGCCTCTTCACGGCCGCCGGGATTCAGAACGGGCGCATGCAGGCGACGGGCATGGGCATTGACAACCCGGTCGCCTCCAACAGCACTCCCGCCGGGCGTCTGCGCAACCGCCGCACAGAGATCACGCTCGTCCCCATTCAGGCCAGCGCAGCCTCCAACTAAAAAAGAGGTAAATGGCGAATGGTAAATGGTGAATGGAAGAAGGCAGGTTTTCTTCCATTCACCATTTACCATTTACCATTCACCATTTACTATTCCTCCCATGTCGCTGCTCGAAGTTTTACAACTCGTCGGCTACAGCATGGGCGCGGTCTTAACGCTGTGGATGAGCGTGCTGTTGGCGCGGCAGCGGCGCGCGATGGAGCGGGTCGAGCGCGTCCTGCTGTCTCTTGCCATCGGCATCGGACTCTGGCACGCGAGCAATCTGCTGCTCACACTGCGCGCCCTGCTCGGCCTCGACACGCAGCACTGGTCGGGCTTGCTGCGCGTGGCCGACACCGTCGCCGTCACGAGCATCACTATCTCTTACTCGCTGCTGCTCCACGTACACCTGCACCTCTGGGCGCGCGCGCAAGATCGCGGCTTCACACGCTTTGAACGGGCGCGCGTTTTCATGTCATACATCCCGGCGGTCTTTCTCGTCGTCGCCATCCCGCGTATCTGGTGGGGCGCGTATGCGCCGATGTTGGAGAAGTTGAACTTCTTCGTCCTGCCCTTCGGAGTCTGGGCCACCTACGTGCTCGCGCTCATCGCCGGAACCGACCTGTTGCTCGCGCGCTCATCCGGTTCGCGCACCGAGCGACGCCTGATGCAGACGCTCTCCGCTTCGTTCGTCGGCATCGCGCTCCTGTTGCTGGCCGCCTACGCGCTCGGCGTCGGGCGCGGGACGGTCGCCGGTCATTACCTGCAAACTCTTGCCAACCTCGGCTCGCTGCTCCCGACCGCGCTCATCGCCTATCACATCTATCGTTATCGTTATCTCGAACTCATCATCAAGGAGAGCCTCGTCGTCGCCTCGTTCGCGGCCGTCGTGCTCGTCGTCTATCTCTACGGCATACGCACGCTCGCGCTCTCTCTGACCGCGCGCTACAGCCTGCGCGAGAGCGCGGTCGAATCCCTCCTCGTGCTCGCCTTCGCGCTCGGCGTCGTCCCACTGCGGGCATGGCTCGACAAACGGTTTCATAAACTCTTCGAGCGCGAAGCCTCAATCTACCGCGACGTGCTGGCGCGCATCGGCGCGCAGGCCGGAAGCTACAAACAGTTGCCCGAACTGCTCAGCTTCATCGAAGAACGCACTTCGCGCGAACTCGGCCTGCGCGGCGTTCGCTTCTATGTGCGACAGGCTCACCTCTCGCCGCCCGGCGAGGAAGAGGGCGAGGCAACGCTCGGCGCGCGCGACGAGTGGGAAGAAACCGTGCTGGAGTTGGCGAACGCGAACGAGGGCGACGTTCTCGAAAACATCAAACCCCTGCGCGAGCATGGCTACGAAGTGGCGTATCTCTTAAGACGCGAGACCAAGTCGCTCGGCCTGATGCTCGTTGATGCCGCGCCCGATGCCTTAACGGCCGACGTGCGCGCCGTTCTGGAAGTGTTGGCCGGGCAGGTCGCGCTCACGCTGGAAGACTATCGCCTGATCGAAGAGAACGTGCGCCTCGAAAGACAACTCGCGCAGGGCGAACGGCTCGCCGCGCTCGGGCAGATGGCCGCCGCCGTCGCGCACGAAGTAAAGAATCCACTGTCGGCCATCAAGTCCATCGCGCAGGTGATGCGCGAAGACGAACGGCTCTCCGCCGAATACGCGCGCGATCTCGATCTCATCGTCGGCGAGACCGACCGCCTGAACCGCAGCGTCACGCAACTGCTCAACTTCGCGCGCCACGCGCCGCCCGCCGGTCAGCCCACGCACGCCGACGAACTGGCGCGCGGCGTCGTCGAGCTTTTTCGCGCCGAGGCCGAAGGGAAAAATATTCAGATCGAGTTGCGAGCCGAGGCGCACCAACTGCTCGACGGCGCGCAAGCGTCGGCCGTGCGCGACGCGCTCTCCAATCTTCTGTTGAACGCGCTGCAAGCCACGCCCGCCGGTGGGCGCGTCTCGGTCGAGGTGACGGCCGAGGACGGCGAACTGCTCTTTGCGGTGACGGACGGCGGCGGCGGCGTGCCCGCCGAATTACAACGACGCATCTGGGAGCCTTTCTTCACCACGAAGCAGCGCGGCACGGGGCTGGGTCTCGCCATCGTGCGCAAGCGCATCGAAGACGCGGGCGGGCGCGCGCGGCTCGCGCAGCGGCCGACGGGCGGCGCGCGTTTTGAACTACGCCTGCCCCATTCGGGCGCGGCGACGGCGGAAACGCTCGCGGCGCAGGTTTATTAAAAGAGGCGACGAGAGAAAGAATGACGCAAAAAATATCCGGCGACAGAATCAGCGTGCTCATCGTTGACGATGAAGAAGCCGCGCGCTACGGCGTGCGACGCGCCCTCACGAGTCTCGGTTACGAGATCGCCGAGGCCGGAAGTGTGGCCGAAGCGCGCGCGCAATTCGAGCGCGCCGCGCCCGATTTGCTGCTTCTCGATGTCAACTTGCCGGGGCAGAGCGGCCTGGAATTCCTGCGCGAACTGCACGAAGGGGAAGGCGCGCCGAAGGATGCGCCCCTCGTCATCCTCATCACCGCGCACGGCTCGGAGCGCATGGCCGTCGAAGCGATCAAGACCGGCGCGTATGACTATCTCTCGAAGCCGTTTGAAGTTGAAGACCTGCGGCTCGTCGTCAAAAACGCCGTCGAGACGATCAGCCTGCGACGCGAGAACCGTCGTTTGCGCGCATCGCTCGAACTCGAAGGAGCGGGGCGCGGCTCGCTCATCGGCGCATCCGAATCCATGCGCCGCGTGCGTTCGCTCATCGAGAAAATTTCCGAGACGGACGCGACCGTGCTGGTGCGCGGCGAGTCGGGCACGGGCAAGGAGTTGGTGGCGCGCGAAATTCACGAGCGCAGCACGTCCCGGCGTCGGGGCGCGTTCGTCGCCATCAACTGCGCGGCGCTGCCTTCGGAGTTGATCGAGTCGGAACTGTTCGGCCACGAGAAGGGAGCGTTCACGGGGGCGACGGCGCGGCGGCAGGGAAAATTTGAACAGGCCGACGGCGGCACACTCTTTCTGGACGAGATCGGCGACATGAGCGCGAACGTGCAGGCCAAACTTTTGCGTGCGCTCGAAGAGCGGCGCATCGAGCGGCTCGGCGGCGGCGCGGAATCCATTCCCGTTGACGTGCGCATCGTCAGCGCAACGCACCGCCCGCTCGAACAGGAGATCGAGCGTGGGAATTTTCGCGCCGATCTGTTTTATCGTCTCCGCGTCGTGACGGTTGACATCGCCCCACTGCGCGAACGTCGTGAAGACATTCCCGAACTCGCCGAGTCGTTCATCAGGCTCGCCGCCGAAAGGTATAAGATGCCGGTGCGCGCGATAGCCCCGGCGGCCATGCGCCGCCTCGTCGAATACGACTGGCCGGGCAACGTGCGCGAACTGCGCAACGCCGTCGAGCGCGCGATGGTGCTCGCGGAAGGCGACGAACTGACGGCGCGCGACCTGCCCGAAGAGGTTCGCGCCGGCCGCGACGGCGCGCACGCCGAAACGCACGGGCAGCCGCCCGGCGAGAGCGTCGAGAGCGGCATCGGCGGAGACGATTTGCCAGTCCCGTTCACGGCGGATTTCCGCGCTGACCGGCGAGAGTTCGAGCGACGCTATATCACGCGCTGCCTCGAAGAGACGGGCGGCAACGTCACAAAAGCCGCCGCCATCCTCGGCATGCACCGTCAATCACTGCAACACAAGCTGCGCGAACTCGGCCTCGCGCGTCGCTACGTCACGCTCGACGGCGACGCCGCCACGGCGCAGACGCCTGATAAATCCGACAACTGACGGGAAGCTAAGACTCACCATAGAGATATAGGGAACACAGAGGCAGCAGCGAGAAAAGCAAAAGACGATCTCAAATTTGAAATTGTCTTATCTTTTCTCCGCGCGCCTCCGTGTTCTTTGTGTCTCTGTGGTGAATGCCTTAGATAATATAGGTTCTTCTGTCCGCCGCTGGAACGCTGTTTGCAATGACGCCCTCGGAATATCTGCGCAACGGGTCGCAGGATGCGTTTCGCGAGGGGGCTTGATGAAAAGATTTTCACTGGTGTTTCATGCATTAACTTACTTCGTTCTGCTGACACAACTAGGCGGGCTGCAACTTCCGGCGCGGGCGTCGGTCGTCCCTGAGCCGAATGACGCACCCGTTCGCCACCTGATCATCTGCGTGGACGGCGTCGCGTTCTCGACAATTGAAGAGATGCGCGCCGAGGGGCGTTTCAAACACTTCCGCGCGCCGTCGCGGATGATCGCGCCGTTTCCGAGTCTCACCAATCTCGCGCTCGGAGAGATTTTGAAACCCGCGGGCGCGAGCGAACCGCTCGGCTACGAAGACAATTACTTCGACACGACGAAGAATAAAATGCGCGGCGGACTCCTCGACCGTTTTCGCGGCGGGCGATTCATCAAAGGCACTTTCCGCGAACTCTTCGATTACCACCCCTCGGCGATCAAGAGCGGCCTGGGTTATGTCGCTCCTCCCGCCAGCACGTACCTCGAATCGCTGACGGACATCGTGCGACTGAAGCAGAAGTTTCGCGCGTCGCGCGAGCCGGTTTTCTTCGCCTACACGGGCGCGAGCGATTCGCTGGCGCATCTGGGCGGCGAAAGCCTGCTCAAGAGTTTTCTCGCCCGCCTCGACGAAACAGTCAAAGACCTCGTGCGCGAGGGCGGCGGTCACGTCGAGGTCACGATCTTTTCCGATCACGGGAACGACTTCAAAGGTTATCGCCGCGTCTCACTGAAATCCGCGCTACGGCGCGCCGATTTCAAATTAGATGACAAGATCAGGAATGAGCGCAGCGTCGTGCTGCCGCAGTTCGGTCTCGTCGGTTGCGCCGTGATGTGGACGAAGGAGAGCAACGAGGCGCGTCTGGCCGCGGTCGTCTCGCGCGTCGGCGGAGTTGATTTCGCGGCTTACGAAAAACACGGCGTGGTCTACGTCCTCAACGAACGTGGAAGCGCGACGCTGGAACGGCGCGGCGAACGCTTTCGTTACCGCGCGATACAAGGCGACCCGCTTGAGTTTGCGGCAATCGTGGACTCTTTACGGCGGCAAGGTAAGGCCGACACAGAGGATTTCATCGCCGACGAAGATTGGTTCGCGGCGACGATTGAGAGCGCGCGCCCCGACGTGGTGCGGCGCGTCTTTGAAGGCGTAAGCGAGCGCGTGCAGCATCGCGCGAACGTGCTCGTGAATTTTGCCGACGGCTACTACACCGGAAGCGCGTCGCTCGACGTTTTCGCCTTCCTGCAAGCGACGCACGGCAATCTCGGCGCGCAGCAGAGTTTCGGCTTCGTGTTGAGCAGCGCGCGCGATCTCCCGACGCACCTGCGCGCCCGCGATGTGTGGCGCGCGATAGGCTCTCCCATCCTGAGAAAAAGCCCGGAGCGGACTGACGAGGCGCGGCGTTAGAGACCCGTCGCCCGCGCCGTCATTCTTTCATCACGCAAAAATTTAAGTCGTCTTCGTCTCGATGCGCGTGGTTCCGTTTCGAGTCGTCCGCGCGCCTGTTTGCGCACGAACGAATAATACCGTTAGACTTGGCAGGCTCTAACGAAGTTTTTTGCGCCTGACTGTAAACAGATTATGAAAGCACGTCTCGACGCGATCCTACGGCGCGAACAGGCCATGTATCTCGAAGGGCTTCATCCGCCGAGCGAAGGTCTGCTCGCCGAAATGGAGGACTACGCCGCGGCGAACCGCGTGCCGATTGCAGACCGCGAGGTAGCCCTGTTCCTGGAGATTACGGCGCGAGCCACGGGCGCGCGAAAAGCGTTGGAGATCGGTATGGCTATCGGTTACGCGGTCTTGCATCTGCTGCGAGGGATGGGGGCGGGCGGGCAGGTGGTGACGATTGAGCCGAACGAGGAGATGATCACACGCGCGGGCGAATATTTTCGACGGGCGGGTTGTTCGGAGCGCGTGCGCGTCGAGCGCGGATATGCTCTTGAAGTGATCCCAAAGCTCGAAGACGAGTTCGACCTTGTCTATTTGGACGCGATGAAAGAAGAGTACGAAGACTATCTCGAACTCTCTCTACCGCTGCTGCGCACGGGCGGCGTCGTCATCGCCGACAACCTGCTCTGGGGCGGGCAGGTGGCCGGTGAAATTCGCTCGCCCGACCAGCGGAAATCAACCGAAGGGTTGCGCCGCTTCAATCAACGTTTCGTAAATCATAAAAACTTGCGCGCCGTCGTGCTGCCCGTCGGCGATGGACTCGGCTACGGCGTCAAGGTCGGATAGCCGCGAGCCTCTTAACTCGACATACGCTCGATGCGGCGCACACGTGCTTTGCCGTAGCGACTGAAACCAGCCCGCGCTCTGATACTGACTTGTCGGCAATACAAACAATACCCAGCCCATCAGCGCCGCCTTTGAGAGTTGGTGTGCGGCCTGAAGTCGAGTTGTTCCTGTGCTGTGCGCGGACGCGCATGGAAGAGGCGCACGTTGCGCGTCTTCGCCAACTCTTAGACTTCGCGCTGGATTGGGATTTCGTCCTGAGCTTCGCGGAGAGACACGGCCTGATTCCGCTGCTCTACTTCAACCTGCACGCGTGCGCGCCGGAAAAAGTTCCTCCCGCCGTCTATGAAAAACTGCGTGAGCGATTCCGCCGCATCTCCGCTTTGAATATGTACCTGAGCGGGGAACTACGCCGCCTGCTGAAACTATTCACCGCTCACGAAATTGACGCCATCCCCTATAAAGGCCCCGCGCTGGCGGCGAAAGCCTACGGCAATATCGCGCTCCGGCACTTCTGCGATCTGGACATTCTCGTCCGCCGGCGCGACGTGCTCGGCGTGACGAAGTTGCTCTCCGCCGAAGGTTACGCGCTGTACCCGCCTCTGAACGCAGTGCAGCAGTCCATGATGCTGCGCACGCAATGCAATCTGCCGTTCACGCGCGACGCGAACCGTTCGATAGTGGAAATTCATTGGCGCGTGAGCGCGCGGCTATTCTCGTCGCCTCTGGACGAAGACTCCATGTGGGAAAATCTCCACACCGACGCGTTCGAGGGGATGCAGGTCAACGCGCTCGCGCCGGAGGATTTGTTGCTCTCTCTGTGCGTCCACGGAACGAAGCACTTGTGGGAGCGGCTCAGTTGGATCACGGACATCGCCCAATTGCTGGAAGTTCATCCCGGTTTGAACTGGGCGAGTCTGCTCGAACGCGCACGGCGCACCGGCACGGAACGGATGCTGCTGCTCGGCATCTACGTCGCTCACGATCTGCTCGGCGCGCGTCTGCCTGAACAGGCCGGAGAGGCATTGCAAGCCAACCCCGAAATAGTCCCACTGGCAAACCAGATTTACGCGCGGCTCTTTGCAGGCGAAAGCGAGGCGCTCGGCATGTACGGATATTTTATTTTCCAACTCAAGGCTCGTCCGCGCCTGCGCGACAAGTTCAACTATTGCCGCTACGCGATTAGCCCGACGGAAGAAGACCTCACTTTGTTAACGCTGCCCGCGCCCCTCTCTTTCATCTACTACCTGCTCCGCCCGCTCCGCATGCTCTGGACGGGAGGGCCGAGCCACCTGCAACATTGATCGTCAATTAGCATCGCTGCATTGATGCCCGTGATCAAATGTGCTACCTTGCGTCTGCCTGCGCTTGCTTCTTTGACTCTCCCGATGGCGGTTGCCGTCTACTAATCATAAAGCCAGCCTATTTATCACGTCCGGCAGCGTGACTGACGTTCGCCGTGCGGTGACGGCTCAGCCCTTTTGATCTGAGCGGATGGAATGTTTCGCCTTTGTAATCCACTTGCAACTAAATTAACGCAATAACATCGAAGTGTGAGCGTGTAAGATCAACTTGCGCGTGCTGCTTCAATAATTAATGGAATAGTAATAAGAGGTAGGTTAAAATGTCCCATATGATTTTTCAGCGTTTTGTTCTGACTGTGGCGGGAGCGTTGCTGGTGATATTGCCCGCTGTGGTCTCAGCCCAGCAGCCGAAGCCGCCTGCCGCCAAACCTCCCGCCGAACCGCCTGCTCCGGTTGCCAGGCAAACACCCGCGCCGCGACCTGCCGGTGCGGCCGCAAACGCCGCCAAGCCGCTGTGGAGCGTTAAGGTCATGAGGAGGACGCCGATCAGCGTCAGCCTGTCATCGAAGGGCGGCTCGCTGCCGGAGATCGCCGCCGAGATCAGCAAGCGACTCAAAGTGCCCGTGATCCTGACCCCGCTCATGCAGAGACAGCGCATCACGCAGGAATTCGAGGCCATGCCGCTCGAAGGCGCGCTGCGTCTGCTCGCGCCGCAGGTTTACGTTGACTATGAAGTGAACGGCGACCCCGGCGGACAGCCCAAGCCCGTCGGCATCTATTTACAGGGCATGAATGAACAACCGCCCGCAGAATCCTCTGTGGTGAAGGGCGATTCGGAGGCGATTCTAATCGAGGGCAACACGGAAGACGGCATGGATGCGACGAACGTCAGAGACGACGACAGGACGCCGTTGCGCGTGACGGTCGAGAAAAATCAGGTCAGCGTCAAAGCCCGCAAGCAGCCTTTGACGGCCGTGCTCTACGAAATCGCAAGTAAAGTTGACATTCCGTTCGAGATGAAATATGAATCTAACGAACTTGTGGATGTGGACTTCAATAATTTCACGATGGAGCAGGCGGTGCGAACCCTTTCGCCGAACATCCGTCTTTACCAGCGCACCAATCTAACGAACTATGAAGTCAGACCGCTGCGCCTCGTTTTAGTGTCCCCGGCCAACAGTCAACAAACTACAAAAATGTGAGGAGAGATCGAGTCTTGAATACAAAAAACAGCAATCCCATCAGCGAGCCGACAGAGCAGGTGGAGCGCGTCGAGAGTGCGCCGGGGCAGCCCGCGCAGAACAAGAAACCTTTCATCGAGCCGGTGGTCTCCGTGCCTGTCGATGTGTTGGAGGCGACGGCTTTCTTTCAAGGCCCGACCGTTGACACCATCTCGTCGGGAACGACATAATTCCGCTTGACGTGTGAGGGTGTTCGGGAAACGATGTCTTTCCTTGCGCCGCGGAGCCAGAACACAATCGAGAAGTTTTACACGATTGGAACACGCCTCCTCGCTTTTCAATTTAGTGATGAAGTAGCCGCGCGGGTGGCCGGGGAATTTATCGGGGGGATGTATTTCACCCCCCGCCCCGCCCGCGCGGCTCGCTTTGTTCATTGCACGATTAAAATTTGCTACGGCGATCCGCCGCCCCTGCCGCCCGGCTGCCAGACATTTGAAGTACCACGCGGGCAATGTCACACGAACGGGGACGAGCATTTTCTGGACATTGACGAATCGCGGATCGCGGTCTGCCCGCCAACTTCCAGACTGGTGTGCGTCTGGCTCGGAACGAGCGAACACGCGCGCCACCCCGTCGCAATCGTCAACACGCTTTCTTACGCGGTGCAGGCCGCACTGCGTCGCGGCGGACTCTACGTGCTGCACTCGGCGGGCGTCGTTGAGCCACGGACGGGCAAGGGGCTGGTCGTCGTTGGAAATTCGAACACCGGGAAGTCGAGTCTGACGATCCGGCTGGCGGGCGCGGGCTGGCGTTACCTGTCGGACGATATGCTGGTGCTGGCGGAAGAGAACGGCTCGGTCGAGGCGTGGGCGCTCAGACGCATCTTCTCGATTTCTCCGGCATCTTTCGCCAGCAGCGGTTTGGGCGGAGCGGACGCCGCGCTCGGCGCACCCGTCAACTCCGATCCGGGCAAACGTAAGCTCGAACCGAGCATCGCGTTCCCCGACAGCTTCGTTGAGAGTTGCCGGCCGCGTGTGTTACTGTTTCCCACCTTAACGGGAGAGGCCACGAGCCGGGTCGAAAAACTGAGTTCCGGCGCGGCCATGGCGCGGCTCATCAGGGAAAACCCGTGGGCGAGTTACGATGCAGGCTCGGCGCGCGAACACTTGCGCGTGCTCGGTCTGCTGGCAAAACAAAGCATCTCATATTCACTCGACGCCGGGTTTGACCTGTTCGAAGATTCGACGCGCGCGCCGCAACTTCTGGCCTCGTGCCTCGAACATTAATTTATGGCAATCCCCTCAGCCGTGAGCACGGTACAAACGGAACAGAGGCACATCAGCCTTGAGTTGACCAATATCTGCAATTTGCATTGCAGTTATTGCGCGCGCGACGACGACGCGCTGTACCATTCGCCCGCCAACTTCTTCTCCGTCGAACTCCTCAGACGCATCATACGCAGCGCGAAAGAGGCTTCCTGCGGCTTCAACTCCGTCTCATTTACGGGCGGCGAGGTGACGATTCACCCGCGTTTCAAAGAGATCGTGGAAGCGGTGAGGGAAGAGGGGTGGAAGTTCGGTTTCGTCACGAACGGCTGGCACTTCGACCGCGTCTATCCCACGCTGCTCGCCAACCGCGACGCGCTGCACGTAGTCGCGTTCAGCCTCGACGGCCCGACGCGCGAGACGCACGACCACTGGCGCGGCGAGGGTTCGTTCGTGCGCGTCATGCGCGCCGTCACGCGCTGTTACATGAAGGGCATCCCGTTCATCATCAAGACGGGCATCCGGCGCGACACCATCCCGCTGCTTGAACAATTCGCCCTCCTCGCCGCGCGGCTCGGCGCACAGGCACTACACTTTTCGCACCTGCTCCCCACCTCTTCCGGCGCGGAGATCGAATCGGGTCTGAGTCTCGAAGAGCGCGGGCACGTCGAACAGGAGATCGCCGTGCTCTCCAACATCTTCAAGATGAAGATCGGCGTCGCCACAGGCTATTACAACTTAGACCCCGCGTCGCCCTGTCCGGCGTTGGAAGGCATGAGTTGTAACATTGACTATCGCGGCAGGCTGACTTTGTGTTGCAACCTGTCCGGCTATCGCGGCGCGTCGGAAGAGACGGATGTGTTGGCGGATTTGAACGTGGAAGACTTCGCCGAGGGCTTCGCGCGCCTGCGACAGGTGGCCGCGAATCAACTCGAACGGCGCAGGCTCGCGCTCGCCGAGATCGCGGGGCAGGGCGTCAAGCCCGATCTCTACACAGGCTCGCCCTGTCTCTACTGCTTGCAGAGTTTCGGTAAAATCCCCTGGCACAAGCCCGTCGCCGCAACGAATTCGCGCTCGCTGCCCGTGCTCTCCGCAAGCGCGACGACAGCGCCGCCCGCGGTTTATCTCAAACAGGAATCCGTTTAATGTCAGAAAGTATTCCCGCTCCGCCCGAACACATTGTCTTCACCGAGTTTGACGACACGGAAGGCGTGCTCGTTGACCTCAACTCCAAACGCTACTACACGCTGAACGAGACGGCGATGATCATCTGGCGCGGTCTGGAAGGCAAGCGCACGCGCGCGGAGATCATAAGAGACATCACCGACGCTTACGACGTGACGCCGGAACACGCCGAGCAATCGCTCGATAATCTGGTGGCGACACTACGCGCACGCCAGTTGCTCCCGCCGGAAGGCGGCCAGTAAGTTGACCGCGCATTAACTTTTCTTTAACTGTGCTCCGCCAAATTGATGCCCCCCGGCTTTTGTGTTAATTTTGCCTCTCGAATCGCAGTCGTGTGTGAAGGGATCGGACTAACTCCGTCACACTGGAGGCAGCGGCCGGCATTTCCGTTTCAACACCCAATATTTACAGTGTCCGGCCTGCTCGCGACACTTACCCAGCCCACTTTCAGGAGATATAATCTACGTGATTTCACCGAAAAATATCGGGCGGACTAATTCTGTCCGTCGCCGACTGCTGTCGCTCGCAGTTGCCGCCTTTATCGTCGTCCAACCCTTCCTGCCTCTACAGTCACCCGTCATCGCTCAGAAAAGCTCGAACGCGAACCGCGTTAGGCCGAGCGTGGCGGGCACAAACTCGACGATCTTCATCAACGAGATTCTCTACGACATAGACGGAACCGACGCGGGCGAGTTCATCGAGGTTGCCGGGCCGGCGGGCACAAATCTGACGGGCTGGTCAATCGTGCTCTACAACGGTGAAGGCTCTCCGGTAGGGAAGAGTTACAACACGACCGCGCTGCCCGCCACGATACCTTCGCAAGCCGGCGGTTACGGTACGGTTTCCATCTCCTACGCATCAAACGGCATCCAGAACGGCTCGCCCGATGGCATCGCCCTCGTCAATAACGGCACGGTCATACAGTTTCTCTGTTACGAGGGCACTACTTTCACGGCGTCGGACGGCGTCGCCAACGGGCAGACCTGCACCAACATCGGCGTTTCCCAGTCCGGCTCGAATGCTGCCGGGACTTCTCTCCAGTTGCAGGGTTCGGGAACGAAGTACGGCGACTTCACATGGAACGCCACCTCGATTGCCAACACGAAGGACGCGCCCAACACCGGGCAGACTTTCACGGGCGGCCCACCCGTTGACAACCCTCCGACGGTCAATTCAACGACCCCGGCCGACAACGCTAACGGTGTCGCCGTAAATTCCAACATCAGCGTCACCTTCAGCGAACCGGTCAACGCGACCGCCGACTCGTTCCAGATTAGCTGCGCCACGAGCGGCGCGCACGCCTTCACCCTGAGCGGCGGCCCGACGACCTACACGCTCGACCCGACGACGGACTTCACGCAGGGCGAAGTCTGCACCGTTACGGTCGTCGCCGCGCAGGTGTCGGATCAGGACGGCACGTCTGAAAACATGGCGGCTGATTACGTGTTCGACTTCACCGTGATCAACACCGCGCCCGTGGCGATCCATGACATTCAGGGAAGCGGCGCGACCTCGCCCCTTGCCGGTCAAACCAGAACGACGAGCGGCATCGTCACGCTGCTCAAAACAGGAACGAACAACGGCGGCGCGGCCAGCGGCTTCTTCATACAGGCTCCCGACGCGAGCGCCGACTCCGACCCTAACACCTCAGAGGGGCTTTTGGTCTTCACGAATTCCGTCCCGACCGTCTCTGTCGGCGACAACGTAACCGTGACCGGCACTATCGTCGAGTTCAACGGGATGACCGAGATCAGTCCCGCGTCGAGCATCTCTGTCAACAGCACGGGTAACTCGCTGCCGACCGCCGTCACGCTGACGACTACCATCCTCGACCCGACCGCCGCGCCCACGCAGCCGCAACTCGAAAAGTACGAGGGTATGCGAATGGCCGCCGCTTCCTTGACGACAGTCGCGCCGAACGACAACTTCTACGACGTTTACACGGTCATCACGGGCGTGCCGCGCCCCTTGCGCGAACCGGGCATCGAGATTTCACAGCCCTTACCGCCCGACCCGACGACGGGCACGCCCGATTGCTGCATCCCGCGTTGGGACGAAAACCCGGAACGACTGTTGGTGGACACGAACGCGCGCGCAGGCGCGCCGCTCAACGCCTACACGTCGAACGTGGTGTTCACGAACATCTCGGGGCCGCTGGATTTCAGCTTCTCACAGTACCGTCTCATCCCCGATACCAACCTCAACGCTTCGGCCAACATGAGCGCTGTGCCCGTGCCGACTCCGACGGCGGGCGAGTTCACCGTCGGCGCATTCAACGTCGAGAACTTCAACAATAACGCGACGCAACGCCAGAAGGCCGCGCTCGCCGTCCGCGACGTGATGCGCCTGCCCGACATCATCGGCGTGATCGAAATCTTTGAACTAACCGGCCTCCAGGCTCTCGCCGCCGAGATAAACTCTATCTCGCCGGGCGTCACCTATGAAGCCTACCTCGTAGAAGCCGATGGCGCGGCCGGGGATGCGGATCAGGATGTCGGCTACCTCGTCAACACCGCGCGCGTGCAGGTCAACAACGTCACGCAACGCAACGCGACCGAGACGTTCACCAACCCGAACAACGGCCAGCAGGAGATTCTCAACGACCGTCCGCCGCTCGTCCTGAGCGCGAACGTGCAGCCGTCGGGCGCGAACGTGCCCGTCTTCGTCGTCGTCAACCATTTGCGCTCGTTCATTGGTATCGAAACGGTTACGGGCGAAGGGCCGCGCGTGCGCGCCAAGCGCAAGGCGCAGGCCGAATCGCTCGCCCGGCTGCTACAGGAGTTGCAGAGCAACAACCCGCAGACGAGCGTCATCTCTGTCGGCGACTATAACGCTTACCAGTTCAGCGACGGCTACACAGACCCCATCGCAACCATCAAGGGCAACCCGACGCCGGACGAACAGATCGTCGTGGATCAGAGTCCCGACCTCGTCAATCCCGATTTATTCAATCTGGTTGACGAACTGCCCGCCACAGAGCGTTACAGCTTCATCTTCGAGGGAACACCGCAGGCGCTCGACCACATCATCGTCAACAACGTGGCGCACGCACGCAACACGCGTTTCGCCTTCGCGCGTAACAACGCCGACTTCCCGGAAGTTCCGGCGGCGGCCTACGCCTCGAACGCCTCGCGCCCCGAACGCAACTCCGACCACGACATGCCGGTCGCGTACTTCGCCCTCGCCGGGCCGATCACGCAGCCGGGCACGGTTCTCATCAGCGAGTTTCGTTTCAACGGCCCGAACGGGTCGGCCGACGAGTTCATAGAGCTTTACAACAACTCCAACTCGGACGTGAACCTGAGCGGCTGGACAATCGTCGCGCCGGCAGGCACGGGCGGGGGCGGCGTGCTGAGCGGTCTCAACGGAATCATTAAGCCGCGCGAGCATTATCTGGTCGCGCCGAGCGACTACAGCGTCTCCGGTTATCCCGCCGGTTCGGGAACTACAGCCTTACCCGACACGCCTTACACGGGCGGCGCATTCCTCGACGACGGCGGCGCAAACCTCGTTGATATGAACGGGACGGTGATTGACGCCGTCGGGTTCAGTTCGGCCAACGGGGTGGGCTTCCGTGAAGGCGCGGGGCTATCGCCCTCGACCGGCATCGCTCCCGGCGCGGGCGACCAGTACAGTTTTGTACGCAAGCTGACGACCGGAATCCCGCAAGATACCGGCGACAACGCTACCGACTTCGTGCTCATCTCGACGACGGGCGCGGCCGGTTCGGTGCCCGCCATACTCGGCGCACCCGGGCCTGAGAACACGCAAAGCCCCGTCCAGAGCAACGCCTTCATCAAGGCTTCGCTGATAGACAATTGCAACACGATGGGCGTCCCCGGCTCGGGCTGCCAGAACCGCGTGCGCGACAATTCGGCGGGCGCTTCCAATCCGACCAGTGCGCAAAACGGGACGCTCTCCTTCCGGCGTAAGTTCACCAACACGACGCAGCAGTCCGTGACACGCCTGCGCTTCCGCGTGGTTAACATCTCGACGCTGAATAGCCCCGGCTACGCGCCGAACAACGGTCAGGCGGACTTTCGCCTGCTCAGTTCGACGGACACGACCGTCACGCCGTCGAACCCCTTCTCGCCGGGCGACATTACGGTGAGGGGAACTACGCTTGAAGTGCCGCCCGCGCAGGATTTGGGCGGCGGCCTCAATTCGACCGTCACGCTCGATCTGCCGACACCTTTGCCGGGCGGCGAGAGTGTGACCGTACAGTTGCTCGTCGGCGTGCAGCAGAACGGAAACTATCGCTTCTTCGTCAACGTCGAGGCTTCTTTCACCAGCCCGCAGCCCGCGGCGTTGAAAACGCAAAGAGTCGGAAAGACGAGGTAGCAAACTCTGGAAGGCCGTCGTTCACGGAGCGCAATAACCGACGGCCTTCTCGTCAACACACGCTTTAAATCAAAGCCTTTAACAGATAAAGCCCCGAATCGTCGAACGCGATTCGGGGCTTTTGATTGGCCGCATCATTATTTGCTGCCCGGTCGTTTCACGTCTCCCGAGGCGCGTGGCGAGTTGGCTTCCGCCTCTCCAGTGTGCCGAATTAAGAATCAAAACTCAGGCGGGGAATGAGTAGGTCGGGGTGTATTGAGGCGGTGATGCTTCGAGTAACGGGCGTCCGTCAGCTTCGAGCCAGGCGTGGCCTGCCAGCAATGACTCTTTTTCCTTGCGCACGCCGAAGACGATACGCGTCTCGATGCCATAGAGGGCGAGATAACGATGCAGCACGGGCGCGCGTTTCCAGCATGTCGGCGTAAAACACAGTACGTTCAACCCGAGGAGCGCATCAACCAACTGTGCCAAACGTTGCTGAGTCATCCCTACGTTTCGCGGCTTTCTGTCGCCCGTAGTGTCCGAGATGAGAGAGAGGACGCGCGGGAGGGGCAGGATTCTAATGAGCAAGGAGAGTAGCGCGACCCAGCCCGCCATGCGCAGCAGCAGAAACGCCTCGCCCGGCTTGCGCCAGATGAAATGCACGACGCGACCCGTAACCCGCGCCTTCTGCGGCCTTGTATGTTTGTGTTCGATGGGCATCGAGGCTTAAACGATAACTTGAAAGATTGTCGCCGTTCTTCTTGAAACCAGACGGCTTAAGTTGGGAAGCAGTTACAAAATTCCCGGTCGCGCAACTCGTCTTTCCTTGAACTCTACCTGTCAGGCGCACCCTTTGATTTTGCTGTCTTCGCCAGACGATAACCGCGCCGGGTGCGGGCTTTCACTTCCGGGCGATCCACTTTAACCTCGATGCTTCGCCAACGGCCGTCCGGTATACGATTAGACGTGTGATAGCCGATAGTGTATTGGTTGCTCAACTCCTTGAGTATCTCGCCAAAAGCATCGCGCAACGCTTTGCCGCCCGGCGTGAGCACGAAACGGCCTCCGCTCTTGGCCGCGTAGTCGCGCAAGACCCCCGCTGCCTGAGCGGTGTTCGGCGAGCCGGGAAGTTTCTCCGCCATGTCCACTGTGTAGACGGTGGCGTTGACGTTGAGCGCGGAGGCGAGCGCTTTGTCGGAAGATGCTTTGCTGCATGTGTCGGCTCCGTCGGAGAGCACGATGATGGCTCGTCTTTTCTCTGGGCGGTTGGACAAATCGGCCGCCGCCTGCACGATGGCGTCGTGCAACGCCGTCTGACCCTTAGCGGCAAGGTTGTAGGCCATCGGCGATAGATCGCGGCTCTGAGAAAAACCCTGCACCTGTTCGACTTTTCTGTGGAAACTGTAGACGGCCGCCGTGTCCTCCGCGCGCAGACCATCCAGAAAGCGAATTGCGGCGGAGCGCGCCATGGAGACGCGTCCCTCCATGCTGCCCGAAACGTCCAGCAACAGCGCGGCGGCGAAGGGCGTCTCCTCACGGCTGAAGTTCGTGATTGATTGCTCCTGCCCGTCTTCGTAAACTTTAAAGTTCGCGCGTTCCAGGCCGTGTACGTATTCATTGCCGGCGTTAGTCGCCGTCACGTTCAGCACCACCAAATCCGTCGCCACGCGCACGACTTCATCGTCCTGCGGGTCTTGCGCGCGGGATGGTAAGTCTGGCACTTGGAAGATTACGGACGCGAGGATGAACGCCAATACCGGCAGCCGCGTGAGACGCGAGCGGGCGTGCGTGTGGCGGGCGGCGGTTTCCACTTGATTCAATCTCATCAGCGATAAAAGGTGCGTATATGCTTGACCAATTCGACAACTTCGTTGGCGCGTTTAATGATCGCCGCCGAAACGACCTGCCTCGGCGTGCTTTCGACTTTTTTCCGCAAGTCGCCGGAGAGTGTGACCAGACGCTCCAACGCCGCCTCAACTTGCGGCGTCTCTTTCAACTCGTCTTTGTTCTCCTCGCCTCCGGCATTGCTCCGTATCTGCCGGGATAGTTTCTCCATGCGGCTCAGTTTCTTCAAGTCCGCCCCCTGGAGAGTCTTCTGGCGCGCGAACGCTTCCTGTAATTCGAGGGCGAGCTGGGCGTTCTCTTTCGCGCGCGCGAGGTTTTCCTTGTAGTTGTTCTCCTCGCGCTTGAGTTCCATCTCCTTGAGCATCTCTTTGTGAGGCGAATTTTGTTCGGGGTCGTCGGGCGAATTACTGGCGGGTTTATTGTTAGGGATATTGTTGGGGAACCTGGGCGCAGTCTGCCCCTGTGCGGCGAAACAGCCGCAGGAGATAAGCATCAGAGTACATACAAAGAGTCGTAAAAGCATCAATTTCGGCAACGCTGAATGAAGTGGCGGCAAGAATTCCTTCGACTTATGTGTGACGTGAAAAGAGCAGTCTACGGTTGTCCGCTCCGCCTTCCGTTCGGACTTAAATGGCCGCAAAATCTTTTCCGAAAACAATTCTTAATGTGTTGCCTGAGATCGGTCGTCGCGCCGACTAGTCAAGCTTTACTTGAAGAGAGTTGTGCTAAGGGATGCGAGTCGGATTATCTGGAGTGTTGATAAACTCCTCGCCCTTCGGCCTCGGGCGCGGGACGATGACGACTTTCGGGTTGCCCTCCGGCAGGCGTTCGGGCGGCCGGCGAGCGCCGACCGCAGACTTGAACGCAATCGCCTCCGTGCGCCGTCCGCTATTGAGGCTTAAGACGCGCGCTCCGCTCCATTCGGACGATGCCAGACTCAGGGTATAGCGGCCTTCTTCGCCCGGCGCGATGTCGGCAGGCTCCACCTTGATATTGCGACGCTCGACGGCCTGCGAATTACCCCGCCGCTTCAATTCCATTTCGAGACTAAGCGCTTCGAGTCTCTTATCCGAAATGTTACGGATAGTTCCCGTGATTAAAGCCTGAGAGCCTTTTAGTCGCGCTTCGTCTTCAAAGATTTGCGCTTCGGGCGGGGCGACGATTTTAGGTGCCTGTTCAGTCTGTTGCGCGACGCGAACGAGGGCGAGTTGGCGCGCCCGCAGGTGACGATAACCGACGAGCAACGCCGCGGCCACGGCCAGAGCGCAGGCGATGGCCCCGAACTTGATCCATTTTGAAGGAGTCTCTTCGCCTGCCTCAAATAAATGCGGCTCGGGAGTTGGCTCATTTATGCTTCGATTACTACTCATAACCTATAAATCGGGTCTTGAGTCATTACTACAGGCGTGTACGGCTAAACGACTGAAATTATTGACATATAAGCCTACTGGTTCGGGTGCGAAAAGTTTATTGCGGCTGTGGCGTGGGAGGCGCGCCGGTAAGTTTTTCGACCAGAGCGATAACGAACTCCTGCTCGGCCAAACCGGAACTGCGCAGGCTGATCCATTCCGCGCCCGAAGCCCCGTCGCTACGACCGTCAACCCGCGCGTTGACGGAGACACTGGTCGTCGCTCCGTCGAGCGGCTGTACCTCGACGATGAACGTGTAGCGTCCCTGTGTCCAGCCGCGCGAATTCTCTTCGGTCAACTCTGCGTAACGGTTCAACTCAGTGCCGGCGACGACCGCGCCTTTGACGAACCTGAAAGGCTGGCTGATCAACACCCCCTCTTCGGTTTTAGAGACGGAGGTGTCTAAGATCAACTTCCGCTCGGCCATCAATTCTTCGACGGCGCGCAAGACGATGTCGCGACGGATCGTGAAGCGGTAAGGGTTGGCGACGGGCGGCGGCGCGGGGGTGCGGCCTTTCCCGAAATCAATCCCGCGTCCCGTGCCCGTGTTCTGCTTGACGCCGTTGACGCCGGGCGCGCGGTCTGTGCCCGCATCGCGTATGCGGTCATTCTGTCTATCCACACCCTTCTCCTGAGCGTAGATGCCGGCAACAGTCAGGAGCAGAAACATCGAGAGGGTTAAGACTTTCTTCATCGCTGGCCTTTCAGTCTCACGCGCGTGAGCCTCTTGTGCAAATTGTTTCGATTCGACGGGAGACAAGGTGAGAATAAAACAACGTCCGAGTCTTTTCAAGACGGAGTTGCAATCGGAGAGACGCGCGGGGCGGTGAACTCTCTAAATACGCCCCTTAATTGTTTGCGTTGGCGGGCGCGGCGTTAACATCACGCTCGCGCTCCCAGGCGCGTAAGGCCTGCACGCCCCGCTGGAAATCCGCTTCACTGCTGTAAAAATTATGCGCGCCGTCGTCGCGCGAAGGCTCGCGCACGTAGTACAGATAGTTCGTCTCGGCCGGGCGCAGCGCAGCTTCTAAAGAACGCGCGCCCGACGAAGCGATTGGTCCCGGAGGCAGACCCCGCACTTTGCGCGTGTTATACGGCGAGACGCGATCAAGGTCGCTCTGGTAAACTTTTCCATCATTCTTCCATTTACCCGCGAGTTTAGAGGCATAGATGACGGACGAATCAATGCCGAGCGCCATGCCTATTTTGAGGCGGTTATAAATTACCGACGCCACAATCGGTCTCTCTTCCTTCAGCTTGGCTTCCGTCTCGACGAGCGAGGCGACGGTGACGATCTCTCTCGGCGTTCGATTCGACGGAACGGGCTGATCGCCCAGTTGCTCGCGCCACACTTGGCGGAAGCGTTTGACCATTATCGCGAGCATCCCGCGCGCGGTGGTTTCGGGAGGGAAGCTATAAGTGTCAGGATAAAGGTAGCCTTCAAGATTGTCGGCCTGCGGGTCGAGGTCGCGGATGTCGCTCGTGTCGTTCATCAGCGCGAGGGCTTCTTCCGCGCCGGCGAGTTTGAGTTCGGGGATGCGAGCCATCGCTGCGGCAATGTCCCAACGCGTCCAGCCCTCTATGACGGTGAAGCGCGCCAGACGCTGCTCGCCTTCTTCCAATTTTCTGAGCACGCCGAGCGGCGAGATGGGGGTAGGGAAACGATACTCGCCCGCTTTCAGGCGCGAGCCACGGCCGCTCAAGCGCATATAATATCGGAGCGGCCACGTGCGTCCGATAATGCCGGAAGATGATAGGCGCGAAATAATTTCATCGGGCGTCGAACCGCGTGGAATTTCGATATATTGGCCTGAGAGGGAATGTGAGAGAGGGTTGTGGAGTTCGCGGTAGAACCAGTAGGAAAAGGCTGCGGCGGCGCACGCCAAAATGACTGCGGAAATGACTAAAAGGCGGAAAATTTTCATGAGAAAGTAGTTTAATGGAAGTAAGGTAAAGTGTTATAACGGCAGCGGTAAAGGATAATCCGTATGATAGGGCGGCGATCATGGGATTTCATCCAGAACATCACTGTTTTTGCTGACATGCACCTGTCGCCGACTTTCTTGTCGGGCTATGAAATCCCGCAAGATGAGAGCGGCGGCCTCGCTGTCGAGCCGAGCGGTCAATTCATCGCCACGCACGCCCGCCTCGCGCAGAAACTCTTCGGCTGCGTGCGAAGTGAGCCTCTCATCCTGCAAATGCACGGGGACGCCTATCGAAAGCGAGAGATTGCGCGCGATGCGGCGTGCCTCTCGCGCCGCGTCGCCTTCCGTGCCGTCCAGTTTGAGCGGCAAACCAATAACCACTGCTTGAGCGTCAAAGCTGTGTCGCAAGTCCGAGATTTGTCGGAGCAGTTTTTTCCAATTCGTGCGACCGAGCGGAGGCAGCGGTTGCGTCGTCAGTTGCAACTCGTCGCTGACGGCGACGCCGACGCGCTTCGTCCCCAGGTCGAGCGCGAGCAGGCGGCCTTTAATGTTAAGAGGCTGCACGCCGTCGTTGATGTTGGGAAATTGTGAATCCGGCAAATTCGATTTTATCGCAGACCTTCGAAGTATAACGCAGCCGCTTGGCGCGAGGCCAATAGTCCCAACCGTCTTGCGACGTATCAGATGGCTACTGTATCATCACTTCCAGCCTGTCGGGCAGAGAGGTTCGCGGGTGTTGGAATAATCCGGCGCCGTCAAAGTTTTCTTGAGGTGAAAGATGTCATTTCGCAGTAAGTTTCTCGTAGTGGTTTTCTCCGCCACGCTGGCTCTGTACGCGGTGGTTGGCGGTCTGATTTTTACGCGCGCGCAACAGCAGAACGACCCCGGCGCGCAGTTGCGAATTTTCGAGAGCGTCCTACAGCATATTCACGACGATTATGTTGACGAGCCGGATTTGAACAAAGTGCGCGCGGGCGCGCTGCGCGGTCTCGCCTACGGACTCGATCCGTATTCGACTTACCTGACGGTTGATCAGGTGCGCGATTTCCGCGTCGGCCTCGATAAGGGGCAGACCGGAATCGGCGCGGAACTTTCGCAGGTGGCTTCATACCTCTACGTGATCGCGCCACTCAAGGGCGGGCCGGCCGAGCAGGCGGGCGTGCAGGCGGGCGACATCATCGAGTACATAGACAACAAGGCGACACGCGATATTTCGCTCTACGATGCCAGGCAACTTCTCAACGGGCCTTCGGGCACGGAAGTTAAAGTTCGCATTCTACGCGCGGGAACGCGCCCGCTGACCGTCTCGATCAAGCGCGCGCCGGTGCAAGCGCCGGGCGTGGAGACGCGCGTGGAAGCGTCGAAGGTCGGGGTGGTGCGCATCAACAGCCTGGCGGAAGGCGACGCGGCCATCGTGCAGAAGCGCGTGCAGGAATTGCAGAAGCAGGGTTCGCAAAAGTTGGTGCTGGATTTGCGCGGCGTCGCGGGCGGTTCGCTGGCGGAGGGCGTCCGTGTGGCGAATTTCTTTATCAAGGACGGCGCGCTGGCGCAGACCATCGGGCGCGGCAACAAGAGCCTCAAAACTTTTAACGCAGACCCCAAGCTCGCCATCTTCGACGGCCCCGTGGCGGTCTTGATTGATCGCGGTACGGCGGGCGCGGCGGAAGTGGTCGCGTCGGCTTTCATCGAACGCAAGCGCGGCGAGGTCGTCGGCGAAAAGAGTTTCGGGGCGGGCGCGGAGCAGCAGTTATTCCCTCTGCGTAACGGCGATGGATTGTTGCTGACGACCGTGAAGTGGGCTTCGTCGGCGGGCAAGTCGTTTATCGGGGCGGGCGTTTCGCCGACCGTGGAAGTGAAACGGCCGGAGTTGGCCGCGGCGATTGACCCGGAAGATTTGACCGGCAACGACGACGACGCGATTGCGCAACCGGCACAACCGGGCGGCAGGGAAGTCGCGCCGGAGACCGCGGCTCCGAAACAGCAGCCGGAAGACACGCAGTTGAAGAAGGCGCTTGAATTGCTCAACAAACCGGCTCAGCCGACGCAGCAAAAGGCCGCCTAGACGAATTCAACACTACACACCAGAGAGGCCGGAGAATGATTGTATTCTCCGGCCTCTTCGCTTTCGCTCCGACGATTCGACGGTGTCGTTTTAAAGTGATTACAGGGGAATGTTCCCGTGCTTCTTCGGCGGGTTGGTGTCGCGTTTGTTCTCCAGAAGCGCAAGAGAGCGCGCGAGTTTCAGGCGCGTCTCGGCCGGTTCGATGATCTCGTCTATGAAGCCGCGCTCGGCGGCAACGTAGGGGTTGGCAAACTTCTCTTCAAACTCCGCGATGCGCGCCCGTCGCGCGCCCTCCTGATCCTCGGCCTCGCCGATCTCGCGCCGGTACAGGACGCCGACCGCTCCGCCCGCGCCCATGACGGCGATCTCCGCTGAAGGCCAGGCGAGATTGATGTCGGTGCGGATGTGCTTGGAAGCCATCACGCAATACGCGCCGCCGTAAGCCTTGCGCGTGATGACAGTGATCTTGGGGACGGTGGCTTCGGCGAAGGCGTAGAGCAGTTTCGCCCCGTGGCGGATGATGCCGCCGTGCTCCTGCCGGACACCGGGGAGGAAGCCCGGCACGTCTTCAAAGACGACGAGGGGAATGTTGAAACAGTCGCAAAAGCGCACGAAGCGCGCGGCTTTGACCGAGGCGTCAATGTCGAGCACGCCCGCCAGGTAAGCAGGTTGGTTGGCGACGATGCCGATACTGCGCCCGTCAATGCGCGCGAAGCCGACGACGATGTTCGGCGCGTAATATTCGTGGACTTCAAAAAAGTAGCCGTCATCTATCACGGCATGAATCACGTCGCGGATGTCGTAAGGCTGGTTCGACGCCTCGGGGACGATGGAATTGAGACGCTCGTCGCGACGGTCGGCCGGGTCTGTGGTTTGGACGCGCGGGGCTTCGTCCATGTTGTTGGACGGGATGAAAGAGAGTAGTTCGCGGACGAGTCGGAGCGCATGCTCGTCCGAGTCGGCGTCGAAGTGCGCGACGCCGGAGATGCGGTTGTGCGTGTCCGCTCCGCCGAGTTCTTCCTTCGACACCTCTTCGTGCGTAACGGCGCGGATCACTTCGGGGCCGGTGATGAACATGTAAGAGGTGTTCTTCACCATCACGTTGAAGTCGGTGATGGCGGGACTATAAACCGCGCCGCCCGCGCACGGCCCCATGATGCAACTGATCTGCGGGACGACACCCGAGGCCAGCGTGTTGCGCAGGAAAATATCGGCGTAGCCGCCGAGACTCAGGACGCCTTCCTGTATGCGCGCGCCGCCCGAATCGTTGAGGCCGACGACGGGCGCGCCCACGCGCATCGCCATGTCCATCACCTTGCAAATCTTTTCCGCGTGCGTCTCCGAGAGCGAGCCGCCGAAGACCGTGAAGTCCTGCGCGAAGACGAAGACGCGACGATTATCAATCAGCCCGTAGCCGGTGACGACGCCGTCGCCGGGATAGAGTTGCTCGTCCAGACCGAAGTCATGCGAACGGTGTACGACGTGTTTGTCGAACTCCTCGAAAGTCCCTTCGTCGAGCAGGAACGCGATCCGCTCGCGCGCCGTCAACTTCCCCGAAGCGTGCTGTCGTTCGACGCGCGCCCGACCGCCGCCCTCCTCGGCGCGGCGTTCGCGCTCGCGTAGGCGTTCCATTTTGGAAGGTTGCTGTTGTTGTTGTTCCGTCTTCGTGCTGGTGGAAGTCATAAATTTTCGCGTCAACCCGGTTTTGATAGCGCGGGAATTGTACATCATGCGCGCGTGCGGGCGCGTTCGCGCATCTACGCGTCCCGGTCGAAAGGGTAATCCCCGCGCTCGATGCGCTCGATCAATTCCGCGAGGGCGCGCGGCACGGTGTCGAGCACTTCGGCGGGGTAGAGGTAGCGCGCGGCGTTGGCCGCGAACTCGTCCTCATCGAGTGTGCGCCGTGTGAAATCGGGCGCGACGAGCACGTCTATGTCCAGATCGATGAAGGTCAGAATGCTGCCGTCGAACACTGCCGGGAGATTGATGTTGCAATAGTAGTTGCGCAGTTCGCCCGTCGGTTCGCGGAAGCGAAAGATGCTGTACCAGCGATCCTGCCAATAATATTCGGTGCTGTGCGTGCCGGGCGCGATCAGGCCGAGTTGCGGGTGTCTGATTTCTTCCTCGAACGTGCCTTCCACGATGATCAGGGAATCCTCCTGCGCCAACAGACGAGCCTGCCACGCGCGGTGAAGCCGACCGTCGTACTTTCGCGCTTCCACCGTGACGATCCTCTCCGGCGCAGGCGCGGCGACTTCTGAGCTTTCAAATCCCATCGGGTCGCACCCTCACACACACGCGCGCACCGTGTTGCGGAGCGTACACACGTTTTCGACTTCGACTTCGCACACGTCGCCGTCCGAGAGAGGCCCGACGCCCGCGGGCGTGCCCGTAGAGATCACGTCGCCCGCCTCCAGCGTCATGATGTGCGAGACGTAGCGTATGAGATAGGCGACGGGGAAGGCCATCGCGGCGGTGCGCCCGCGCTGCCGCGTCTCGCCGTTGACGCGCGTCTCCAACCCCAAGTCGAGAGGGTCAATGCCGGTCACGACGTAAGGGCCGACGGGGCAGAAGGTGTCGAAAGATTTTGCGCGTGTGAACTGCACGTCGCGGCGTTGCAGGTCGCGCGCGGTGACATCGTTGACGCAGGTGTAGCCGAGCACGTAGTCGAGCGCGTTTTCACTATCGCTGATGCGGCGGGCGCGGCGTCCGATAACCACGCCGAGTTCGCCTTCGTGTTCGACGCGTGCTGAGACTGCGGGGAGTTCGATTGCGTCGAGGTGGCCGATCATGGACGAGGGCGGTTTGAGAAAGAGCAGCGGCTCGTCGGGCATGGGGTTGCCGAGTTCGGCGGCGTGGTCTCTGTAGTTGCGTCCGACGCAGACGATCTTGGAAGGTTCGACCGGAGCGAGCAGTCTCACTTCCGACAGAGCAAGCCCTTCGACCGACCAGACGGAGGCGGGCGCGGGGTCGAAGATTTGCGCAGGCGAGACGGGGAAGACCGCGCCGTCTTTGATCAGGCCGTAGCCGGCCGCGCCCGTCGTCTGCGATAAGAAGCGACAGATTGTTTTGCTCATTCAGGGCACCGTTTCTGAGACGACTTCGGAGGGTTGGCTCGTGTTGCCAGCCGTGTCCACGGCCGTCAGGTAGTAAAAATATTTGACCCCGGATGCGACCGCGTCATCCTGATAAGTGGTGCGTTCGACCAGAGTGCGGTTGAGTTTCGTCCAGGAGTCTTTCGGCGCGTTTGCGTCGGTCGAGCGGTAGACGTTATAGCCCGCCACGTCGCGTTCGGGGTTCGCGGGGAAGAAGAGCGAGACGCGTCGCGGGGTGTTAGTGGCAGCGGCGGAAATGTCCTTCGGCGCGGATGGCTGGAACGTGTCGCGCGGCGCGATGCCGACCGCGTTGGAATTGAGACTCTCGACCTGCGCCCCGCCCGTGCCGAGCGAGACGGCGCGCACGATGTAGACGTACTCCTCGCCGAATTTAAAAGTCTGATCGTTAAACTCCGACGCGGTCAGCACCCCGCTGTTGAGCGGCGTCTGTGCCGTTTCGTTTTGCGAACGATCCGTGCGGTAGACGTTGTAGCCGAGCAGGTTGACGGGAGTCGAATTGTCAACGTTGGCGGGCGGTGTCTGCCAGCGAATTTTGATGACGTTCTCGCTCTCGTTCGAGACGCTCTGGATGGTGGGCGGCTGGCTGACGCGCGTCGCCGGCTCGATGAGCAGGAAGTTTGAGAAAGAGGCGCGCTGCCCCGTCGCGTTGACGTAGCGGAGCGCGTAGCGCAGGCGCACGGGTTCGTTCAGCGTGAGCGTATCTTCGTAAGTCAAATCTTCCGTGGCGCGCTCGATGGAAGAGTAGGGCACTGAGCCGATGAGCGTGGCGCGCGAGGCGAATTCTTCTTCCGTCAACGGCAGTGGATCGTCCGTGCTCTCGGCGACGCGATAAATGTCTATGCGGCGGATGCTCTGCACGCTGCCCGCCGGAGCGTTGCGGCGCGGCGCAGGCCAACTGAGGATCACCTGGTTGCCCCGCTGCACTCCTGAGAGCAATTCCGTGCGCTGCGGGACGTTCTCCGTCGGCGGCAGCGGCGGGCGGCGCTTGCCGCAGGCGACCGACAGGCACAGGATGGACGCACATGTGAGAAGCAGGAAGCGCCGGGAAGCGATTTTATAACCTGTGCGTGAAAATTTCATGCGTGGGTGCTTCGGATGTCTCACAGGACGTAACGGCTGAGGTCTTGATCTTTGACGATGGCCTGTAGGGTGTTGGAGACGTAGGCGGCGTCTATGACCTGACGCTTCGGTTCGAGGTCGGGGCCGGCGAAGCTGATCTCGTCCAGCACTTTCTCCATGATCGTATGGAGGCGGCGCGCGCCGATGTTCTCCGTCTGCTCGTTGACGCGCCCGGCGAACTGAGCGATGGAATCAATGGCGTCGTCCGTGAATTGCAGATCGATGCCTTCGGTCTCAAGCAGCGCAATATACTGTTTGACAAGGGAATTTTTCGGCTCGGTGAGAATCCGCTTGAAGTCCTCGATGGTCAGCGATTCGAGTTCGACGCGGATGGGGAATCTGCCCTGTAGTTCGGGGATCAAGTCCGAGGGCTTCGAGACGTGGAACGCGCCGGCGGCGATGAAGAGGATGTGATCCGTGCGCACCATGCCATAGCGCGTGTTGACGGTCGTGCCCTCGACGATGGGGAGGATGTCGCGCTGCACGCCTTCGCGCGACACGTCGGGGCCACCGCCGCCCGCCTCGCGCCCGGCGATCTTGTCTATCTCGTCGAGGAAGATGATGCCGGCCGACTCCACACGTTCGAGCGCGGCACGCGCCACCGTGTCCATGTCTATGAGCCGTTCTTCCTCTTCCTGCAACAGGTACTCCATCGCCTCGTCCACGCGCATGCGACGGCGTTTCGTGCGTCCCTGAAAGAGATTGCCGAGCATGTCCTTCATGTTGATGCCCATCTCTTCGACGCCCTGCGGCCCGGCAACTTCGATGGTCGGGAAATTCTTCTCGCGCACCTCCATCTCGACCGAGCGGTTCTCCAACTTTCCGGCGCGAAGCTGCTCGCGGAGTTTTTCGCGCGTGCGTTGAAACTGGTCGTCGCGCGGCGCTGCGCCGCCGGCGTCGGAATCGGACGCGGCGTTGCTGTCGTCGTCGAAACTGTACAGGGTCGAAGAGGGTTTAGGCGGCAACAGTAGATCGAGTATGCGTTCCTCGACGTTGAGTTCCGCCTTGTCGGCGATCTCTTCCGCCTTCTCGGCGCGCAGCATCTCGACGGCGATCTCCGTGAGATCGCGAATCATGCTCTCCACGTCGCGGCCGACGTAGCCGACCTCCGTGAACTTCGACGCCTCGACCTTAAGAAAAGGCGAATTCGACATCCGCGCGAGCCGTCGCGCGATCTCGGTCTTGCCGACGCCCGTCGTGCCGATCATGATGATGTTTTTCGGCATCACGTCGGCGGCCATTTCGGGCGCGAGTTTCTGCCGCCGGACGCGATTACGCAGAGCAATCGCCACCGCGCGTTTGGCCGCGTGCTGCCCGACGACGTGCTTGTCCAACTGCGCGACGATTTGCCGCGGCGTCATGTCGTCCAGCCGCGCCTCTTCGTCAACTTCGCCTGAGAGATAAATAACCATAAGCCGGAGGTGCAAGGTGCGAGGTTAGTGAAAGACAGTTTTAGTTTTAACTGATCTCTGACCTCTCACCTCTGTATTTCATAATTCTTCGACGATAATATTTTGATTCGTGTAGATGCAAATCTCGCCCGCGATGTTGAGCGCTTCATGTGCGATGTCGCGCGCGTTCATCTCCGTGTTCTTCAAGAGGGCGCGTGCGGCGGCCAGCGCAAACGAGCCGCCGGAGCCGATGGCGAGCGCGCCGTCCTGCTCGTCGGGCGCGATGACATCGCCGTTACCCGACAGCAGGAAAGAGCTTTTTTCGTCCGCGACGATCAGCAACGCTTCGAGGTGGCGCAGGATTTTGTCTGTACGCCATTCCTTGCTGAGTTCGATGGCGGCGCGTTCGAGGTTGCCCTGATATTGTTCGAGCTTGCTTTCAAAGCGTGTGAGCAGGGAAAAGGCGTCCGCGCTGGCACCTGCAAAACCTGCGAGGATGCGCTCGTTGTAGAGCCGACGGACCTTGCGCGCGCCGCTCTTCATCACGGTCTCTCCGAGACTGACCTGCCCGTCGCCCGCCATGGCTACCTTGCCGCCACGGCGCACCAGGAGGACGGTCGTACTGCGCCAGCGGGGCATTGATGTTTCTTTGTTCATAGTGGTAACGGGGAAATATAGGTAGTGGTTAGAAGGTAAGTCAAGGAAGGAAGTTTACCCCGCGCGCATTTATCGTGCGGGGGAAGTCCGGAAAGATGTGGAATCGGACATCGAAGGATTTTGCGTTATGATAGCCGGGGATTGGAAAACAGAAACGGGCGTGACATATCCAGCCCGTTCGACTTGTTCGGACAAGCATTCGAGAGGGGAGCTGCAGACGAGCGTTGAGACCTCTAATCGGAATTACCATGCGGCACGAGTTGGAGTCGGAGCGTTTCTACCTCGCACGTGCCTATAGCGAAGCGGTAGAAGCTGCGGGAGGCGTGCCCATCCATATATCCTTAATCCCGAAGGCCGAATACGTGGAGACGATTCTGGATAAACTGGACGGGGTGCTTTTGCCCGGCAGCGCGTCCGATGTCGATCCTTTGCGTTATGGACGCGAACCGCATCGTAAACTCGGGGCGGTGCATCCCCTGCGGGATGAGACGGATGCGCTGGTGCTAAGGGAAGTCGAACGCCGCGCGCTGCCCCTGTTGGCAATCTGCTTCGGGTTGCAAATATGGAACGTCTACAGAGGCGGGACATTGATACAGGACATCGAGAGCGAATTGCCCGAAGCCATCCGGCATGAACAGGGCGCGCCGAGAGGACGGCGCTCTCATCGCGTGCGCCTGTTTGCCGGGAGTGGACTAGCCGAACTTGCAGGCGGCGAGAGCGCGCTCGTCAATAGTCATCATCATCAAGCCATCGAAACCGTCGGTGAAGGGCTTCGCGCGACGGCCTGGACGGCGGACGGTTTGATCGAGGCGCTTGAAGATCAGAGAACAGACCGTTGGGCGCTCGGCGTTCAATGGCATCCGGAAATCGAATGGGAGCAGGACGCTTTTTCGGAAAATCTGTTCAAGTCCTTTATCGAAGCCGCACGGCGTCTGACCGTTCCACGCAGCGATGCGCTCGTGCTTGAGACGCAGGTAAGTTGAGGCGCGAAGCGTCCGATAACGACTGAGATGGCTTCTTTTCTTGAGATTAGTTGAAGGTAAAGAATGAGCGAGGCGATTGCGGGGTTGAATTTGGCCGGACGTGTGGCCGTAGTCACGGGCGGGTCGAGGGGCATCGGGAGAGCCATTGCGGCGCGCCTGGCGGAAGCGGGCGCGGCGGTAATCATTAGCTATAAAAGCGATGAAATCGCCGCGGCGGAGACGGCTGCGGCGTTTGCGCGTCAATATCAAACTGAGGTGCTGGCTGTCAGCAGTGATGTCCGCGACGTGCCTGGTGCGGAGCATTTGATTAACACGACAATCGAGAAGTTAGGGCGTCTCGACATACTGGTATGCAATGCCGGAGTTTGGGAGGGGGCGGCGGTCGAAAATATCTCGGAAGAGCTTTGGGATCGCGTGATTGACGTGAATCTAAAGGGCACCTGGACGGTGTGCCGTGCGGCCGTGCCGGTGTTGAAGCGGCAAGGATGGGGGCGGATCGTCATTATCAGTTCGACCGCGGGGCAGAGGGGCGAAGCGAACGTCTCGAATTATGCGGCGTCGAAGGGCGGGCAAATCGCTTTCACTAAATCACTGGCGGTCGAGTTGGCGCGACATGGGGTGACTGTGAATGCGGTCGCGCCCGGGTGGGTCGAAACAGAGATGACTGCAAAAGCGTTTACAGACGAGAGTTTTCGCAGGAGCGTCGAAACGTCAATCCCTGTGGGGAGGATTGCCTCGCCCGATGACGTGGCCTTGCCGGTGCTCTTTCTGTGCAGCGAATGGGCGCGACATATCACAGGCGAGGTGTTGAACGTCAACGGCGGCTCTGTTCTGTGCGGCTAGGGGGCGCGATGCGCCTGTGACGCACTTAACTTGTGCGGGGGAGGGGAATTTGTCTTGGGTTTAAGTGAACAACGAAAGATCAGTCTGGGCATCGAGGAACTGCTCTCGAAACGCGGCGACCTGCTGCGCGGCGCGCGCGTCGGCCTGATTTGCAATCAGGCGTCGGTTGACCATCAATTGCGTCATTCGGCAGACCTCTGCCGTGCCCGGAGCGATTTTAAACTCACCGCGCTTTTCGGGCCGCAGCACGGCATACGCGGCGAAGCGCAGGACAACATGATCGAATCGCCGCACTCGTTTGACGCAGAGACCGGCCTGCCCGTCTATTCCCTCTACAGCGAGACGCGCGAGCCGACCGAAGCGATGCTGGAAGAGATAGACGCCTTCGTCTTCGACATGCAGGATGTCGGTTGTCGTATTTACACCTTTGTTTATACTCTGGCGAATTGCATGCGGGCGGCGCAGAAATATGGGAAGCGGGTCGTGGTTTGCGACAGGCCGAACCCCATCGGCGGCGTACAGGTGGCCGGAAACATCCTGGAACCGGAATACGCCTCTTTCGTAGGGCAATTCCCTCTACCCACACGCCACGGGATGACGGTCTGCGAACTGGCGAAGATGTTTAGAGAACGTTGGGGCATTAATTGTGAGTTGGACCTGATTTTGATGGATGGATGGACGCGCGAACTGTGGTTCGACGAGACGGACGCCAAATGGGTCTTGCCCTCGCCGAATATTCCCACGCTCGATAGCGCGACGGTCTTTCCGGGGACGGTTCACCTGGAAGGAACTCAAATGTCGGAAGGGAGGGGCACGACGAAGCCCTTCGAGTTGATCGGCGCGCCCTACATTGATGCAGCCAGGTACAAGCGGGAACTCGATTTATTAGGCTTGGCGGGAGTTCATTTCCGCGCCAGTTCTTTTCAGCCGACTTTCCAAAAGCACGCCGGGCGCGCTTGCGGAGGCGTCCAGATACACGTCCTGGATCGCAGACAGTTTGAGCCTGTGATCACGGGCATCGCAACAGTTAAAGTAGCGCGTGAACTTTATCCGGAAAAGTTTTTATGGAAACAACCGCCTTACGAATACGTCTACGATAAAAACCCCTTCGACGTTATCGCGGGAACGGCGAGCTTGAGAGAATCTCTTGAGAGAGGCGATTCTTTGGATACCCTGCGAGATTCGTGGGAGCATAATTTGAAGGGGTTTATGAGTGAACGTAATGAATTCCTGCTCTATTAAATACAATCCCTCTAGAGTTTACAGGAGTTCAGGAAGAGTGATGCGCGAAGCGTCGACGCGCCGACAGATAAAGTGTCGCTTTAACAAAAGAGAGTTTTATGTTGCCGTCGCTTGATGTCTTATTGCTTGAATGTGAGTCCTTACACGGGCACATTTGCCCCGGCCAGGTGCTGGGCGCGCGTATGGCTATGCTCGGTTGTCGGTTGATAGGGTTGGATGACCCGCGCGGGGTGGACAGGAAAAAACTGATCGTCTGGGTCGAGATTGACCGCTGCATGACGGATGCCGTGACGGCCGTCACAGGCGTGCGACTCGGACGCAGGAGCCTGAAGTATTTTGATTATGGAAAGGTGGCCGCCACGTTCATGAACACTGAGACGGGACGTGCGGTGCGTGTCTCCGCCCTGGATACTTCGAGGGCTTTGGCCGACACGCGCTACGCCTCGCTCCAGAGCAAAAAAGAACGGCAAATGGCTACCTACAGAGAGGCGTCGGAAGCGGAACTTTTTAAGATCGAGACCGTGACGGTAGATTATAAGGAGACGGATGCTCCGGGTCGTCCGCGGAGCCGTTTGACTTGTGCCGGATGCCTTGAAGGCGTCAACGATGGTCGAGAGGTCGTTGGGGAGGGCGGAGAAATTTTGTGCCGTCCCTGCGCGAACGGGGCATATTACGAAACGATAGACCTTTATATAGGCAGCGAAAGAAGATAGCCTGAATGCTGTCAAGTCGAAACGTGTGGAAAAGGAGCCGATTTTGGAAGAGATAATAATTCCGAGGGAAAAGCCTGGTGCGGAGGCATGGTTGGCCGGCGGTCTGGCCTGGGCGATTCCCGGTGCAGGCCACTTTTATCAAGGCCATGTGGTACGAGGGTTATTATTAGGCGGGTCTGTTCTGGCAATGTATGTTGTCGGTTGGCTGCTCGGTGGGCATTTATACGGTTTGTATAATGCGCCGGAGACGGGTTTTCTGGCGTATGTTTTTGGTTTTTGTGATTTGGGAACCGGACTACTCTACCTTTTAAGTTTGCTCTCTAATATAGCCGTGACGGATCAATCGCAGTTGGCGACATCGGAATATGGCGATAGATTCCTGATGGTCGCGGGTCTCTTGAATTATCTGAGCATGCTGGATGCGTTCGATGTCGCTGCCGGGAGGAAGAAGTGAGGCATTTACTGGTCATGATTTTATTCGCGGCCTTCGTTTCGATAATTTTCGGCATCGTGGGTCGTGAGAAACCATTTGAACGTTTCACTTACGGAGCCAAGATATTTGCCGAATTTGTCGGCATCGGATTAGGTTTAGCGTGGGTTTTGTATTGGCTGCCAATTTAGTCCGGTTGCGTCCGATAACGTCAGGATGTTAATATATATAAGAGGCACATAGTAGAAGAGGCAGAGAAGCGTAATAGGGCATTCATGGGAGTCTCTGAAACCGAAGCGATTGTTCTGAGGACATACAAACTCGCGGAGGCGGACAAAATAACTGTATTCCTTTCGCAGAATTCCGGGGTTATGCGCGGAGTGGCGCGCGGGGCGCGGCGTCTGAAGAGCAAGTTCGGTGCGGCGTTGGAGCCTTTTACACTGGTTAGTCTCTCCTACTTTGAGAAGGAAGGACAGGAACTTGTGTCCATCCGCCAAGCTGAAATCCTCCGCTCATACTTTGAATTAAGCAAGAACACGGAAGTCGTTGTCGCCTTGGAATATATCGGTGGCCTGATACTCGAATTCACCCCGCCCCACGAGCCGAACGAGAAAATATTCCGTATGATCCGAGCGTGTCTGGAGGCAATTGCCTCTGCGCCTGAAAACTTACGGCACATCACGCGTTACTGTGAAGTGTGGCTCTTAAAACTATCGGGATTCCTGCCTGACCTGCGCGCTTGTGTGAACTGCAAGAAGCCTCTGGGTGGAAACAGGGAGAATTCATACCTGGGTGCTGACGGCGCTTTGCGTTGCGGCGAGTGCGCACACAAGTTGGATCTGCCCGTCTCGTTTGAGGCCACGGCGCATCTACGTGCGACGCAACGTCTCGCGCCGGGTGATTGGGGACTCTCGGTCAGCACGGTCTCAGAGGCGGTGCTCAAGGAACTCTCACAGATAACTCAACGTCTGATTACGCGCGCCCTCGAGAGACTCCCGAGGGGACGGGCTACCGTCGAATAGCTTTCTCGCCTCCGGTAAATTCAACGATAACGTCGTTTATTAGGCCCGGCATTTCAAAAGGAATCCTGTTTAACAGCATGAAAATAGTTGGCGGACGGCTGGTAGAAAGGTACATCGCGGCGGCAATCTTACCGTACCTCGGCCTATCCCTACTCCTCTTGACCTTTGTGCTTCTGGCACAACAGGCCGGCAAGTTCGTAGAAATCCTCGGCTCTGCAGACCCCTCTCTAGGAGTTGTGGCTGACATAATTTTAGGCTTGGTGCCTAACATATTAATCTTCACACTTCCGATGTCGGTGTTAATTGGCACGGCCACTGGTTTAAGCAAACTCGGCAGCGATAGTGAGTTAATAGCGATGCGCGCGGCGGGGGTGGGAACATGGCGTTTCCTCTCTCCGGTGTTGTTGCTGGGCATCGTCTTCACGTTGTTGACGCTTTACATAGGCTTTGAGATCGCGCCGAGAGCCTCGTCCCTGCTGCGAGACGCCGCACTCAAAGTTACCTTATCTAAAATCGAGTCGCCAATTCAGCCGCACACTTTCAATACCGAAATGCCGGGTAAAGTGGTTTACGTGCGGGATGGCGATAAAGTGCGCGGTCAATGGGGAAGGGTATTTATTCACTGGCAGGGTGAGGGCAGCGGGACGCGTCTGATAACCTCTCGTAGCGGACGGCTTGACGTAACGGGTGAACAAACGGAACTGGTGTTAACCGACGCGGTAGTCACCACCTTACCGTCGAAGACCGGAGAGCAATCCAATAATTCCCCCCAGCTCGTGACGGAAAGTTCCGCACAATTTCGCTTACGCCTAAATACCGGACGCAACGCCCTGCTCAAAAGGTTTCAGGAGAGGCCTACGGAGGTTGATGAACTCGGCTGGCGCGAGCTTTTGGACAGAGCTCGAATCGCGGAGGGGACGGAGAAAATTTCGCTGCTGATGGCGTTCAACAAGAGGTTGGCACTATGCCTGGCACCAATGGCGCTCGCACTGCTCGGGGCGGGCTTTGGCGGGCGTCTGAAACGGCTCGGCAGGGGACAGGCAGTACTCATCTCTATCGGCGCGATGCTCCTCTATTATTTAGTTTTATTAGGGGGAGAGCAGTTAAGCCGCAGTGGCACGCTCCCACCGCATCTCGGTATCTGGCTGGCAAACGGGCTGGCAACAGCCGTGGGTCTCGTCTCGCTTCTCATCAACGAGCGAAACGTTTCGACCGGGGTTCATCTACGACTGCTGACTCCGGCAATGGCTTTTACGCATGTCAAGGACGCACACGCGCGAAACTCCATACTCCTGGGACTTCTGGATAGAGGCCTGCTCCGCGCCGTTTTTTTTAACTTCATACTGGCATACGCCTCTCTGTTATTCATCTTTTTGATCTTCACGCTATTTGAATTGCTGCGTTTTATCTCAGGTTCCGAGTGGCGCCTTGTGCTTCTCTACCTGTTATATTTAGTACCACTCGCCACCATGAGCCTGGTGCCCATCGGCCTGCTGGTTTCAGTCCTGGTAACTTATGCAATCATCGCGCGACGCAACGAAGTAGTAGTCTGGTGGGCGAGTGGTCAGAGTCTGTACCGGCTGGCATTGCCGACCGTGCTTTTCTCGCTGCTGATCAGTGTCGCACTTGGTCTCTTGCAGGAAAACGTGCTTCCTCAGGCGAACCGACGCCAAGAGAGTTACAGGGCACAGATACGCGGCGGACTGAACAGGGCGATGACCCCCGCAGGAGTTCAATGGCTAGCCATCTCCGATGCACAACGGCTCTACTCATATAAATACGGAGATGACGAACAATCCCTCATCGCACCGGTTATTTATGAATTTGACGATGAAGGGGTTCATTTGAAACGTTTGATCTCAGGCGGAGAAGGTAAGTGGAAGGAGGTGGGCGTGTTAGAGTTACAGAGTGCCCAAGTCATGGAAATCGGCCGGTCGGATGTGGGAGGGATACGCCGATTTGCGAAATTTTCTCTCGCCGAAACAACGCCGGCGCAGTCGTTTAAACCCTTGCTTAACAAACCTTCGGAGCTTAATTCCAAGGTCTTAAGCGAATACATAAAAACTCTTAAGAACGTCAGACCCGGCGAGCTGACCAGTCTGCGTATAGCGCTCTACCGTCGAAGCGCCGACATCGTGTCCCCCATCATACTGGCGCTTATAGGCATCCCCTTCGGTGTGTTCTTTGGCAGGCGTTCGGCTTTTTGGGCACTGGGAGCTGCGCTTCTTATCGGACTCTTGCTGTGGGCCAGCGCGAGCGCATTCCAGCAATTGGGGAATTACAGAATCTTACCGCCCGCCCTTGCGGCCTGGGCGCCACCGCTAATCTTCACGGCACTCGGACTAATCTTATTTTCCCGCGCGCGCACCTAAATTTCCGCGCACTGCAAT
>DATHAZ010000142.1:0-30685 GCA_035296445.1 Pyrinomonadaceae bacterium | reverse complement strand
ATCGCGCGACCTTTTGTTACCTGATGCGCTCGTCCTTGTCGATGTTGCCGTCGCGGATGGAGATGACGCGGTGGGCGCGGGCGGCGATGTCCGGCTCGTGCGTGACGACGATGATCGTGTTGCCCTCGGCATGGAGTTTCTCGAAGAGGTTCATGATCTCGATGCTGGTTTTGGAATCGAGCGCGCCCGTCGGCTCGTCGGCCAACAGCAGCGAGGGGTGGTTGACGAGGGCGCGGGCGATGGCGACCCTCTGGCGTTGGCCGCCGGAGAGTTCGTTGGGGCGGTGCGTCATGCGGTCGCCGAGTTCGACGGCGCGCAGTGAGGCTTGCGCTTTCTCGCTGCGGTCGGCCGAACTGATCCCGGCGTAGATGAGCGGGAGTTCGACGTTGTGCAGGGCGGTGGCACGCGCCAGCAGGTTGAAGGTCTGGAAGACGAAGCCGATCTCTTTGTTGCGGATGCGCGCGAGTTCGTCGTCGTCCATGTCGGAGACGAGTTTGGAGTTGATCCAGTAGCGACCCTGCGAGGGCGTGTCGAGACAGCCGATGAGGTTCATCAGCGTTGACTTACCTGAACCCGATGGGCCGATGATGGCGACGTACTCGCCGCGCTGCACGTCGAAAGAGACGCCGCGCAGGGCGTGCAACTCCTCCGAACCCATCTGGTAAGTTTTCCAGATGTCGCGCATCGAGATGAGCGCGGCGGGCACGGCGTCGTGCGCGAGCAGGTCGCCGTGTTCCAGACGTTGTTCGATGGGCGCGTCCGCCACCGTAGTTCCAGCGTTGCTCATAAACCTGCTCTCTCTACTTACTTGCTCTCGCCCGCTTTGCCTTCGCCCTCGCCGGGCTTGCGCGTCTGTTTCTTCGCGGTCGCGTTCTCCTTCAAAGTGCGGAGCACGCGGCTCGGGCCGGTGATGACTTCCAAGCCCTCTGTCAGCCCGCTCACGATCTCGATGTCCGACTCGCCCGTGATGCCGGTCTCGACTTGCAGGAACTTCACCTTGTTGCCTTCGAGCACGTAGACGCCCTTGATCTCTTTCGGCTTCTCGCCCGGCGCGGCGGGCGCGGGCGATGCCCCGGCTGCGCCGGGCGAGGGCGTCGGCGCGGGCTTCTCGATCACGGCCTGGAGCGGCACGGCGAGCACGTTCTGTTTCGTCTTCGTCGTGATGGTGGCGTCGGCGGTCATGCCGGGACGCAGCGCGCTGCGCACGTCGTCGGGCATGTTTCTGAGTTCGATGACGACTTTGAACTCTTTGGCCTCCTGCACGTTGACACGGGTTTGCAGGCCGCCGCCCGACGCATCGGACTTGCCGACGGCGAGCGGGTTCTTCTGCATGACGACTCCTTCAACCTCGCGTTCGCCGAGGGAAGAAATTTTGACTTTCGCCTGTTGCCCCACTTCGACGCTCCCGATCTCGGTCTCGTCAACGTTCACTTCCACGTTGATCGTGGACATGTCGGCGATGGTCATCAAAGCCGTGGAGGTCAGGTTGGCGAGCGCGAACTGACCCTGCCGCGCGGGGATGTCGGCGACGACGCCGGTCAGGGGCGACAGTTGCGTGGCCTTCGAGCGTTGGCTCGACTGGCCGCGCAGGATGGCCTGCTGCTGGTTGACGCGCGCCTCGCTCGAAGCGACGCCCGTGCGCGCGCGCTCGACGCCGATCTGCGCGTCGCGCACGGCGACTTTCTGCTGGTTGACGCGCGCCCTCGATTCTTCGACCGCGATGCGCTGCTGTTGCAGTTGCGCCTGCGCCGTGCGCAGCGCGACCTGCGCCTGTTCGAGACGGTCGCGCGCCGCGTCGTACTCGGCGCGCGAGGCGACGCCCGCCTCGACCAGTTCCGTCTGCCGTCGCAGTTCGCGTTGCGCGGTGTTGAGATCAACCTGCGCGCGATCAACGCTCGTCTGCGAGGTGACGACCCCCTGCCGCGCCTGCGACAAACCGGCCTCGGCCACCGTCAGCCCCTGCCGCGCCTGCGAGACGCTGTTCTCGGCGGCGGTGACGGAGGCGCGCGCGTTCTGCACGTCGCTGATGGCAACCTGCACGCCCGCGGTCTGTGCTTCCTGCGAAGACTGCAACTGCGTCGGGTCGAGGCGCACGAGGGGTTGGCCCTGCGTCACGGCGTCGCCGGGGTTGACGAAAATCTCCTCGATGCGCCCGTTGACTTCGCTCGTCAGGTTGATGAACTTGATCGGTCGCACCTCGCCCGAAGCCGTCACGGTCGAGCGCAGTTCGGGGCGCACCTGCACTTTGACGACCGTCACTTCCGGCTCGTCCTTACGCCCGGCAAAGACGCTGATGATCACGACGAGGGTGATGACGGCCACGGCCGCCACCGCGATAATAATTTTCTTCTTCCGGCTCACAGCCATAAATCTTCAACTTCCTTTAACTGGGGGATCGAGCGACTGTCGGGGCGAAAAGACCAACCGCGCGGCCTGGCGAAATCGCTGCTATAACTATAACGCCTGAGCCGTCAAATCTTTTACGTCCGGTTCGCGAAAACAGTTTCAAAATCTCGGATTCGGTGGCCGGTAAATGGTAAATGGTGAATAGTGAAAGGAGCTGAAGCCGTCTTCTTCCTTTCAACATTTACCATTCACTGTTCACCATTTACCATCTTTTCCGTTTCGCGTTACAATCCCTCCGTGTATTAGTTGTGACCGGGGCGGCGGAAGACCATGATCACCTGCGAGCGATGCCAGACGGAAAATGTGGACGGCGCGCAATACTGCGACGAGTGCGGGTTGCCGCTCGTCGGCGGGTCGGCGCGCCCCGAGGGGCGGACGCCGATCCTGCAAATGCTCAATAAACCCGTGACGCTCGCGGGCGACGCTTCCAGCACAGCCGCCGCCGCAGCCGCCGACCTGATCTCGCCCGACGCGCCGACGAAACACGACGGGAGCGGAGGCGATGCTTCCCCCGTCGTCATCTCGGAAGCGGCCTCGGCCGTCAGGACTCCGGCTGCCGGGCGCGCGACGCCTGCGGCGGCGACACGCAGCGCAAACGGCGGCGCACACGTCGCCCATGCCGCGCTCGTCATCAATCGCGGGCGTTCGGCGGGCAAGGAGTTCCCGGTTCACGAGGACGAAGCCTACATCGGGCGTTGGGACGCGGACAGCGGTATCTTCCCCGACGTAGACCTCGACTCGGACGACCCGGAAGCGAAAGTTTCGCGCCGCCACGCGCGCATCACGCGACGCGGCGGTCAGTATTACATCGAAGATTTGGGTTCGACCAACGGCACTTTTATCAATCGCGGCCGACGCCTGCTGCCCGGCGACCGCCAACCCTTGAACGATGGCGACGAGATCATCATCGGCAAGACGTTTTTGCGTTTTCATGTGACGAAGTAAAAGCTATTAGCTATTAGCTGTTAGCTATTAGCCAGACTAATCAACACCCGGTTTTTGTTTTAGCTAATAGCTAACAGCTAATAGCTAATAGCTCTTAAACGCATGTCCTCCTGTCCAAAATGCGGGGCGGAAGTTACGCCCTCGGATCGTTTTTGCGGCGACTGCGGAACACCGTTGGCGCTAGGGGCGGGTGCGTCCGTGGACGGCGCGGCCTCGGCGGATGCGGCCGTCGCCTTCGCGCTCGGCGCGGCTTCCGCGCCCGCGTTTGAAGCAAAGCCGGGTGAAGAAAACGAGCGCGCCCCGTCCGCGCCGCTCGAAAGCGGAGGGGCGGCGGAGTCTGTGCCGGAATCGGCTTCGCGTGGAGAAGTTGTCGAGTCGGCGACGGGCGAACCGTCGGGCGATTCGGGAGAGAGCGCGCCGGGTGCGGAGTCGAAAGATGTCGCGGAAGCGGGCGGCGCGCAGACGCCTGCGAAAGCCGCGAGCGAACCGGCGGGCGAGGCCGCGCCCCGGCCGGGCGCGCAGGCCGAGACGCCGTCGGAGAGCATACACGTGACGGGCGGAGGGGAGAGCGGCGGCGTCGGCAACAAGACGAACGCCGTGGGCGGCACGTCGCGTTCCGGCTCGACGGGACGCCTGCGCCATCAGGCCAAGCAACTCGACCCCGGCACGATCCTCTATACGCGTTACGAGATCGTGCGGCGCATCGGCGGCGGCGGCATGGGCGCGGTCTATCTGGCGCGCGACCGCAACCTCGGCGACCAGCCGCGCGCCGTCAAGGAGATGATCCAGTCGAACATAGACGAGTCGCAGCACGAAAAGGCCATCAACGATTTCAAGCGCGAATCAATGCTGCTCGCCTCGCTCGAACACCCCTCGATCCCGACCATCTACGACTATTTCTACGACGAGGATGCCGGACGCTTCTACCTCGTCATGAAGTACATCTCCGGCGGCGACTTTCTCGCGCGTCTCAGGAACGCCCCCGGCGGCCGTATAGACGAGAAGACCGTCACCGACTGGGCGTGTCAGGTCGCCGACGTGCTCGAATACCTGCACCGCCGCAACCCGCCCATCATCTATCGCGATCTCAAACCCGCCAATCTGATGATCGACGGCAACAGCGGGCGCGTCATGCTCATTGACTTCGGCATCGCGCGCTGGGTGACGACGCACGAGAAGGGCGTCACGGCGGTCGGCACGATGGGCTATGCCCCGCCCGAACTCTTCAGCGGCAAGGTCGAACCGCGCTCCGACATCTACAGCTTAGGCGCGACGATGTTTCACCTCCTGACCGGCACAGACCCGCAGGACAACCCGCTGCTCATCTTCGACTTCAACAAGAACCCGCGCCCGCGCCAGCTTGCCCCCTCGCTCTCGAACGAGATGGAATCCATCCTGATGCGCACCGTCGGCTACAAGCCCGAAGATCGTTTCCGCTCGGCCGCCGAACTGCGCGACATGCTCGCGGCGCATCTCGAAAAACTGCGCGCCGGGGCAGTCACCTACGGCGCGGCGCAGAATGATCGCGGCGGCATGAAGACGATGCAGGTCGAGATGGTCTACTGCGGCTTCTGCGGCGGGCGCATCGCCTACGACGACGTTTTCTGCGCGCACTGCGGCCAGCGCCAGCCGCTCGCCGTGGCGAGCGCGGCCTTGAGGACGGCGCGCGCGACGGCGAAACTCGTCGTGATGGGAACAACCGAACTCGATTCGTCGTTCCAGTTGCACAAGGAGTCGAGCCACATCGGCAGGAGCGACCCGCATTCGCAGATTTTCCCGGAGATTGATTTGTCGAAGTTCGACCCGCAGACCAAAATCTCGCGCCGCCACGCGCGCATCTTCCGCAAAGGCGACGTGTACCTCGTCGAAGACCTCGGCTCGGTCAACGGCACGGTCTTAAACGACTCCCTGCGTCTCGCGCCGCACCAGCCGCGCGCCCTTGAGAGCGGCGATAAACTGCGTCTCGGCGAAACTACACTACACTTTTTGATCGGATAGCTATTAGCTGTTAGCTGTTAGCTATTAGCAAAACTTGTTGACGCACTGTTCGTTTGATCGGTGATCGGTGATGGCTGATTGCTTACAGCTAACAGCTAACAGCTAATAGCTAACAGCTTTTTATGACACAGATGGAAGCCAGGCTGGCGGAGAGCAAAGGGCGGGTGCGAGAGCGCGAGAGCATCGTGGTTGCGGCGCGGCGGCGCAGGGTGCGCGCGCCCTTCTCGCTCAGGTGCGGCGCGCTGCTCGTGGACTACACGCTGGCCGTCGCGATCATCGCCTTCGCGACTCTCTTCGCGCGCACCCTCGGCGGCAGCGTCAGCCTGACGGGCGAGGCGACGCTCAGCATCGGCTACCTGCTGAGTCTCGGCGTGCTGCTCGTCAACTTTCTCGTGCTGCCAGTCTTCACGGGCACGACCGTCGGCAAGTGGGCTACCGGCCTGCGCATCGAGCGACAGAGCGGCGAGCCGCTCGGATTCGGCCACGCCACGCTGCGCCACACGCTGGGCTATCTGGTTTCTCTCCTCACATTCGGCGTCGGATTTATCCTCGCCGCCTTCGATGCGGAGGGGCGCGCGCTGCACGACCGCATCGCCGGCACGGTGGTCGTCCGCGAAATCGGCGGCAGCGCGCGTTCCCGTATGCGTTAAAATTCAACGCTCACGTTTTAGAGGAAACGGATGACGAAGACCTGTCCCAGTTGCGATGTGCTGGCTCCGCACGACGCGCGATACTGCCGCCATTGCGGCGCGCCGCTGCAACGCCTCGGCGCGGCGAATGATGCGGGCGGGGACATCTCGCCCATCGCCAACACAGTCCCGTTGCCGGGCAACAACCGGACGGACGAGATCGTCGCCACCCCCGCACCGCCGCCCGCCGCCTCGCAGACCTCCGAAGTCACGCCCGAAGAGATGTACGATCTGTGGAGGCGCGGTATCCGGGCGGGAGACGTGAGAGACGGTGAATCGAGCGCGCCGTCGGACGGGCAGTTGGCATCCGCACGCGGCGCGCGCAACTATTCGTCCACGCATCAAGCCGACAGTCTCCAGACGGGCGCGCTGCACGGCTATGCCCCCGGCGACTTCGACCCCGAACAGACTCAGATCACGATCCCCGTGCGACCGCTCACCTCGCGGAACTTACCGGCCGACGCCGCCGCTTCACCCGCCGTCGCCGCCGCCGCGCGCGCGAACAATAAACCGCAATTCAACAACGCGCCCCGACAGGTTACGCTGTCTCCCAACGGCTCGCTGCAATCCCCTTCGCCGACGCCGGCCACAGCCGCCCCGCATTTGCCGGCGCAGCCCTACGAGCGGCGCGCTTTTCGCGTGTGGCTGGGAGTGGCGGTTTTGTCGGTCGTCGTCATCTGTTTTGTGGCCGCCGTGGCCTGGCTCGGCGTGCGCGGATTCCGGCGCGTCCCCGAGACTCCCACGCCCGCAATCGCGGTCGGCGAGGCCGCACCCGCCCCGGACGATCCGAAGCAACTGGCGAAGGCGAAGCTGGCCGAGGCCGACACGCTCATCGCTTCCGGCAATGCGACGGAGGCAGCGTCGCGTCTGCGAGAGGCGGCCGTGCTCGACCCCGACAACGCCGAGCCGCACCACCGGCTCGCGCGCCTGCTGCTCGCGAATGGTTCGCGGCGCGAGGCCATCGAAGAGTTGCGCGTCGTCACGCGTCTCGCCCCCGCGGACGCGGAGGCGTGGCGCAGTCTTGCCTCAGCGCAGTTCGCCGAAGGACTTTACAGGGAGGCTCTGGATTCCTATCGCGGTCTCGGCGCGGCCTCGCCCGCCGCGCTCGCGCGCGACGCGGTACAGTTAGAATATGCAGACGCGTTGCGTCTCTCCGGCCGCATGGCTGACGCGCGCGAGATTTATCGCCGCCTCGCCGAAACGTCCTCCGACACGGCAATCGCCGCCGCGAGCAAGCGACAACTCGGACAACCCACGCCGTCTCCCACGAGGGAAGACACGGCCGACGCCGCAGAGGCCGGCGACCAAACCGCCGACGCGGCGCGCGCCGCGAGAACAGCGGCGACGACCACGCCGCGCGAAGAAGACGCGCCCCGTCCGCCGGAAACGTCGCCCGCGCCTCCCACGCCGCACCCTACGGCCACGCCGTCGAGAGCGTCTTCCGGTTCGCCTTCGGATCAGTACCAGCGCGGCGTCGCGTTGTGGACGACGAACCGCGCGGCGGCCGTCGCGGAGCTTCGCGCCGCGGCCGAGCGCGGCAACTCGGACGCCAGTTATTATCTCGGCCTGAGCATCACGGAGGGGCGCGACCCGCGCTCGCTGAAACGCGCCGAACTCGTCGCCGCGCTCGTCCATTTCGGGCGCGCGCGCCGCGGCAAATTCCGCGCGCAATCCGTCACCCTCGAAGAACAACTCGGCAGGGAACTCGACCGGAGAAGAAATCAACCGAGCCAGTGAATGGTAAATGGTAAATGGTGAATGGTAAGATTCACCTTCATCCATTCACCATTTACCATTTACCATTCACCGAGAGTTATGCCTGACCTAATCGTTAATTATCCCGACCGCGCGCCCGACACGTTTCCGCTCGGCCGCCTGCGCATCACCATCGGCCGCTCGGCGCGCAACGACGTGTGCATCCCCGATCCGTTCGCGTCGCGCGTCCACGCCGAGGTGCGGCGCGAGGGCGACGCCTACGTCTTGCAGGATTTGGGTTCGGCCAACGGCACGCTCTACAACGGCGACCGCGTGGAATCCGCCCTCGCGCTCACGCCGGGCGGACGCATCCAGATCGGCGAAACCGAGATCGTCTTCCGCGACAAGGATGCGGGCGCGGGCGCGACCATGATCGCAGACCCATACGCCTCCTCGCTCCCCGAAGCGACCATCGCGCTCAACTCCGACCAACGCTCGACCTCCGGCCTGCTCGAAGCCATCGAAGACGCGCGCACGCAAGGCTCGGCCGAGCAGCCCCGCCCCGCCGTCGGCACGATCATCAACTCGACGCGCGCCGCCTCTGCGAACTCCGTCCAGCAGAGCGACCTGCTCGCCCTGATCAGCAAGGTCTCGGTCACGCTGCTTGCGCCCGCCACGCTCGACGAGACGTTGCGGCAAGTCGTTGCGCTCGTCTTCGAGGCCGTGCCCGCCGAGCGTTGCCTGATCATGCTGCGCGACGCCGAGCGTGAACTCAAAATCCGCGTCGCGCAGTTGCGCAACAGCACCGAGGAGACGGGCGAGGTGAGGGTCAGCCGCTCGATCATCGAAGAGGTCGTCGGGCAGGGTCGCTCCGTGCTCACTTCCGACGCGCAGCACGACCCGCGTTTCATGTCCTCGACGATGACGATTCAGGGCATCCGCTCGGTGCTCGCCGTGCCACTCGGCGTCGGCGAACGCATCTTCGGCATGATCTACGCCGACTCGCCGCTGGCCGAAGCCAAGTTCTCGCAGGATCACCTGACGGTCTTGACGACGCTCGCCTCGGTGGCGGCCATCCGCGTCGAGAACGCGCGTCTGATGGAAGAAGACCTTGAGCGCGAACGCTTCGAGCGCGAACTGAACCTCGCACGCGAGATTCAGCAACGCTTCCAGCCGAGCGGCGCGCCGAACGTCAACGGCTACGAGATGCAGGGCATCAGTTTCCCCTGCTACGAGATCGGCGGCGACTATTACGATTTCATCGAGCGGCCGGACGGGCGCATGGTCATCGCGCTCGGCGACGTGTCGGGCAAGGGCACGTCGGCCGCGCTCCTGATGTCGAGTCTGCACGCCGCGATGCACGCGCAGATTCCGGCGCACAAGACGCTCGGCGACACCATCTCGGCCGTCAATCGCTACCTCGCCGAGACGATCCCGATGAATCGTTTCATCACGCTCTTCTGCGCCGAACTCGACCCTGCGACCGGCTCGCTCTCGTTCCTGAACGCCGGGCACAACCCGCCGCTCATCGCGCACGCCGGAGGCTCGATGGAGCAACTCGCGGCGGGCGGCATCCCGCTCGGCATCGTCGGCGAGGCCGTCTACCGCGAAGGCCGCACGCAACTTCAACCCGGCGACGCGCTCGTCATCTATTCCGACGGCGTCTCCGAGACGCAGAACGCATCGGGCGAAGAGTATGGCCCGGTGCGTCTCTACAACACGGTGGCGCGCTACCTCGAATCCACGGCCGCGGGCATCCGCGACAAGATCGAGGCCGACCTCACCAAGTTCGCGCAAGGGACGCCCGCCAACGACGACATCACGCTCGTCATTGTCAAACGGCAGGCCGAGGGCGTGATGGTGGCCGCGAATAGGGGATGAGCAGTGCGTGAGTTAGGGGCGCATGGCGGGCGGGTGTGAAAAGATGTGAACAGAGGACGCCGCTCGATCATTAAAACGCTGTCGCGAGCCTTGCGCCTCCGGTGTCCGGTCTGCGGCGAGTCTTCAATCGTCCAAAGTCCCTTCCACATCAAACACGAGTGCCCGGCCTGCGACGCCCTCTTCAAACGCGAGGACGGTTTTTTCGTCGGCGCGATCATGGCGAACGTGGTCACGACGGAGTTCGTCATACTCGTCCTCTACGTCCTCAGCCTGCCCGTCATCAACACGCGCTTCGATCTCGTCTTGACCTGCCTCTCGGTGGTCGCGCTCATCTTTCCCGTCGCCTTCTATCATCACAGTTGGAGCTTCTGGCTCGGCTTCGATCACATCGTGGAGACGCTGCCGAAGGCGGCCGATCAACCGAGGCGTTAGGGCGTCGCTCAGAGCCTGCGCAGACTCGCTTCGATCCGCTCGGCGGTCTTCTCGCCCACGCCGTCAACCATGTCGAGGCCGCCGCCGGCGACGAATTGCTTGAGGTCGTCGAGCGATGAGATTTTGAACTGCTGGTGGAGCAGGGCGGCGGTCTTGATGCCGACGCCGGAAACGTCGAGCAGGTCGAGCACGGTCTCGGGCGTCTCCGAAGTGAGTTTCTCGTAGGCGTCGAACGTGCCGCGCTCGCACAGTTCCACGATCTTGCCACTGATGGCCTTGCCGACGGAAGGAATCGCCTGCAAGCCCTTCACGCCTTCCTCGCGCGCGACACGCGCCAAAGGCACCGGCCACGTCTCTATGATCTCGGCGGCGTTGCGGTAAGAGCGCACGCGATAGCGGTCGTCGCCGCGTATCTCCATGATGAGCGCGAGGCGTTGGAAGCGTCGTGCGATTTCCTCATTAGTCATCGGTTTCAAGCTTCGGGTTTCAGGTTTCAGGTCTGAGGTTAGAGGTTCTTTGTCTTGAACCTGAAACCTGAAACCTGAAACTTGAAACTCATTCCGGGGCATCCTGATGCGGCTTATGATACTCTAAACGAGTTCACTCCCATCAACTTTAACCTTTTTCGAGGAGCAATATGGATTTCAGAAGACTGTCGCGCGCACTGCTGGCCGCGCTCATCGCTTTCTCATCTTTCGCAGGCGTCACGGCCCGCGCCGACGAGGGCATGTGGCCTTTCAACCAGGTGCCGCGCGCCGAGATTAAACGCAAATATGGTTTTGAAGTGACCGACGAGTTCCTCAAAAGGCTGCAACTCGCCTCGGTGCGTTTCCCTAACGGGTCGGGTTCGTTCGTCTCGCCCGACGGCCTCATCCTGACCAACTACCACATCATCGAAGACGCCGTCGGCGAACTCAGTTCGGCGGAAAAAGACTACGCCAAGACCGGCTTCGTCGCACGCACGCGCGCCGAAGAACTCAAGATTCCCGGCTACGAACTCAACGTCCTCCAGAGCATCGAGGACGTGACGGATCGCGTCAACGCTTCGGTCAAGCCGGAGATGTCCGCGGGCGACGCCCTCGCCGCGCGCCGCACGGCCATCGCCGCCATCGAGAAGGAATCCACCGATAAGACCGGCCTGCGCTCGGACGTGGTGACGCTCTATCAGGGCGGCAAGTACAATCTTTATCGTTACAAGAAATACACTGACGTGCGCCTCGTCTTCGCGCCCGAGTTTCAGGCCGCGTTCTTCGGCGGCGACCCCGACAACTTCGAGTACCCGCGCTTCAACGTAGATATGGGACTCGTGCGCGCTTACGAGAACGGCAAGCCCGCGCGCCCCGACAGCTATCTCAGGTTCTCGAAGGAAGGCACGAAGGAAGGCGACCTCGTGTTCGTCACCGGCCATCCCGGTTCGACGCAACGCCTGAACACCGTGGCGCACGTCGAGGCTCTGCGCGAGACGAGCCTCCCGCTCATCATCCGCATGCTCGAACGCCGCGAAGCTGTCCTCAAAAAGTACATGGCGATGGGCGAGGAGCAGACGCGTCGCGGCCAGAACGAACTCAACAGCACGCAGAACGCGCTCAAAGTTTATCGCGGCCAACTCGGCGGGTTGAAAGACCCTTCGCTCATCTCTTACAAGCAGAAATCCGAAGACGCGTTGCGCAAGGCCGTGACCTCGAACCCGCAGCGGCAGAAGGAGTACGGCGATGCGTGGGAGGCCATCGCCAAAGGCCGCCGCGACCTGTCGGCCTACGAGCGCGACCGGCGCTTTCTCGACCTCGCCGCCGGTTTCAACACGGTTCTCTTCAACTACGCGCGCACGCTCGTGCGTCTCGCCGAAGAGAGCGCGAAGCCGAACGCCGAACGCCTGCCCGAGTTCACAGAGGCGCGCCGCGCCTCGCTCGAAAACGTGCTGTTCGCGCAGACGAACATGTATGACGATTACGAAAAAATGAAACTCGCCGACTCGCTCGACTTCATGCGCGAGGCTTACGGCGCGGATCACGAACTCGTCAAACGCGTCCTGATGGGCAAGACGCCCGAGGCGCGCGCCGCCGAATTGATCGACGGCTCGAAGTTGAAGGACGCGGCCTTCCGCAAGCAACTCGCGGCGGGCGGCAAAAAGGCGATTGACGAATCAACTGACCCGATGATCCAACTGGCGCGCGGCATTGACGCGCAAGCGCGCGAGTTGAGCAAGCGTTACAACAACGAAGTGCTCGCCGTCGAACGCTCGGCCTATGCCAAGATCGCGCGCGCTTTGTTCGACACCGAAGGCGATAAGATTTACCCCGACGCCACCTTCACGCTGCGTCTCTCCTACGGCGCGGTCAAGGGCTACACGGAAGACGGCAAGCCGGTCACGCCCTACACCACGCTCGGCGGACTCTACGAGCGCGTCAACCTAAAGGGCAACAAGTTCCCCTACGTCCTGCCGCCGCGCTGGATGGAGAAGAAGTCGGCCGTTGACCCGAAAACGCCCTTCAATCTCATCTCGACCAACGACATCATCGGCGGCAATTCCGGGTCGCCGCTCATCAACAAGCGGGGCGAACTGATCGGCCTCGTCTTCGACGGCAATCGGCAATCAATCGTCGGCAACTTTTACTACGACGAATCGGTCAACCGCACGATCTCGGTGGACTCGCGCGGGATGCTCGAAATCCTCCGCAAGATTTTCGATGCCAAAGAGATCGCGGACGAGTTGACGAGGTAAACCGCGCCGACCCGTAGGGCGCATAACGTTGAAGGCGGTCGTGGGTTAAATCCACGGCCGCCTTCCTGTTTTTGAGTAAGAATATAAGAACCGCCGCCGCAGGCACGGAGGACACTTAAGGGAAGGGCACGGAGGGGCACCGGGGAAACATCGGATGATCTCAAATTCGAGATTTGAAATTGCCCGTCGTCTTTACTCTACAGAGATTTGAAATTGCCCGTCGTCTTTCTCCGCGCGTCCTTTGTGCTCTCCGGGTCTGCGGTGGTGAACGCCCGGCGGCGGTTGTTGCGTGCCGCCGCGCGCTCACTCCGTCAGGTTGCGGTCGAGCGAGAGGGCGCGGATGGCGGCGTCAAGTTGGGGTTGGAGACGCGCGCGTTCTTCATTGGCGGCCTGCCGCTCTTTCGTCAGTTGCTCGATGCGCGTCTCCTGCTGGTCGGCCTTGGCGACGTAACGCGCGATGAGTTGTTTGGCCTCGGCGGTCTGCGCGAGCGCTTCGATGTTCTCGCGCAGGCGCGTCTGATCCGCGCCGATCTGCGCGAGTTCCGTATCTATCGCCGCGAGGCGGGCATCTACGGCGGCGATGCGGCTCTTGATCTCGACGATGTTCTGGATGGCGGCGCGCGTCGCGTCGTCAAGGTACTGGCGCGAGACGAAGAGGCGAAGTTGATCGGAGGTGATGTTGGTGAGCGCGAAGGTGTCCATGAGCGCCTGCCGCTCGGTGACGGTCAATTCGGCGCGCTCGTGCGGTTTGAGTTCGACGCGGAAACGGTAGTAGCGCGCGCTGCGGCCTTCGGGTTTCGGCGTCTCTTTGTCGTCCAACTCCCAACCCGGCCTGACCGGGTGTTCGACGTAGACGATGCGCGTGTGCCCGGTCTGGTTCGAGAGCGTGTAGGTCTTCTTATCCTGCCGGTGATAATGAGCCTGGAAGACGCCGTTCATGATGCGGACGAGGAAGGCGGGCGCGCGATCCTCTTTCTGGCGGACGTTGACGAGCGTGCCGAGGTCGAGCGCGAAGGAGATGAGACGTTGCTCGGCGGGTTTGAGTCGCTCCATGAGCGCCTCGCCCGCGTAGGCGTTGCCGTCAATGATGGTCATCGCGCCGTCTTCGAGCGTGAGCGTGGAGGTGTTCTTGAGGAGCATGCCGCTCATGGGACGCTCGCGGCGCGCGGCCTCGTTGAAGATAGAGACGCGCGCGCCTTCCATGCGCGTTTGCAGGATGGGGATGAGCGCGCTGCGGTCGCGCTTGACGGTGACGGGCTGCCCGATCTGGTACTCGAACAAGTCGCCCACTTCGTTGCCCTCGGCCGCCGCCTCGACGCTCGTGCCGCTCGTGATCGCCTCGCCGAGCGAGACGGCGTCAGCCGCGTTGGCGACGAATCCTTCGCTCGCCCCCGGCGAGAGGTTGTTGACGCTGTTCTGTTGGAGCCGCAAGTCCTGTCTCTGCTCGCGGCGCGCGGCCGAGCGCGCCTGCAACTCCAGCCGCGGCATGGGCGTTGCCGACGCCGGGGGCGCCGGCACCACCAGCATCTGATTCCCCGTGCCGCCCATGCCGTTCGCGCTGAAATTTTCCTCGCCGGGTTCGTAAACCTGCGGGTTGAGACGCAGGTCGGCGGGCATCGGCACGACGGGGCGGTAGCGGTAGAAAGGTTTCTGGATGGGCTGAATGAACGAGACCGGCGTGCCGGAGATGAGCGAGAGTTGCACTTCGTTCCAATCCTCTTCGCTCACGTTGTCAACGATAGCCCAGCCCTGAAAGAAGGGCTTGCCCGACGCGTCCAACACGACGCGGTAAGTGGTCTTCCAGATCGGCGCGGCGACCGTGTAGCTGACGAGCATCTCGCGCGCGCCCGCGCCGTCCGAGGTGACGACGATGGTTTTGGCGTCGCGCCGTCTGGCCGCGGCGGTCGCGCTGGCAAACTCGGCGATGTCGCGCCGCGTGCCATCGTCAATCAATTTCACCGAGCGCACCTCCGCGAGTTCAAAACTCGACAACTCGCCGCCTTCGGAGGCGATGACGAGCGCGTGCGTGACGAGGGCGGGTTTATCCGCGTCAATCTGCGAGCGGCGTTCCTCGACCGTGAGGATCGAGCCGGTGGCCGCGCGGCCGTTCGTTGTGGTGACGACGACGCGCGCGCCCTGCAATTGGCCGAGCACCCCGGCCAGCCCGCTCGACTGCGTGGCGGAGGCCACGGAGAAGGGGATGTCCGCGATGCGCGCGCTAGGAGGCGCGGACGAGTTGTAACTGACAGCGCCGATGCGCCCCTGCCCGAGATCGAGCACGATCATGGACTTCAACACGTCGTCCACCTGCGACTGTTTGAAAGACAAATTGACCTCGGCGTGCCCCGACACCATGCCGCGCCGCTCGATGTAGGCGACGCCGTTGCTGTAGAGGATGACGCGGCGGATCGGGAGCGTCTGCCCGGTCGCGCTGCCGCGCTCCGGGCGGTCGAGCGCGTATCGCTCGGCGGGCGCGGTCGCGGGGAGGACGACGGCTGCGGCGTTGGCGCGCGCATTCGCGGCGGCGCGGCGCGCGGGGCGACGCGTCTGTGCCTGCGCGCTCACGGATAGGACGAGCAGCGTGACGACGAAAAGTTTGAGTCTCATTGAACAGCCTCCAAAGGTGTGTGTGCGAAAATTGTTGATCGCCACAGGGAAGAACGGGCGCGGGCGCGCGCGCTTGCGTCTCGCGCTTCGATTGGCGCGAGAAAAGTTTGCGGAAACGTTGAAGCGGGGACGATGAAGCAGGAGCCGTCCGTTGTCCGTCGTCAGTAGTCAGTTGTTCAAATCCGTCTTTAGCAACTTGCGTGGTTGCCATAGGCAACGGACAACTGACCACGGACGACTGACCAGGAACAGCCTTTCATCTATCGTTCATCGCTCGACGTTTTCCTATTCGATGATCGAGGTTGATGCGGAGGCGGGTTTGCCGCCCGTGTCGCCGCCGCGCAGAGAGCCGGTCTGGTCTATGTAGAAGGAGCGGCGGCCGAGTTTCGGGTAGCCGGTGGGCGTGGCGGTGGCCGCGAACGTATCGCCCGAGGCGGAGACGTTGATCTCGTAGCCCTCGGCTTCCATAAACGTGAAGTCTTCGTAGAGACGGCCTGAATCCTTGTTTTCGTCGTTGACGAGTTTCGCCGCGGCGATGAGTTCTTCCAATGTGCCGTAGCGGCCTGTCTTCTCTTTGTGCGTGTCCTGCGCGACTTTGATCATGTGCAGTTTCCATCGCGCCATAGCTTCGTTGCCGCGAACGGTCGAGAGTTTCTGGCTGACGAGCGAACTGGTCGCGAAAAGTGAGAGCAGGTTTTTCGGCAGTCGCAGTTCGTGCATGAGGCCGTCGGATTCGCGCGTGGCGAGGTGTGTGATCGCGCCGGGGTTCGGGTCGAGGCGCATGATGTGGGCGCGGACGGCCGGGTCGTCAATGTCTTCGACGGACTTGGTCACGTCCTCGAACATGCCCTTGAGCATCGCGTTCGAGGCGTAAACCTGCCCTATCGCCTGTTTGGACTGCCACCTCGTCGGGTCGCGGTAGCCGGCGCTGTTGGCGAGCGTCTCGCCGCTGTTGTAGGCTTCGGCGACGCGGCGCATCGTGGCCGCGTCGGGCGCGCCGACGAGGAAACGGTCAATGAAGGCGAGCGTGCCGTTCGAGAAGGTGAGCACCTCGACCTGCCCGTGCTTCTCGACGATGCTCTGTTCGGTTGCGCCCGCGAGGCCGATGGAGTTCAGGATGCGCGGCAGGAGTTTCTGCAAACTCTCCCTGTCGTTCAAAGCGACGACGACGACGGGGCCTGACGGCGGTGGCGCGGCAGGATCGCCATCAGACCGCGGCAGCGGCCTCATGCCGAAGAAACCGTTGGGGGGTACGCCGACGGCGATCTCGTTACCGAGCGCGGCGAGCAGGTCTTCGCGGATGCGGAAGTTGTTCGTCTTTTCAAACGCCGTGAGTTGTTCGCCGAACCCGCCTTTGCCGTCTTCCTGCGCGCCCGCGAGGTCGGCGATTTTCATCAGCGAGGCGAGGTAGTCGTACATCTGCGGCAGGTCGAGCGAGACGCTGACGAAGATGTCCGTGTCGGCGGGCAGCACGGCCGACGCTTCGGCGGCGATGGCCGGGCCTGAGAGCAGCACGGGGAGGAAGGGGATCGGGCGCGGCGGCTGATCGCCGGAGAGGTCTATGAAGAGGCCGCGCACGACGAGCGCATCACCGTCAAGCGATGCGCCGACGCCGATTGACTCCGGCCACGAATCTTCACTCATCCCCCGCCCGCCGAAGACGAACGACCCCAACGTCTCTGCGAACCGGCGCGACTGCTCGCGCCGGCGTTCCTCTTCCAACTCCTTTTCACTCTTCGGCGAAGGCGTCGCTTCCGGCGTCGGCGGTATCGGCGGCGTTTCGTCTTCGGGCGGGCCGGAAACGTTCGCGTTCGTCGTGTTCATGTTTCCGCCCGTTCTGACGGAGACGTTAGCGTTTTTGTTCGCGTCCGTGCCCGCGATCACGTCGCCGCCGCTGATGACGCCGATGGTGTCCGGCTCGACGATGCTGTAGGAGTTCGACCGCGCGCCTCGTTTCTCGGCCTCCGCGCGCGCCAACTCCTCCTGCCGCCGGTATTCCTTCTCCAAGGCCTCCATGCGCTGCTTCATGCTGTTCGTCATGCGCACGGTGTTGAAATAGACGAAGAGCGTGTCTGTGCCGAAGCGTGTGCGCGCGGCCTGAAAGCCCGGCTCGTTGACGAGCAAAGCCTGATCCGTGCCGTGCAAATCCTTGAACGTGAAGGCCGCGCCGCTGAGCGCGACGACGCTGCCGGAGCGTTTGATTTGAAACTGCGGCGCGGCGGGTGGCTTCGCACGCACATCGTCGGTCGCGTTCTCCGCCGTCGCCTGCGCCCGCCGCGCCCCACGGCGACGGGCAGTATTCGACGATTCCACCCGCAGGCTCGTCGTCACGGTCGGTGCGGTTTTCGTGGGCGGCGCGACGTTGGCGGCGACGAACTGCTTCAACTCCGGCACGAATTTTCGCGCCTCTTCGACCGAAGGCATTTCCACCGCGAGCAACGTCTCGGGCACGCCCGCGCGCGCGGGCATCGCGGCGAACATCAAACGCGCCGTCATCAGCGCATCGGCGTGCGACTTGATGAACTCGTACAACGCCAGCAACTCGGCGGGCGCGCCGCTGCCTTCGAGGCCGAACGGCGCGAGCAGTTGCGCGATCTCCTGCGAGTTGGCGTGCCGCCCGACCGCGCGCATCTCCGCGTAGACGCCGTAAGCATCCGCCGACAGCAACGTGTCGAGCGTCACGGACGGACTCCGCTCGGCCACGGGCGTTTGCGTCGTCGTTCGAGTGGCGGGGCGCGCGGGCTTCGGGGCGGGACGCTGTGCATGGACGAAGGGCACGAGCAACAGCGAGACGGCGACGACGAGCGACGCGCCTCGATAGCGCACAACAGGCGGGAGGTACTTCATGCTTGTGATTCCTTACGTTGAATAACGGCTCTCAAGATTAGTGGCGATAGGGAAACCGCAGGAGCGCGCCGGAATTATGACAGGAGAGAGGTAAAAGATAAATGATGAAGTAGGAGCGATGAACGATGAATGAGAAGACAGGAGACAGAAAACAGAAGTCAGAATTCAGGACTTCTTAGTGTTCCTTCTGAATACTGAATTCTGTTTTCTGTCTCCTACTTCCGTTCATCGTTCCTACTTCATCATTTTCCCGTTCAGGCTTTTTCCAGCCCGGCGTATTTTTCGATCAGCTTCTTCTGGCCGAAGCCGGGGAAACTGATGGTGAGTTTGGCGGCGTCGCCCGTGCCTTCGCGGCGCAGGACGAGGCCGCGCCCGTACTTCGAGTGGCGGACGTGCGTGCCGGGAGCGAAGCCCGCATCATTGGAAGACGACGTGGACGAGGTTGCCTGTTTGTCGCCCGCGTCGGCGCGGCGTTTGATCACCGGCGGCGCCGCCGCGGCGGCCGGGCGCGGGTTCACCTGCTGTCCGCGCTGGCGAAAGAACTCCGCGATGGAATCCGCGCTGTTGTAGGTCTTGCCCTCGTAGGGCTTCGCGGGGCGCGGATCATTACCCGTCTGACCTCTGAGCGCGCGCGCGGCGTGCGCGTTCTCAAGCCGGTCGGAACTGCGCGCGAACGAGAGCCACGAAGGGCCGCGCGAAAGGTCTTCCATCAGGTCGAACGGCATCTCGTTCAAAAACTGCGAAGGCTCGGACGCCAACTCTTCGCCGTACACGCGTCGCTTCATCGCGTGCGTCACGTAGAGAAACCGCTCGGCGCGCGTGATGGCGACGTAGCACAGACGCCGCTCCTCTTCGAGTTCCGCGCGGTCTGTGGCCGAGCGCGAATGCGGAAACAGCCCGTCTTCGAGGCCGACCATGAAGACGAGCGGAAACTCCAATCCCTTCGCCGAGTGGACGGTCATCAGCGTGACGGGCGCGTCGCGCTTGTACTGGTCTGTGTCCGAGACGAGCGCGGCGGCGTCTATAAAGTCGCGCAGGCCGCCGCCCTCTTCGCGGTCGTAATCCACGGCGGCGTTGACGAGTTCCTGCAAGTTCTCCAAACGCCCCTCGGCCTCCTCCGTGTTTTCCGACTTCAAAGCGTCCGCATATCCCGAATCGAGAATCGCCGCCTTGACCACTTCGGACGCCGGTTCGCGCTGCGCGACCGAGACGAGATTCGTGATGATGCGCTGAAAGTTTTTGAGCGACGACGAGGCGCGCGCCGCGAAGCCTTTGGTCTCCTGTGAGGGGTCTGTGACGATGGCGAGCGTCTCCCAGAGCGAGACGCCGTAGTCTTTGGCGCGGCGGTCGAGTTCGTCGAGCGTCTGCTTGCCCAAGCCCCGCGGCGGCGTGTTGATGACGCGCATGAAGGCGATTGAGTCGTGCGGGTTCATCGCGAGTTTGAGGTAAGAGATGATGTCGCGCACCTCGGCGCGCTCGTAGAAGGAGAAGCCGCCGACGATGTTATAAGCGATGTTCGCCCGCCGCATCGCCTCTTCAAACACGCGCGACTGCGCGTTCGTGCGATACAAGACCGCCGCGCGAATCGCCGCATCAACGCGGCGATGTTCTTCCACTTTCGACGCCACGAAACGCGCCTCGCCCTCCGCGTCGAAAGCCTGATAGTAGCGGATGCGCTCGCCCGCCGGGTTCGATGTCCACAGATTCTTACCCTTGCGCTCCGTGTTCAACTTCACGACCGCGCCCGCCGTATCGAGGATGTTCTGCGTCGAGCGATAGTTCTGCTCCAGACGGATCGCCCTGGCCTCCGGGTAGTGCTGCTCGAAGTTCAAAATGTTCGAGATGTCCGCGCCTCGCCATTTGTAGATCGAGTTGTGCGTGTAAATGTTGTTGGCGACAAAATTATGTGTGCGTTCGACGTTGAAATCGTAGATGCGCCCGCTATAAGTTGAATGCGTAACCTCTACCACCTCGTCTTGCTCGATGCCGTCAGGAGTATTCACGAAGACGCGCATTCCCGGCAGGACGTGCGAGGCGGGGGTGAAGTGAAGCGACGTGCCGTCGGTGAAGCCCGCCTTGAGAATCAAATTGACGCCGCCGAGCGCAGAATCAACTTTCCGGTGCAACTCGACGATCTCGCCGAAGTCGCCCGTCGTCGCGCGCACGCGCCAACCGTTGCGCTTGTGCGGTGTCGGGTTAAGGCCGATTAGGCGCAGACGCCCCGCGTCGTCCATGTCCGAGCCGAGCACTTCGCAATAGTGTAGGGTGTTATGCCGCCCATCCTTACAGAGCGTGACGCTGAAATTGCGACGCCGCGTGAGGGTGGTGCATTTCGGTGTGTGGTGCGGGTGCTCGAACGACATTTGCTTGGCGGCGAGTAAAGCCCGCGCGCCGCGCTCCGTGTCAACTCCGGCGAACAGGCGATCAATTGATGCCTGCGGCATTCTCGTTCCGGCTACGGCTTTAAAAGTAACGGTCGGCAGGCCGTAGGTGGCGGCGTAAAAATTCTCCCAGTAGCGCGATTCTTCTTCGGTGCGGCACACTTCGACGACCCACAGCGCGTCGGCGCTTTCCTGCGTGCTGCGTTGGATGAAACCGATGGTTTTATGCGCCGCACTCGTCGCACGATATCGTCGCGTGACGCCGAGACGGAAGCCGACGCCGCGCTTGTGCATCAGGTAGGTGAAGAACAGGTTTTCGCCGTCGGCATCGTCAATCATGTAACGCGCGAAATGCACGTGCTCCGGCGTGGTCGTCAGCGAGAAGCCGCGCTTCGTGCTGATCGTGACGACCGGTTGATTGATAACCCGTCGCTCGGTTACGTGAGTAACGCGGCTGAGTTGCGTCCGCCCGCCGCCCTTTGCGCTCAACACCGTGTCGCCGACGCGCACACGCTCAGCGCGCAAAGTCCCGCGTCCGGTCTCGATCAAAGTGTTCGCGACTACGCACTGGTCTTCGTCGCCGACGACGCAGACGTTCTGCTGCTTTTCGGTGAGGAAGCGGATGAGGGCGAACTGGAGGCTGTTGGTGTCCTGATACTCGTCAACGAGGATGTAGCGGAACTTGTCGTTGTAGTGGTCGCGCACCTCCTTGTTTTTGCGCAGGAGGCGGACGGCCTTAATCATCAGGTCGTCGAAGTCGAGCGCGTTGTTGTTGACGAGGCGTTCTTCGTAGAGGCGGTAGACGCGGGCGATGGCGGCGCGTTTTTCGTCGCCGTATTCGACGCGCGCGGCATAACTTTCGGCGTCCGTGCCGCTGTTCTTGGCGTGGCTAATGGCGGATTGCACCTGCCGCGCGCCCATCCGCTCGGAGTCAAGCCCCAAATCTTTGATGGCGGCCTTGACGATGCGCGTCGAGTCGTCCTGATCGTAGATGGTGAAAGAGCGCGTGTGCCCCTCTTCGAGTTTCTCGATGTCGCGGCGAAGTATGCGCACGCACAAGCTATGGAAAGTGGAGATGAGCGGCGCGCTCTGGAGACGTTGATCGGCGAGGAGGCGCTCGACGCGCTCGCGCATCTCGCCCGCGGCCTTGTTCGTGAAGGTGACGGCGAGGATATGGTAGGGCGCGATGCCGCGCTCGGCGATGAGGTAGGCGATGCGATGCACGATGACGCGCGTCTTGCCCGAACCCGCGCCCGCCAGGATCAGCAGCGGCCCTTCGGTCGTCGCGACGGCGACGCGTTGTTGTTCGTTGAGTCCTGAAAGAAAGTCCATATGAATAGTGACGAGTGACAAGTGACAAGTGACGAGCAAGAATTAGAACAAGTTTTTAGTTTTTAACTCGTCACTCGTCACTTGTCACTTGTCACTTAATGAGTTTCTGCACCGCCTTGAATTGCTCGTGTGCGGCATCGCGCATGAGTTCGAAGAGAGCCATTTCGATGGAAGAGGGGAGCGCGCCGGATTGCTGCATCTTGGCGAGTCCGGCCTGACGATTGTGCGGGGCGCGCGCCGTGATGCACTCGGTCAGGAGATGCACGCCGTAGCCGCGCGCGAGCAGGTCGTGCGTGGTCTGGTTGACGCAGACGTGCGCTTCGAGGCCGCAGACGAGCACCTGACGGGCGCGCAGGCGTTCGAGTTCGCCCATGAAAGTTTGCGCGCCGCAGGAACTAAAGGCGGTCTTCTCGATTGGTTCGAGCGCGGCGGGCAGCACGGCGCGAATCTCGCCCGCGGTGCGCCCCAAGCCCTTCGGGTATTGTTCGGTGACGAGGACGGGGACGTTCAGGAGTTGCGCGGCGTGCGCCACGAGAGCGATGCGCACGGCGACCTCGGCGAAGTCGGAGATGGAGGAGCGAAACGCATCCTGCACGTCTATGATGACGAGCGCGGTGGCAGCCGCGTCGAGCGTATTTTCGTGTCGCATTCGTTGAAAACCTTTCGGGCAGACATTTAAGCACAGGGAAAACTGAAAGGGAAAAGGGGAAGGGTGAGGGGGCTTGCGGGCGCTGTCGCGCGGCTCAACGCGCCGGGTGCGGCAGCACGAAATCGTTGATGCGCTGGCAGGGCGCGAGAGAAATCGAGGCGTTCGCGATTTCGGCATCGCGCCGCAGCCGGGCGCGCGCTTCGACATCGCGGGCGAGCGGGCGCGCAGCAGCGTCGTCCGGCGGGACTTTGTCGGTGCGGGCGGGGCGCGCCAGCAGCCAGTAGCGACCGGGCGCGAGATTGGCGAAGGCAAACGTGCCGTCGGCGGCGACGTGGCTCTCCGCGTAGCGCAACAGGTTGTCCGCCAGTTCGCGTTCCGCCGGGACGAGGTGGACGCGCAGGAGGAGTGGGGATACGCCGGCGGGACTAGCGCCCGCGCCGTCGGCTGCGGCAGCGACGCGCCCGCGCAAACCTGCCGCGCCCGCCGCGACGTGTATGTTCAGCCCCGAGAGGCGTTCGCCCGTTTGCAAACTGAACCCGACGCGCGCCTGATCGCCCGCGGCCTGCGCGGGCGTCGCGGATTTGACGGGTGCGGCGGTTGGAGGGTTTTTCGCCGGGGCGTTGGCGAGCGCGACGGCGCGGACGTAGAAGTCTGCGTCGGGCAGGCGCACGAGCAGTTGATAGCGACCGGCCTTGAGGTGGCGCAATTGAAATTCTCCCTTGTCGCCGGGCGCGGTTTCGTTCGTGCCGGGAAAGAAGGCGCGACCCTGATCGACGGCGTCGCCCGCATCATCACGCCGCGCCGCGACGATGGCCTCCTCGGCGCGCGGCGCACGAGCGGGCTGGCAGGCGTGCTTGTCGTCGAGCGGCCTGGGCGGATCGAACAGCAGTTGGCCGGAGACGGAGCCGAGCGGCGCGAGCGCGAGCGTAACGCCGGTCACGTCTCTGCCGCGCACGGAGACGCGGCGGGGCGGCGAGGCGGCGGCGAAATCTTCGCGCGTCGAGACGGGGCGGGCTAAGAGATCGTAGTCGCCGTCGGCGATGCCGTCGAAGGCGAAGCCGGTGTTGCCGGGCGAGAGCGAGAAGAACAGTTCGGGCGCGCCCGCGGAGACGTGCTTGAGCGCGACGACGATGCTGCCGCCGTTGGCGGAAAAGTTTGGCGGCAGCGCGCCGGAGACCGTGCCGCTGATGGTGCGCCCCGCTTCGCCGCGATAGCGTATGTCAATGCCGCTCGCCTCCTGTCCGGCCTGCACGCTCACCTCGGTCGCAACGTCGCGCGTGGCGGAAGGATAGTAAGTCGGGGCGTTCGGATCGTAGGGCGTGAACGGCGGGAAAGAGCCTTTGCCTCCGACGCGGACGATGTATGCGCCGGGGCGCAGGCCGTAGATGCGATAGACGCCGCGATCATCCGTCAGCCGCGCCTGCCAGATGCGCGGGTTCGCCCACTCGCGCAGAGCGCGCCCGTCCGCGTCGCGCACCCGCGACGCATCCACGAATACCCCCACCACCGGCTCGCCCCCGGCGTCCGTTACCGTGCCCGTGATGACGCCGCCCTTAATCAGCCTGAGCGTCACGGAGTCGCCGACGTGTTGGTAGGTGCGCGCGCCGGACTGTTCGAGCGGGTCGGGTTCGAGCAGGTAGCCGGGTGCGAAGGCGTTGACGAGATAAGCGCCGAAGACGAGATTGCCCAGGGTGAACTTGCCCTCGTCGTCGCTCAGCGCGCTCGCCGCGAAACCGGGCGCGCCGACCATCCGGCCGGCGAGGACTCTCGCGTTCGACAGAGGTTGACCGTCTTCGCCGACGACGCGCCCCGTGATCGCGCCGCGCTTCGCCTGTTCGCCCGCCGCCGCAGCATCCGCGCGCGTCTGCGCCGTCGAGTGTGGCGCGAGCAGCACGGCGAGCGCGAACGCGGACAACAGCGCGCGGCACAATTTCAGATGCCCGCGCGCCGCGCGGCGATTTAGGTGATTTATCGGAGCGTGTCGCACTGCTGCGTTCACGGCGTCACCATTGGTTGCGGCTTCGCGCTCAGGTCGTAGATGAGCGTGACGTTGATTTCGCCTTTCTCCGGCACGGTGACAGTTTGCCTGACGACGGGCAGCCCCGTGCCGTGCGACGCGCCGGGCATGGGGGGTACCCAGCCGCTCGCCGTGAGTTCGTATTCTCCCGCGGCGAGTCCTTCGCGGATGAACCGGCCGCGCCGGTCAACTTCGATTGAGAGGTTATCCGACGATGATCTCACGCCGCCGATGCGTCGCATGGAGACGTGAATTTGCGCGCCCTCCGGCAGTTGTGAGGGCTGGCCGTCGCGCCGCACTTCCAACTGGCCTCGCATGACCGTCGTGCCGTAAGCGAGGCGCAGGCGCACGTCCGACACCTGCTCGCCCGCGCCGATCTCGATGCCCTCGTGCTGCTCCGCCCCGCCGCGTTCGATGCGCGACAGCATAAAGCCTCGCGGGGATGAGAACTCGTCGAGCATGAGCAACGCCTTGCCGGGCGGTAAGCCCCCGAGGTGAAAGCTGCCGTCGGGCTGAATAGTCAGGCGCGAACTGCTCCCCAGTTGAGGTTCGTCCGGCTTCGGGTGGGTGGGGACGACGTGGACGTGCAGGGCTACCTGCGCGAGTCTGGCGAGCACGGCGCGATCCGTCGTGCCTTCGACCGAGGCGACGCCGCGCAAAGTTGCGCCCCGGCGCACTTTCACGACGAGGCCGCGCAGGTTTGCGTCGTCTATCTCGAAGGGCACGGCCTCGCTGTAGTAGTTAGGCGCGTCACCGTCTCGCGCGACGACGAAGACGGCGTAGCGACCCGGCAGCAGGTTGCCGAAACGAAACTCTCCGCCGGCATTCGTCTTCGCGTTGTTATAGCCGCGATAGCCGATATGATTACTGCCCCCCGGGTCGAAGACGCCGAAACCGTAGGTGAGGTTTGCGACCGGCTGCCCCGTCTCGGCGTCGAGCATGCGCCCGCGCGCCTCGTAAGTTTTGGGAGGCGGGGCGAGCGTGATGTCCACGCCCGTCGCCTCGCCGCCCTGCGAGACCTCCACGACCTTGGCCTGCGCCTCTTCCGTCGCGTTCGGATGACAGGTGTGCGTGCGCTTTCTGCCGGTCAACGCCGCGCTCACCGCCGCGCTCTCTTTTCCTTCTCCGACGCAGACGCGGTAACGACCGGCGGGCAAACCGTACATGCGATAGACGCCGCGATCATCGGTCTCGAAACCGTAGGCCGCGCCGATGCGGGCGGGGCCGGAGCGCGAGTCGCCGACGGCGTGAATGAGCCTGAGATGTTCGGCGATGACAGGTTTGCCGTCGGCGTCCGTGACGCGGCCGGTGATGACGCCGCCGCGCGCCAGCGCGAAGTCCTGATGTTCAATCGTCTCGCCCGCCTCGACGTTGACGGCGCGCGATTCGCCCGCGCCGCGGGGCGTGAGCGTGCCCGAGACGGTGAATCCGGGCGCGAGAATGTGCAGGTGATAACTGCCCGCGGGCACGTTCGCCAGCCGGTAGAAGCCGTCCGCGCCCGTCGTGGCGCGCGCCGCCGGTTTGCGGACAGCACGGCCGGACTCGAAAGCCGTCAGGACGATGCCGACGCCCGGCAGCGGTCGGTTATCGGCGTCGCTGCTCGTAACGCGTCCCGTGATCGCGCTCGTGCCCTTCGCATCCTGCGGCGCATCCTGCGGTGCGGCCTCCTGCGCGAAGGATGCGGCGACGGCGTTGAGCAGGATGGCCGCGGCGAAGATCGTGCGTGACAGTGTGAGCATGTTGGTGTGTGCTCCCGAGGATTGAACACTCTAAACGGTTGAGGAAGTTTGCCAGGCGTCGCGGGCGTGCCGGACGCGACCCGGACGGCCGCCCGCTTTTGCGCCCGGTTGTGAAACCCCCGCGCTCGACGCATCCGGCGGGAAGCCCGCTCGCCTCTTCGCACGTAACGGCGACAGCCTACAACCCGCGCAGCCGGGCGCGCAAGAGTTAAAATTCGCGCTGCCGCAAAACTTCGCTCGCCACGCCCGCCGTCGAAAGTCCCGGCGCGGTTGCGGCGCGCGCGCGCCGGCAACTATAATGCGAATCCATTAAGCGAGAAGCGGCGCGAACGCTAGTCCCGCCGCGACGAGTAGCCCGCGTTCCAAATTTTGTCGCAACAATCCGAAGTCTTAGTCGCAACGATCTCCGGCATGAGGCGAATTTTCGCGCCGCCCGTCGCGCGTCGCCGCCTTCGGCGCGCACCCGTTAAAAATTGTTCACGTTCCGCCACCGAATTGGAGACCTCTGATGAAGAAACTACTTTTTATGCTCGCGCTCTACGGCGCGTTAATCTCACTCAGTCACACGGAAATCATGGCACAAGTTAACCAGCAGACACCCACGCCGCCCGCGGCCAAGAAACTCGTCAAAAACCAGACCTTCCACGGCGAGACACTGAACGACGATTACTTCTGGCTGCGCGAGAAAACCGACAAGGAAGTGATCTCTTATCTCGAAGCCGAAAACGCCTACACCGACGCGATGATGAAAGGCACGGAGGCTTTCCAGGAGAAGCTCTATCAGGAGATGCTCGGGCGCATCAAACAGACGGACGCCAACGTCCCTTATCGTCAGGACGGTTATTACTATTACTCGCGCACCGAGACGGGCAAGCAGTACCCGATCTTCGCGCGCAAAAAGGGAAGCCTGACCGCGCCCGAAGAGATCACGCTCGACCTCAACGAACTGGCGAAGGGACAGAAGTACACCGCGATTGCCACCTACGCCGTCAGCGACGACTCGAACCTCCTCGCCTACTCGCACGACACGACGGGCTTTCGCGAATACTTCCTGCGCATCAAAGACCTGCGCACGGGCAAGCTGCTGCCCGACGACATCGGCAAAGTCTCCGGCGCGTTCTGGGCTGATGCCAAAACCCTCTTTTACACCACGGAGGATGCCGCCAAACGCCCGCACCGTCTCTATCGCCACACGCTCGGCGACCCCAAAGATAAGGACGTGCTCATCTACGAGGAGAAGGATGAACTCTACCGCCTCGGCGCGCGCCGCTCGCGCAGCCGCCAGTACATCTTCATCGCCGCTTCCAGTTCAAACAACACGGAGTATCGCTACCTGCGCGCAGACCGTCCGGGCGAGCCTTTCAAAATGATCGCGGCGCGCGCCGGCGAGCATGAGTATTATCCGGATCATCACGGCGACCGTTTCTATATCCTGACGAACGATAAGGGACGCGGCTTTCGCGTCGTCAGCGCGCCCGTCGCAGACCCGCGGCCGGAGAACTGGAAAGAGTTCATCCCGCACCGCAAGGGCGTGACGCTCGAATCGCAGGCCATCTTCGCCAACCACTACGTCGTCTCCGAGCGCGATCAGGGTTTGCAGAAGGTGCGCGTCGTTGACCTCAAGACGAACGCTTCGCACTACCTCGAATTCCCCGAACCCGTCTACTCCGCCTTCGTCAACTTCACGCCCGAGTTCGACACGACGACGTTGCGCTTCAGTTATCAATCGTTCACCACGCCCGGGAGCGTCTACGATTACGACATGCGCACGCGCAAGCGCGAACTGCTCAAGCAGAACGAAGTGCTCGGCGGTTACAACGCGTCCCTCTACGCCTCCGAGCGCACCTTCGCCGTCGCCGCGGACGGCGTGCGCGTCCCCGTCTCGCTTTACTATCGCAAGGATTTGCGCAAGCCCGGCGTGCCGCAAGCCATGCTCCTGAACGCCTACGGTTCCTACGGCATCCCCTCGAACGTCGGCTTCAGTTCCAACCGCCTCTCGCTCATTGACCGCGGCGTCGTCTATGCCATCGCGCACATCCGCGGCGGTGGCGATCTCGGCAAAGAGTGGCACGACGAAGGCAAGATGATGAAGAAGAAGAACACCTTCACCGACTTCATCGCCGCCGCCGAACACCTGGTCAAAGAGAAGTACACGGCGACAGACCGGCTCGTCATCACGGGCGGCAGCGCGGGCGGGCTATTGATGGGCGCGGTCGCCAACATGCGCCCCGATCTCTTCAAGGCCATCGTCAGCCATGTGCCCTTCGTTGATGTCATCAACACGATGATGGACAAGTCGCTGCCGTTGACGGTGCAGGAATACCTCGAATGGGGGAACCCCAACGAGAAAGAGGCTTACGCCTACATGAAGTCTTACAGCCCTTATGACAACCTTGAGGCGAAAGAGTACCCGACGATGCTCATCAAGACCTCGCTCAACGACAGCCAGGTGATGTACTGGGAGCCGGCGAAGTACGTCGCCAAGCTGCGCGCGATCAAGAAGGACAAAAACCCGTTGCTGATGAAGATCAACATGGGCGCGGGACACGGCGGCGCTTCGGGTCGTTACGACGCCCTGCGCGAGACGGCGTTCGACTACGCCTTCATCTTGCAGCAGTTCGGCATCGGCAATTAACGAAACGCGGAAACAGGAACGCGAAACGATGAAGTAACAGCGCCAGACAGTAGACAGAAAACAGAATACAGGAGTCAGAATAAAACCCGAGCGGGTCTTACTTCTGACTCCTGTATTCTGTTTTCTGTCTTCTCCTGTGCCGTTGTTCCGCGTTCTTTGTTTCCGCGCTTTCCTTCGCTCAGGCTTCGCGCAGGTGCAGCGTGTCCCTGCGACGGTCGGCTTGCGGGAGCGTGCGCAGGTGCGCCGCGTAGCGTTGGCGGTCGTCGTCGCTCATCTCTTCGATGCGCACGCCGACGAGATAGCCTTCGCCCGCGCCCTCTCCTTCGAGTTGCTCGAAGCGCGCGGCCGTGGCGATCAAAGTCACCGCGCCGCCGGGAAGTTCGAGCGTGACGGACAGTCTATTCTCTTTGAGTGTGATGTAATCGCCGCCGATACGAATGGAGGGCACAACCAGATTGAGGTCGCCCTCGCCGAGGTCGCGCGTGCGCCCCGAGAGAGAAGCCGGGGGCTTCGCGCCCGCCGGGGTGCGCCCACGCTTCGGGTCGGCGACCGAGACGCTGAACGGAATGCGCGCGCTGTAACGCGCGCCGCGCCGACGCGCGCTGCGCCGGTCGGTGACGTAGTCGCGCAACAGCGTCGAGGCTTTGTTTCTTAATCCTTCCATGTTCGCGAGGCCTCCTTATACAAAAGGTGTCGGGATTGGCTCGCACCGCTCGAAGCTTGACCGGCGATGCTGCGCAAGGGGGCATAAATTGGGGAAGACCGCCTGCTGGTGGCGACATAATAGCATCGCCCGCCGAGATCGCGGCAACGCTCCGAGCATGGGCGAGCGGGTCGCGCCGCAACTAACGCCCGCCATACCCTCGCGCGCGGTCTTTGCCATGCGTGAGTTGCCGCGCTCCGCTTATGGGCGCGCGCCGGTTGCGCGCAGCCGTGCGCGATGACCGCCCTTTGCGCGGCGGGCGCGGGTAATGATATTTTTGCTCTCTATTCAGTGGTCTCTAATTCTGTTGTTTCCCGAAAAGATTTTTCACGCCGCCACGGAATCGTTGTGGCTCAGTTCGCGCTCCGGCCGCCACGGCTTTCGCGCATTCCTGCAACTAACCGTCGCTCGCTGCGTACTACTACGACATCGCCCGTTCACTCAGGAGAACCACCCGCATGCGCCCACACGTAACGACTACCAGCCTACTCTCCAACGCTCTGCGCTTCGGACTGCTCGCGCTGTTCATCTGCGCCCTCGCGCCCGCGCCCCGCGCGCAGGAAGAGAAGCAGACGGAGAGAGAGGCCGTCGAAAAAGCGAGACAGGACGAAGCCAAAAAGGCCGAAACCGAAAAGCCGAAACCGGACGAGACGAAGAAAGCCGAAGAGGCGAAGAAGCCCGCCGACCCGTTGAGCGCGCCAACCTTCGCGGGCTTGCGGATGCGGCTCATCGGGCCGGCCTTCACGTCGGGGCGCGTCGTCGGCATCGCCGTCGATCCGAAGGACAAGAGCCGTTATTACGTCGCCGCCGGATCGGGCGGCGTCTGGAAGACCGTCAACGCGGGCACGACCTGGACGCCCGTCTTCGACAACGAAGGCTCTTACTCAATCGGCGTCGTCGTGCTCGATCCGAAAAATCCGCTCACGGTCTGGGTCGGCACGGGCGAGAACAACAGCCAGCGCAGCGTCTCCTACGGCAACGGCGTCTATCGTTCGGACGACGGCGGC
>DATHAZ010000141.1:0-1550 GCA_035296445.1 Pyrinomonadaceae bacterium | reverse complement strand
GAAGAGTACGCGAGCGTGCTGGCGCGCCCGCAACACCCCCTGCGCACGCACTCGATGGTGACGGCCTCTTCGCGCGACGAGTCGAAGCGTCTGAACGAGGAACGGGGCACGCGCATCATCATCTCGGCGTCGGGCATGATGACGGCGGGGCGCGTCCTCCATCACGCGCAGCGATACCTGCCCGACGAAAAATCAACACTCGTCTTCGTCGGCTACCAGGCGGCGGGCACGACCGGCCGGAAGATTCAGGACGGCGCGCGCGAAGTCCGCATCTTCAAGAACACGATCCCCGTGCGCTGCCACAAGGAACGCATCGGCGGCTTCTCCGCCCACGCCGATTACGCGGAAGTGCTGCGCTGGCTCGAAGGCATGCCCTCCGCCCCGCGCCGCTCCTTCACCACGCACGGCGAACCCGAAGCGGCGGCGGCGATGGCCGGGCACATCAGGGAGCGTTTCGGCTGGCGAGTTGATGCGCCGCAGTACGGCGATGTGGTCGAACTCGAATAGCGGGCGGTAATTCTGAATCGCGCGGGCGCCATGCTATACTGCGCGGTCATTCCGAGTTAACTAAATAACACCTTGAGGAGCAGACACCTTTGAGCGTTCTGGTTGATAAAAACACGCGCCTTGTCGTGCAGGGCATCACGGGCAAAGAGGGCAGTTTCCACACGAAGCAGATGGTGGAATACGGCACGCAGGTCGTCGGCGGCGTCACGCCCGGCAAGGGCGGGACGACGCACGAAGGCATCCCCGTCTTCAACACCGTCGCCGAGGCCGTCTCGGAGGCCGGCGCGAACGTCTCGATCATCTACGTGCCGCCGCCCTTCGCCGCCGACGCCATACTCGAAGCGGCCGACGCCGGAATGCCGCTCGTCGTCTGCATCACCGAAGGCATCCCCGCGATTGACATGGTGCGGGTGAAACGTTTTCTGGAAGGCAAGGGGACGCGCCTCATCGGGCCGAACTGCCCCGGCATCATCTCGCCCGGCAAGTGCAAGATCGGCATCATGCCCGGACACATTCACAAAGAGGGAAGCGTCGGCGTCGTCTCGCGCTCGGGCACGCTGACGTATGAGGCGGTCGGGCAGTTGACCGCGCTCGGACTCGGACAGTCAACCGCCATCGGCATCGGCGGCGACCCCGTCGTCGGCACGACGCACACGGACGCGCTCGCGCTCTTCGAGGCCGACCCCGAGACCCAAGGGATCGTCATGATCGGCGAGATCGGCGGCACGGCCGAAGAGGAGGCCGCCGCCTACGCCAGAGAGCACGTGACGAAGCCCATCGTCGCCTTCATTGCAGGGCAGACCGCCCCGCCGGGACGCCGCATGGGACACGCCGGTGCGATCATCGCGGGCGGCAAGGGCACGGCCGCCGAGAAGATGTCCGCGCTCGAAGCCGCGGGTATTCGCGTGGTGCATTCGCCCGCCGACATCGGCACAGCCATGCGCGACGCGCTCGGCGCGGGGGCGACCGCGTAAAGCGCGCTGGAACAGCTTGATGAATTACGTCATGCGGAGTTTGTGGCAATGAAGTCTCGCCGCCTGTGT
>DATHAZ010000140.1:0-9288 GCA_035296445.1 Pyrinomonadaceae bacterium | reverse complement strand
TTCGTGACCGAGAATATAGGCAAGCTGCGCTTCATTATCAACGGCGGCGAGATAACCCGTCGAGATGTAAACCGTGCCCGTGGACATCGAACGCGCTTCGGGAACGGGATTTTGCAGGATGCGGAAGGCGTACAGGTTTTTCGATCCGGCGGGAACGAGCGACTGCCCGACGCGGTTGATGTAATCCTGCGCCAGCGGGTTGTCATAGAGCGTGTCTTCAAAAACCAGCTTTTCCCCGTCGCGGTTGACGAGTTTGGAGTTTGAAGCACGCATGTTGATGCTGTAGGCGGATTCGATGTGGGAGCGCCGGACTTCGCGATAGCGATCATCAACCGCATCTTTAAAAAGCGGGTCGCTGTTGTACTTGTTCCGCGAGTACGTCTTGATCTCCTGGTAGAGGCGTTCGTTTTTCGCATCTATTTTCGCGGCTTTTTCTTCCTGCTTAGCAGCTTTTTCCTGTCGCTTTTGTTCTTCTTTGCGTTGTTTTTCGAGTTGTTTGTCATCCTGCGCCGTGGCGGGTAAACCCATTGATAACACTGCGGCGAAAACCAGAATCGTAAGGCGGAGGGTATGGAAAAGTTGTTTGAGGCTCGCTGCCGGCATGATTCTTTCTCCTAATCTGGAAAAGCGGGGCGGGTGGTACTTACGTTGACACGCTCGACAATCAGAGAGTCGGGCTTGCCGTGGATGAGGGGTCGGCGGGTCGCACAAGTTGCGTGTCCGTGGACACGGCCGGGGCTTTCGCGCCTTTGGCCGGAGAGGGTTTTCGACTGAGTGACGGGCTACCCGGATAGAGAGTGGGAATGACCGGCCAAAGGATGGTAAAGCGCTCGTTCATGTGAAGACTCCGGGTTGACGGTTGAGTGTGAGAAGTTAGTCAAGTAAAGCTTTGACAACAGAGCGATGGCGATTCGCAGGCACGATTCAACTGAGTTATGAGGTTAACCAAAGCTGAGAACGGGCACATACTATGCCAGTCGTCTCGCGAATTCAAGAGTAATGTTCAGCGCCATAAGTAATCATTCGTTGCAGGGCGAGAGGCGCGGCGCGCGCCGTCGAGTTTGAATTGAGCCGTCCCTCACGCAAGCTCTTAATTGGAAACGTAAGCATTACGAGCCGGAAAACTCAGGGTAATAATCACAAACAGCGCAGTTTTCTTGTCATACGCCACACGCTTTGTTAGTATCCGCGCCGATGGAATTTACTGAGAAAGTACGGATCATGGACGGCGCGCGCATTAATCGCGCGTTGGCGCGGTTGGCTTCGGAGATCGTGGAGGAGAATCAGGGTTCGAGCGATCTCTATCTGGTGGGCATTCAGCGGCGGGGCGTGCCATTGGCGCATCGCCTCGCCGATAAGATCGCCGACCTGGAAGGCGACCGCCCGCCGGTCGGCGTCGTTGACATCACGCTCTACCGCGACGATCTCTCGACCGTGGGCGCAAACCCCATCGTCAACCGCACGGACTTGCCCGGCGGCGTGGACAACCGCAACATCGTCCTCATTGACGACGTGCTCTACACGGGACGCACGATTCGCGCCGCGCTCGACCAGTTGATAGACTTCGGGCGACCGCGCCGCGTGCAACTCGCCGTCCTCGTGGATCGCGGCAAGGAGCATCGAGAGTTGCCGATTCAGGCGGACTTCGTAGGGAAGTTTGCGCCGACGAAAAGGAGCGAGATCATCAAGGTCATGCTCAACGAGTTTGACGGCGAAGAAGGCGTCGCCATCGTGGAGCGACCGGCGACGGAGAACGGGTGAAGGAAGGGCGGCCTCAGTTGGCCGCCTTTTTCGTATGTCGCGGGGCGTGGGTGAAATTGAGCGGCATTGAGCGGCGAGGGAGTTTTAAATTTGAGGGGCGCGCAAACAGGATGGGTCTAGCCAGCAAGCACTTGCTCGGAATCAGCGAACTCTCGCCTGCGGAGATCGTGCATGTCCTCGACACGGCCGAGACTTTTCGCGCCATCTCGCAACGCGAGATCAAGAAAGTGCCCACGCTGCGCGGGCGCACCGTCATCAACCTCTTCTTCGAGGCTTCCACGCGCACGCGCACCTCCTTCGAACTCGCCGGCAAGCGCCTGTCCGCCGACACCATCAACATCAGCGCGTCAACTTCGAGTGTGACCAAGGGCGAGACCCTGCTCGACACGGCGCGCAACCTCGAAGCGATGTCGCCCGACTTCATCGTCATCCGCCACCCCTCGGCGGGCGCGCCGCACGCGCTCGCGCGCATCTGCCGCGCCGCCGTGATCAACGCGGGCGACGGCGCGCACGAACACCCGACGCAAGCCCTGCTCGACGCCCTGACGATCCGCCAGCACAAAGGGCGCGTCGAAAACTTACGCGTCGCCATCATCGGCGACATACTCCATTCGCGCGTGGCGCGCTCGAACATGCACCTCCTGACGAAACTCGGCGCGGAAGTGCGACTGGCCGGGCCGGGCACGCTCGTCCCGCCCGAGTTCAAAGAGTTGGTGTCGCAAGGTAACTTGCGCGTGGCGAATCGCATCGAAGAGGCGATTGAAGGCGCGGACGTGGTGATGGTCTTGCGCATCCAGCGCGAGCGGCAGGACGCGGCCTTTTTCCCCTCCTTGCGCGAGTACGCAGTGCATTACGGACTTAACTTGAAACGGCTCGGCGGCGCGCAGCCCGACGCCATCGTCATGCACCCCGGCCCGATGAATCGCGGCATCGAGATCGCCTCGGACGTGGCCGACGGCACGCGCTCACTGATACTCGATCAAGTTTCCAACGGCCTCGCCGTCCGCATGGCCGTGCTCTACCTGCTCGCGGGCGGCTCTGTGCTCAACCAGCACATGCTCGCGCAGACGAAACCCGAAGCCTCTGCGACCACAACCGACACGCATGGCGGGACGATGCCTGCCGCTCGGCCGTCGAGTGCAAACGAACGACTCGAACCCGTCGCCGGGCGAACCGGGTCGGAAGAAAAGCATCGCGTTAAAACCGCGGATAACAACTGACCACGGACAACTGACCACCGACGGCCTCCCATGAAACTGCTCATCGCGAACGGCTATCTCATAGACCCCACGCAAGGGTTGAACGGCGGGAAAAACTTGCTGATCGAAGACGGGCGCGTCGTCGCGCTCCTCGCGCACGGCGACGGCGCGCCCGAAGACGCGGAGGTGTTCGACGCGACGGGTCTCGTCGTCGCGCCCGGCTTCATAGACCTGCACACGCACCTGCGCGAGCCGGGGCAGGAATACAAGGAGACGATTGAGTCGGGCGCGCGTGCGGCCGTCGCGGGCGGTTGGACGAGCGTGTGCGCGATGCCGAACACAGACCCCGTCAACGACAACCCGGCCGTGACGCGTTTCATCATCGAGCAGGCCGAGCGCGCCCGCGCGGCGAACGTCTTTCCCGTCGGCGCGATCACGAAAAATTCCGGGGGCGTGGAACTCGCCGAGATGGGCGAGATGCGGCGCGCCGGTATCGTCGCCGTCTCGGACGACGGACGCCCCGTGCCGTCGGCGGGCGTGATGCGCCGCGCGATGGAGTACGCGCGCGGGTTCGACCTGCCCGTCGTTGACCACTGCGAGGATCGCAGCCTGACGGCGGGCGGCGTGATGCACGAAGGGAACTGGTCTCTGCGCCTCGGCCTGCGCGGCCACCCCGCGCTCGCCGAGGAGATGGACGCCCTGCGCGACATCGCGCTCGCCGAATTAACGGGCGCGCGCGTCCACCTCGCGCACGTCTCCACGCGCGGCGCGCTCGCCGCCGTCCGTCGCGCCAAGGAGCGCGGCCTGCATGTGACGTGCGAAGTGACGCCCCACCACTTCACGCTCGAAGACGAAGCCGTGCGCGACTACGACACGAACACGAAGATGTGCCCCCCCCTGCGCAGCCGCGAACACCTCGAAGCGATCATCGAAGCCCTCGCCGACGGCACGATTGACGCCATCGCCACCGACCATGCCCCGCACCACGCCGACGAAAAAGCCCTCGAATACGATCAAGCCCCCTTCGGCATCACCGGCCTTGAGACGGCCATCGGCCTCGCCTTTGAACGCCTCGTACACCGTGGCATCATCGGCCTCGAACGCCTCGTCGAACTCTGCTCCGTCAACCCCGCGAAGATTTTCTCACTCACAGATCGCGGCACGCTCCGCCCCGGCGCGCACGCCGACGTAACCATCCTCGACCCCGAACACGTCTGGACATTCAAAGCTTCCCACTCAAAATCCAAAAGCCGCAACACCCCCTTCGACAACTGGACGATGCGCGGCGCACCCGTCGCCACCATCGTCGCCGGCCGCATTGTCTATCGTCGCAACGAAACGGCGGTAGCTGCTACGACTCGTTACTAGCGCAGATTACGGCCTCATTCGGCTTACCACACCTCATTAGGGTAGTTAGGCCGAATGAGTCGGTACAATATGCGTTAGCCGTCTTCTATCATGTACAGGAGAAAAGATAATGAATGACCAGGTTGTGAAAGATAAGTTTGCGGTGCTTGTGGATGGGGACAATGCCCAACCGTCTTTGCTTGAGCATGTATTAGTGGAGGTTACAAAATACGGGCGTATCACTATTAAAAGAATTTACGGCGATTGGACAACACCTAATATGAATGGCTGGAGAAAATCTCTTCTCGACCTAGCCATCCAGCCGGTTCAGCAATTCCGTTATACTACCGGCAAAAATGCCACGGATAGCACTATGATTATTGACGCCTTGGATATCCTTCACAGGCGTTTGGTTGATGGCTTCTGTATCGTATCAAGTGATAGTGATTTTACACGTCTTGCAACAAGGATAAGAGAAGATGGTCTTTTCGTACTTGGCATTGGAGAAAGTAAAACTCCGAATTCTTTCGTGAAGGCCTGTGATATTTTCGCTTATACCGAGAACATAGTGGTCAGCCTGCCCCAACAACAAGATAGGTCGAAAAAATCTCAACTAATAAAGCCGGTTAGTACAAATTCACTTGATGGATTGGCGGAGCTTTTTAAACAGGCGTTCGCTATGAGTGTCACAAACGATGGATGGGTTAATTTGGCTGTCTTTGGGAGTACTTTACGTAGATTGGATTCCGCATTCGATTCCAGAACATACGGCTATGAACGGCTCTCCACCATGCTCAATAAGAAGTTTTCTAATGCGATTGAGCAAAAACGCGATGGAAAGGTATTCCCTCCGGCCATTTATGTAAGGCTTAAAAGCCAATAACATATAGCCCCCGAGTTCTGTTATAAAACTTCCGGCTAACAAGTCGTTCGAAATAGCATTGCTATCATCCGCGAGACGCTCGCCTGGTCAGCCGTTTGCCTGGCGGCTCAATTCGGGCGTTAATCAAGAGTACAGCGTTAAATAAGTCAACGAAGCGGTGGCGGCCGAAATTGAGTATCGCAATGCGACTCTCAGTAGCCGCGATCAGGTCGTGGCGCAGTATATAAGAAGCCGACGCGGAAGAGGGTGGGCGGCGACGGACAGTGAGAGGCGAGGCTAGGGAATCGAGCGGGGAAATAAAAAGAGACCCGTTTGCGCTCTCCCCTTCGCAAACGGGTCTCTTGTGCGGTCGCTCGCTTACGTCCTGACAGGGGCGACCGAACTCGTTGGGAATTTTCAAATCGGCGGGGAGTGAATTCGGAAACTCTCTTCTGAGAGGTTCATCGGAAGCCCGCCCGCGCTCTCCCCTTCGCTGGCGGGCTTCCTCCGCACCGACTCCCTTGTGAGGGTGTCAGTCTCGTTAAAACTCTAGCGCGTGCGGTATTCGGGCAGACTCACGCTGCGGTTCAGACTCACGCCGAACTCCGTGCCCGACTTCACGACCGCCTGCTGCTCTTTCTCGTAGACCCTGCCGCCCGTGCCGAGCGCGCCGCCGATGAGTGCGCCGATCCCTGCGCCCTTGCCGCCGCCCGCTATCGCGCCGATGATCGCGCCCGTCGCCGCGCCGCCGCCGATGAAGACAATGTCGCGCTTCTGGTTCGACCTGCCCTCGACGGTGCTCTCGTTGTCCGAGTTCACGCTCTCGTTATCGCCCGACGAACTCACCAGCGAGCCGTTGACGGTGTACTTCGCGCGGTTCGGCATCTCCACCGTGTTGAAGCTCACGGAGATCGTGCCCGGCGTGCGTCGCCCGGCGCGTTTCACCGTCGCCACGCGACCCCAGACTTTGCTGCCCGCCGGAATCACTTCCACGCCGTCGGCGTAGACCGGATCGACCGTCGTGGTCGAGAAACGGTCGCCGACGCGCGCCGTGCCGGAGTTGAGTTCGTTGTCCATGCGCACGCGGATCGTTTGGTCTGTGTCGAGCGTGTAATACCTGACCGGCGGCGTGACCGTGCGCGTCGCGACCGGACGCCTGACGGTGCGGCGCGGACGACGCCGCGTCTGCGCCGACGCCGGAATCACCGTCGCGGCGATGATGGCAAAAAGTGCGATTAAACTCAGGGCGCGTTGCGCCAAAATTTTATTGGTTTTCATAATCATTCTCTCTCCGAGAAAAGCGGTTCGCGTGCGCCGTCTAAAATTTCTCTCGCACACGCGAGCCACCGTCGTTGATAACTTTAGCAATGAGCGTGCCATTGACCCGGCAATTTATTCCGCGCGACAAAACGGCCGAAACAGCGAGGTTTACGCGCCGCAGACAAACTTCCGCCACAGCAGGCGAGAGGCTGCTTCAACGAACTGCGCGAGGGCGCGTGCATTTTGCACCATATCGTGTGAGGCAATTTTTAGCACGAGTCAAGGCGCGGGTTTTGTGATATACAAGGCTGCACCCAATTAAGTTTTACGCCGCGCCTTAATCAAATTAAGCAACTGAAAGAGGAGAAATTTTTATGAGCACAACAGAGACTGCGGCCGCCGCGTCGCTGCCGCGCATCAACGAACCAGCGCCCGACTTTGAAGCGAAGTCCACGCAAGGGCCGTTGAAGTTCGCGGACTTCAAGGGCAGTTGGGTCGTGCTGTTTTCGCACCCGGCCGATTTTACGCCCGTCTGCTCCACCGAGTTCATCGAATTCGCGCGCCGCTCCGATGAGTTCAAAAAACGCGGCGTCAAACTCGTCGGGCTGTCGGTGGATTCCGTCACCGCGCACATCGACTGGATCAGGAGCATCGAGTCGCACTTCCCCGACGTGAAGATAGACTTCCCGGTCATCGCCGACCTCGACACGAAGGTCGCGCAGAAGTATGGGCTGATTCACCCGGCCGCGTCGGAGACGGCCACCGTGCGCGCCGTCTTCGTCATAGACGATAAGGGCATCATCCGCGCGCTCATCTATTACCCGATGTCGCTCGGGCGCAACATAGACGAAATCCTACGTGCCATTGACGGCCTGCAAACCGCCGACGCCAACGCCTGCGCCACGCCCGCCAACTGGAAGCCCGGCGAGCAGGTGATCGTGCCACCGCCGCAGACCATCGCCGACGCCGAGAAGCGTCTGCAATCCGAGTACGACGTGACCGACTGGTACTTCGCCAAGCGCACGTTGGACAAGTCTTAGCTTGAACGAAATTCGGTTGTCACAGTTTATATGGAGGGCGAGAAGCGTATGGAAGAGATCAGCGCGAAGGAACTCAAGGAACGTCTGGACAGGGGCGACGACCTACAGATCATAGATGTGCGCGAGCCGGACGAGTATGAGAAGGCGCGGCTCGAAGGGTCGAAATTGATCCCGCTCGGGCAGGTCGCAAACCGCATGGGCGAGATAGACGCGACGCGCGAGACCGTCGTGCATTGCAAACTCGGAGGCCGTAGCGCGAAGGCCATCGAGGCGTTGACGCGCGCGGGATTCGCGGGGCGGCTGTTGAATCTCAAAGGGGGCATCACGGCCTGGTCGAACGATGTTGACCCGTCCGTGCCGAAGTATTGACCAACGGCGCAGAGTACCACGCGGAAAGCAGAAAATGTACCGGCGCGAAGGCGCGGGCGAAAGACTTTCTACGCGGAAAGTCTTTCGCCCGCGCCTTCGCGCCGTTTGTATTTGAGATGGCCGCTATCTCAAATTTTTAAGCGGACTGGCCTTGCGCCTGATCCTTGTTGAGCCGCGCGCCGAGCAGTTGCTTCCCTTGTTCGGCGCGCCCGACGTTCTGGTCGCGCACGTCGCGGAAGAACTGCGCGAGTTCCGTATCGCCGCTCTGTTCGGCGTCGTTGATGTATTTCTCGTAGGTCTCGGCGCCTTGCAGCGCGTGATAGATGATGCTCAGCAAGTTGTAGGTCGTGTCCTGCGTGCCGGTGTTGGGTTTGGTCGTCATGGTAGTAATCTCCCAGCCTTTGAAAGTTTAGTCCGTTTATGATTGGGGGCGATTGGGGACGTGCGGGATTGTAGGGAGGCGGCACGCCAAAGGTCAAGTGCGTGAAATCGGCCGCGAAACGAATCACGTTAAACGAACGCTTCCGTGCGCCCGCGCGAGAAATCGTGTTCGGTGACGACGCTTTTGATGGCGGCGGCAATCTTCGCGCCGCCCCGCGCGGAAGGCTCAATTGGGTTGGCGTAGTCGCGGTCGTCGTTGCAGACGAGGCGGAGGTCTATGAGCGGGAGGCCGCGTGCGAACGCGGCGCGGATGATCGCGTCGTTGAAGACGCAGAGGGCGGTGACGGCCAACTTCTGCATCCGCGCATCGGGGAAGCGCGGGTTGTAGATGGTGCAGACGGCCACGGGCAGGCGTCGGTCGAGAAGGGCGTCGAGCATGAGTTGATATTCGCGCTCGAAGCCGTCGGCGGCGCGTGCGAGCATGTTGAGGGCTTCGGCCATCGAGGTCGCCGGGTCTTCGAGCAGTCGCGCGTGGCCGAGCGCGTCGTTGCCGCCGACGCTCAGGACGAGATGGCTTGAGTCGGCGGGGAGTCTCCCGGCCTGCGCGCGGACGCCGCTAATCACGCTGCCGTCTATGGCGAGCAGAGTGGCCTGCCAGCCGTCCGGCAGTTGTTCCCGGAGTTGCCGCACCACGTCGGGGTCGCCCGCTGCGACGTAGGCCGCGTTGTCGAAAATTGAGTCGCCGAGAAGTATCGCGTGTCCCATCTGTTTCCCCCTTGCCGAAAAAAAGCCGATGAAAAATATGAACTCTCCAATCAATCGCGGAGAGCGTCGTGTAGAATATCGTACATTCAAACGCGCCCTGACGACATTAGAATCTAGCAGAGTAGAGTTGAAATTGCGCGCGCGGCCGTGAGGGTCGAAACTTGAGCGCGGAAATCCGAGCAGGTGAAAAACATGGGGCTGGAAGTTTACCAACAGAAGCGTGACTTCCGACGGACGCCGGAGCCGAAGGGGAAGGTGTCGAAGCGAAATTTGCGCCGGTTCGTCGTGCAGGAGCATCACGCTG
>DATHAZ010000139.1:0-1915 GCA_035296445.1 Pyrinomonadaceae bacterium | reverse complement strand
TGGCTGTTCGTGAACGGGCGTTGGTGGCTGCCGCCGTACATCTCCGAACACGGCCCGGCCTACGACCGCCAGTTCATGATCACGATCATCGTCGTCGGAATCTCGTTTGTGGCGGCGCAAATCGGACTCGGCTATGCGGTCTTTCGCTACGGGACGAAGGGCGACCGGCGAGAGCGCGCCGTCTATTCGCACGGCAACAACCGCCTGGAGATCGTCTGGACGGCCATCACGGCGCTCATCTTCATCACGCTCGGACTGATGGGGCAGCGCGTCTGGGCGCAGTTGCACCTGAACCAGGCTCCAGCAGGCTCGACCAGAATTCACGTCGTCGCGCAGCAATTCCAGTGGAACTTCCACTACCCCGGCCCCGATAAAAGCTTCGGGCGCACCGACCCGAGATTCGTGAAAGACGCCGAGTTGAACTTCGTCGGTTTAGACGAAGCGGACGCGAACGCGAAGGACGATCAAGTCGTTACCACTCTGGCCGTGCCCGTCGGTCGCCCCGTCGAACTGACTCTCGAATCGAAAGACGTGACGCACGATCTGTTCGTGCCTGAACTGCGCTACAAACAGGACGTTGTGCCCGGCATGGCGATCAAGATGCACTTCACTTTGACGAAGGAAGGGCGCTTTGAACTCGCCTGCGCCGAACTCTGCGGCCAACTCCACTACAAGATGAAAAGCTACATGATCGCGCTGCCCGCTAACGTCTACGACGAGTTGGCGGCGCTGCCGCAGGCGCAGTTTCAGGCGCGCATCACGCAGTTGATCAAGGAGTACCCGCTCGGCATCAGGCAGGGAACTCAGACCGCCGCGCTCAAGTAAAGACCGAAAGCCGACTCATCCCGAAGGGAGAGGAGTTTTTAAGATGGAAGAGGCCACGACCCCGATTGAGCCGTCAGCCGCAACCGCCACGGAAGCGGCAGAAGCCGACGCCGCCGCTGCACATGCCCCGCACGCGGCGCATCATCACGGCCCGCCGCAGGGTTTCATACGCAAATATATTTTCAGCATCGATCATAAAGTGATCGGCATACAGTATTTGCTGCTCGCCATCTTCGCGGCGTTTTTGGGCATGTTCATGTCTGTGCTGATGCGCCTGAATTTGACGTGGCCGGGGCGCAAGTGGACTATTCTCGAAACGCTTTTCCCGCTCGGCGCGCCGGGCGGCGTGATGTCGCCGGAGTTCTACCTGTCGCTCGTGACGATGCACGGAACGATGATGGTCTTCTTCGTGCTGACCACCGCGCCGCAGGGGGGCTTCGGCAACTATTTCCTGCCGATTCAAGTCGGCGCGGAAGACATGGCGTTCCCCGTCCTGAACATGCTCTCGTTCTGGGTCACGCTCGTCGGCCTCGTGGTGCTCGTCGCCGCCATCTTCGTCGAAGGCAGCACGGTTCTCGGCAACACGGATTTCGTCAACAACTATCTCGGCGGCGGCGGTACGGGCACGATTGGCCCCATCGGCGGCTGGACGGGCTACCCGCCCCTGAGCGCGCTCGGAAAAGTCGCGGGGCCGGGGCAGGGCGCGGGCGCAACGCTCTGGATCACGAGCATCGCCATCTTCTGCGTCGCCTCGCTCCTCGGCGCGCTCAACTTCATCACCACGCTGCTCAACATGCGCACGCGCGGGATGACTCTGATGCGCATGCCGCTCACGTGCTGGTCCTGGTTCACGACGGCCATCCTCGCGCTCCTCGCGTTTCCGGTGCTGCTCGCGGCGGGCGTTTTGCTCTTGCTCGACCGTCACGCGGGGACGAGCTTCTTCATCCCCGGCGGGCTGGTCTTCAGCGATGCCGTGCTGCCGAACAAGGGCGGCTCGCCCATCCTCTGGCAACACCTGTTCTGGTTCTTCGGGCACCCGGAAGTCTACATCGCCATCCTGCCGGGCATGGGCGCGACTTCGCACATCCTC
>DATHAZ010000138.1:0-4565 GCA_035296445.1 Pyrinomonadaceae bacterium | reverse complement strand
CGTGCCGCCGGTTCGCGGCCTCCGCGCGTTGCTCTTGCGTGACCAGATTGTCGCGTGTGAGCAAGCCTTCGTAGCCCTGCCGGATGGCGTAGATGAAGCCGAGCGAGAGCAGCACGAGGAAGACGGCGCTCGTGGCCACCTGCGCGGGGCGGTTAAACAGCATCTCGCCCCCACGCTCTTCCGCGCCGACGTTGACGAGCATGATGACGAACAAAAAGAGCACCATCACGCCGCCGACGTAGACGAGAATCTGCACGCCCGCGATGAACTCCGCGCCGAGCAGCACGAAGAGCGCGGCCACCGCGACGAGCGTCGAGATGAGAAACAGAGCGGAGTGGACGGCGTTATGCGCGAGGATGGTCAACAACGCCGCCACCAGCGCCGCTATCGCGAAGACCCAGAAGAAGGCCGCTTCCCAACCGGATAAGGTCATAGTGATGAGTGATGAGTGATGAGTGATGAGTAATAAGCGGTGAGAGCTTTTTGCTCATCACTCATTACTCATCACTCATCACTTTTCGTATTTAACGGTTTCCCGCCCCTGTTCGAGCATCTCGCGATTCCAGACGAACCCGGCGCGCGAATAGGTGGCGAGTTCGAACTCCTGCGTGAGTTCGAGGCAGGCGGTCGGGCACGCCTCCTGGCAAAGCGCGCAGAACATGCAGCGTGAGGTGTCGAAGATAAACTCGTCGAGCACCTTCTTCTTGCGCGCCTTGCCCGCCGTGACGATCTCGATGTCCATCGCGATCACGTCAATGCAGTCTTCGGGACAGGCGAGCGCGCATAAGTTGCAGGCGATGCAGAGCGTCTCGTAGGTTTCGGGGTCCATGTTGAGGCGCGGCGCGCCGTGAAAGCGCGGCGCAACCTCCGCGCGCACCTTCGGGTATTGCTCGGTGTAAATCCCCTTGCCCGCCACCGAATCCTTGTCGGTCAACGCGCCGACGTTGAACTTGAGCGTCAGCTTCAAGCCCGACAGCAGATCGAGCAGGAAGAACCGCTTCAACTTCTCTTTCCAAGTCGCCTCTGGAACATAAACTTCCGGCATAAACACCCCTAAGTTTCAAGTTTCGGGTTTCAAGTTTCAAGACCGAGGCTCAAGGTTCTTTAACTTGAAACCTGAAACTTGAAACTTGAAACTCTTCATTCCGCCGTCGCCGTGGCTGCGCTCGCCACCGCGGTCTGGCCTTTGGGCGGGCTGACGAGTCGGATACCGACGCGCTGCTTCTTCAAGTTGAAGTCGCGCGCGCCGTGGTTGATGTACGAGAGCATTCCGGCGGCGACGAACACGCCGAGCACGCCGAACGCGATCATGATCAATTTGCCAGTCCCCGTTAAATTCACGCCGCGCGCGAGAGATTCGACCGTGTTCATGCCGCGCCAGCCGTCGAGCGCCTGCACGGTGAAGACCGCGATGGCCGTGAGCGTGATGTTCAGGAGCGCGGCCGGGATCATCCACTTCCACCCTAAGTCCATCAATTGATCGTAGCGATAGCGCGGGAAGGTCCAGCGCAGCCAGAAATAGACGTAGAGCAGCAACGCCATCTTCGAGAGGAAGACGACGAGACTCAGGGCGACGAACAGGTTCGGGTAGTTCACGCCGAGCCGCCACAGGAACGGAAAGTACCACCCGCCGAGGAACACGGAGGTGGCGATGGCCGAGACGACGATCATCGCCGCGTACTCAGCCATGAAGAAGAGCGACCAGCGCATCCCGGAATATTCCGTGTGGAAACCCGCGACGAGTTCCGACTCCGCTTCCGGCAGGTCGAACGGCGCGCGGTTGTTCTCCGCGATGCCGCTGATGAGAAAGATGATGAAGCCGAGCGGCTGATAGAAGATGTACCAGACGGAGTCCAGCCCTTGCGCCGAGACGATGCCCGACAGGGAGAGCGTGCGCGCGAACATCAACGCGCCGATGAGCGCCATGCCCATCGCCACCTCGTATGACACCATCTGCGCCGACGACCGCAGGCCGCCGAGCAGCGCGTACTTCGAGTTTGAAGACCAGCCCGCAAGGATGAGCGCGAGCACGCCCACCGAAGAGACCGAGAGCACGAACAGCAGACCGATGTTGATGTCCGTGATGACGCCCCAGTCAGGCGCGAAAGGGATCACGACGAAGACGACGAAGGCCGCGACCACCGAGATGAACGGCGCGAAGAAGAAGATGTAAGTGTCCGCGCGGTCGGGCTTGAGGTCTTCTTTGGTCAGGAGTTTGATAGCGTCGGCGATGGGCTGCAACAGCCCCCACTTCCCGACGCGCATCGGCCCCAGGCGCGCCTGCATGAAGGCCGAAATCTTGCGCTCAAGGTACGTCGCGTAGGCCGCCCAGACGGCGACGCCCGTTACGACCGCGCCGATCTGGATGAACGGCCACACGACGTAATTGATCGTCTCCCGACCCAGCCCCAGCCTGAGCAGCAGTCCGTTGATTAACTCCGGCGGCGCGAATAGTGCGAGCATGTCCATAGCAAGATTCTTTAACTAGGCTTGTTTACCTTCGAGCGTATCAACGCGATCTTGTAACTCACTAACGTCGCCGCGCATAATCAACAACATCCCTTCAATGCGGTCGAGTCTTTGCCCCTGTGAACGCTGCTCGCGCCCGATACGAGTCACCTCGGCTTCGAGGCGATCAAAGCGAGCGTTCATTTCCGTGCGCAGTTCGCCAACGTCGCGACTAATCGCGCTCAGGTAATTAAGTATTTCGGTAGTGCGGTCAGCGCTCATCTACTCCGCCTCTCTTCCAGTTTGACCCTGATGTGAGGAGATCATTCTAAACTTCGATCTCGAAAGTGCAGTCGTGGACGGCCTTCAAATCAACCAACTCGTAATCGCTGTCGAGCGTTCCGGCGCGGTCAACGACGAGGTAGGAAGACCATTCACCGACGGCGAAGGGCGGCGTGTGCCACGTCCCCTTGTGATACGCGTAGGGCAGCACCCCGTTGACCAGAAAGGCCGTGATCTCTTCGACGGCCGGAGCGTCCCGCTCGGAGGGCGGCGCGACGCAGATGATCGAACGCGACGACGCGAGCGGCGAAAAGACCTGCATCGTGCGCTTGTGCCGCGCCATGAACTGAAACTCGAACGGCCGCCGCTCGCTCGTCGCACCCGTCAAACTCGGCGCGCCCGTTCCCAGGTCAATCTCCACCGACCCGCGGCTGTCGAGCAAAATCCCGTAAGGCGCGAACCGCTCGCGCGTCATCTGCTGCACGACGAGGCGAACAACTTTCATAAAACAGTGACAAGTGACAAGTGACGAGTGACGAGATGAAGACAGGTTTTTAGTTTTTAACTTGTCACTTGTCACTCGTCACTTGTCACTCTTAACGATCAATTTCGCCGAGCACGATGTCGAGCGTGCCGATGATGGCGACGACATCGGCGACAAGATGACCGAGGCACATCTGCCTGAGCGCCTGCAAATTGATCAGGCAGGGCGGGCGCACACGCACGCGCGCCGGTCTGGAAGAACCGTCCGAGACGAGATAGCAACCGATCTCGCCCTTCGGCCCTTCAATCGAATGATAGTAGTCGCCCACGGGGGGCTTGATGATCTTCGGCACTTTCGCGTTGACGGGGCCGTCCGGCATCTTCTTGAGAGCCTGTTGCACGATGAGACGCGACTGTCGCATCTCTTCGAGCCTGACGAGGTAACGATCATACGTGTCGCCGTTTTCGCCGACGGGCACTTCAAATTCCATGTCGGCGTAGGCGGCGTAGGGCCGCGACTTGCGTATGTCCCACGCGACGCCCGAACCGCGCAGCGCCGGGCCGGAGAGACCGATGGCGATGGCGTCCTCGGCCGAGATGACGCCGATGCCGACCGTGCGGCCGAGCCAGATGCGATTCTCCGAAAGGAGCGTCTCATACTCGGCCAGCCGGTGCGGGAAGTTGTTGACGAACTGCGTCACGTCTTCCGTAAAGCCGTCGTAGGTGTCGTTCGGCATCCCGCCGATGCGCCACGCGTGGCAGGTGAGACGCGCGCCGAACTGCCGCTCGAAAATTTTCAGAATCTCCTCGCGCTCGCGCAAAGCCCACAAGAGGACTGTAAACGAGCCGATGTCGAGACCATGGGTGGCGAGCCAGAGCAGGTGCGAAGAGATGCGGTTGAGTTCGGTCAGGACGGTGCGTATGTAGTGCGCGCGCGGCGGCACTTCAAGTCCCAGCATCTGCTCGACGGTCTCGACCCAGAGCAGGCCGTTCGAGACGGCGGCGATGTAGTCGAGCCTGTCCCAGTAGGGCGCGATCATCGGGTAGAGACGATGCTCCGCGATCTTCTCCATGCCGCGATGGAGATAGCCTATGTCGCAGTCGAGATCAATGACCGTCTCGCCGTCGAGTTTCAGGATGACGCGCAGGACGCCGTGCGTCGAAGGATGCTGCGGCCCCATGTTCAGCACCATTTCGGGGCTGTCCAGCAGGGTCTCTCGGGTGGTGGCGACTTCTACTTGATGCATAAATCGTCAGTGGTCAGTTGTCCGTCGTCAGTTGTACTCGCGTGGCCGGCTTGAAGTTTTCCACTTTCAGCGCGCAAGTTGTCCAACCACAAACAACGGACAACT
>DATHAZ010000137.1:0-13356 GCA_035296445.1 Pyrinomonadaceae bacterium | reverse complement strand
TCGCGCCAGCGGTAGCGCTCGGTAGCTATGTGGAGCATGGATAAACGCTGAATGCATCTAAGCGTGAAGCCAGACCCAAGATTAGACCTGCCAGTGAGACTCGTGGTAGACCACCACGTTGATAGGCTGGAAATGTAAGCATAGTAATATGTTCAGTTGACCAGTACTAATGTTCCCAAGGCTTGACCATTAAATTTACTGACTGGCAAAACCTTTCAAGTAAATTCTTTGGTTCGCTTCGCACAACTTTTGAAAAGCCTGGTGTCACTATTCGATTGTCCAAGCCCTTTTACACGTTCTTTCAAGTTTTCCGGTGATTTTGTCGAGAGGGTCACACCCGTTCCCATCCCGAACACGGAAGTTAAGCCTCTTGGAGCCGATGGTACTGCGCGGGTAGCTGCGTGGGAGAGTAGGAAGTCGCCGGATTAATTATAGGAAGCCCGCTCAAGCGTCAAGTCTTGAGCGGGCTTTTCTAATTTGCGCCTCTCTGAGAAAATATTCGGTAACTCAAGGAACTTACGGCAAGGACACGTCATCTTTAATGTCGGGGTGTGTTCGATGAAGAAACAGCTATACCGAAATTTTCTGCTGGCCTGCATTCTCTGGTTTACGGCGTGCGGCGGGAGCGGGACGAGCGCATCCGACATCGGGCGACGGATGCCCGCCGCGCCCGAGCCGACGGGGCAGAAAATTGCGCCTCAAAATGAGAACGCCGGTCAATCACCGGCAGCGCCGGCGACGCCACAGGATGTTCCCACTTACTCTTATAAAATCAAAAACTCTTGGCCGCACGACCGGCGCGCCTATACGCAAGGGCTGATCTTCCACGACGGCCTGCTCTGGGAGAGCACGGGGCAATACGGAGAGTCGAGCCTGCGCAAAGTCGAACTGAAGACCGGCAAAATCATCAAACAGATTTCCGTGCCTCGCAATTACTTCGCCGAGGGCATGACGGTCTTTCATAACAAGGTCTTCCAACTGACGTGGCAGGAGCAGAAGGGCTTCATTTACGACCCGAACACTTTTCAAAAACAGGGTGAGTTCACCTACACCGGAGAAGGTTGGGGGCTGACGCACGATGATGAATCCCTGATCATGAGCGATGGCACAGACAAAATTCGCTTTCTCGACCCCTCCACGTTCCAAACGACTCGCACGATCAACGTCACGAATCGAGGCGAGCCTGTTCATGAGTTAAACGAACTCGAATATATCAACGGCGAAATCTACGCCAACATCTACCAGACGGATCGCATCGCCCGCATTGAGCCGAAGACGGGAAGAATTCTTGGCTGGATCGATCTCACGGGGCTGCTCGCGGTCAAAGACCGGACGGGCGAAGAAGACGTTTTGAACGGCATCGCATACGACAAGGCGGGCCGACGCCTGTTTGTCACCGGCAAGATGTGGCCGAGGTTATTTGAGATCGAAATCGTCAAACACAAAGCGCGCTCTTCCTGAGCATGTCGCCCCCGCATCAAAACAGACATGACTTTCGACACCTATTTCCGCACCTCTTCCTACGCGATGATCGCGAGCGGCACGCTCGCGCTTGCCGTCTCGGGCGGCATGGGCGCGGGGCTCGGCGTGTTGTTCGTCCTGCTGCTTGCGGCGGCATGGAAGTTTGAGGGGACGCGCTGGCAACTGTCCGAGCGCGCGGGGATGTTCGCCGTCGTCTCTTCGCTCCCGCTGATCTATCTCGACTGGAAATTTCAATCCTCCGTAATCTGGCCGGATGAACCGGCGCGTGCAGGGATCACCGCGCTCACGCACTTCATACTTTTCCTCTCCGCCATCAAACTCGCACAGGTCAAGGCCGACCGCGATTGGTTGTTCCTCTATCTCATCTCGTTTTTCGAAGTCCTGCTTGCAGCGGGCTTAAGCGTCAGCCCGCTCTTCATCCTGACGCTCGTGCTCTACACTTTCTGCGCGCTCTCCACCGTAGTCTGCTTCGAGATCAGGAAGGCGCGCCGCCTCATCAAAACTGAGGAGACGCGACTGCTCTCCGCGCCCCGCGCGCGTTGGCTGAGCCGTCTGTCGAGAAAGACGGCAGCACAAACGCCGTCGCGTGAAGCGCGCCGACTGCCGCTCGTCGCGCTCTCTCTGCTCGCACTCATCTTCGCGCTCGCGTTGCCGATCTTTTTCATCATGCCGCGTTTCAGCGGGAGCGCTCTGGCGCGTGCCGACGGAGGCTTGAGCGGCGTGGTCGGCTTTTCCGACGAGGTGACGCTCGGCGAGATCGGCCGCCTGCAACAGAGCCGGCGCGTCGTGATGCGCGTGCGCGTCGAAGACCCTCTGGCCGGGCGACATCAAACTCTGCGCTGGCGCGGCGTCGCGCTCGACGAGTTCAGTGGACGCACCTGGCGCAGGTCGAGCCGGGAGACGGAATACAAGCGCGGCAACGAGCGCAACCTCTTTCAGTTCGGCACGACGCAATCTCTGGAAAACCTGACGACACAGACTTTCTTCGTCGAACCGATAGACACGCCCGTCCTGTTTATCGCCTCGCGCCCTGTCGCCATACAGGGCGCGCTGCCCTACATCGGGATTGACGGCGAGGGCAGCCTGACGACGCGCGATCATTCGCAGGAACGCATCTCCTACCGCGCCTATTCGGACACGACCGAACCGCCCGCCGATTGGCTGCGCCGCGACCTCGCTCCCTACCCGGACGAGATGAAGCGTTACCTGCGCGTCCCGGACAATTTAGACCCGCGCATCCGTGAACTCGCGCGCGGCTTGATCGTCGGCACGCGCTCCGGCAATCGCTACGACGCCGCGCGCGTCATCGAGTCGTATTTCCAGCAAAACTTTAGCTACACGCTGGAGCAAAAGTCGGGCGGCGCGGAAGACCCGCTGGCGGATTTTATGTTTCGCGTCCGCGAAGGGCATTGCGAATATTTCTCCACCGCCATGGCCGTGATGCTGCGCACGGCCGGAGTCGCCACACGCGTCGTCAACGGTTTCCAGTTGGGCGAATACAACGACGCGGCCGACGTGTACACCGTCAGGCAATCGGACGCGCATTCGTGGGTCGAGGTTTATTTCCCGGACACGGGCGCGTGGATGACTTTCGACCCGACGCCGGTTGACGGGCGGCCGGGCAACAACGACGCGGGCGGCCTCTTGCGCGGTCGGCTCGGCAAGTATGCCGAAGCCCTCGAACTATTTTGGATTCAATATGTCGTCGCTTATGATAAGCAGGAACAGCGTTCACTCGCGACATCCATTCGCAGCAATCTAGGCGTCTACCGTCAGACGGCGGGGCAAACTTTCGCCGAACTGCGCGTAGGGTTCGCCGCCTGGTGGCAACAATTCTCCACCGGCGCGGGCGGGACGGGCGACGGGTTGCGCATCAATGTTCCCTTGCTCGCCGGATTGAGCTTGCTCGTCGGATTGCTCGCGCTGTTGGTCGCGCGGGCGCGGCGTTGGGACTTGACCGGGCTGCTGAAATTCGGGCGGCGCGAAAAGAAAAATTATTCATCCGTAGTCTTTTACGAACGCATGATCAGGGCTTTTGAGTCGCGCGGTATGCTGCGTGCGCCTGACGAGACGCCGCTTGAATTCGCGGCGGCCACCGGCATGCCCGAAGCGACGCTCCTGACACGCTCTTATAACCGCGTCCGCTTCGGCGCACACGAACTCACGAATGCGGAAGCCGCCCGCATCGAAGAATGGCTGCGGCGCGTAGAGAAAGAAAGTGAACGGTAAATGGTGAACGGTAAATAGTGAATGGTAGAAAACAGGCTTTCTCCATTCACCATTTACCGTTCACCATTCGCCAGCTTGTTATGAAGAAAATCGGCTTTATCAGTTTGGGCTGTCCGAAGAATCTGGTTGATAGCGAGGTGATGATGGGTCAACTCGCCGCCGCCGGTTACGAGATCACGACGGACGAGAGCGAGGCCGAAACGCTCGTCGTGAACACTTGCGGCTTCATTGATTCGGCGAAGCAGGAATCCATCGAAGCCATTCTCGAAGCGGCGCGCATGAAGACCGCGGGAAAGGCCACGCGTCTCGTCGTTGCCGGTTGTCTGGTCGAGCGTTACCGCGACGAACTGCGCGCGGAGATACCAGAAGTTGACGCCTTCATCGGGACGAACCAGATTAACGACATCACGAAAGTCTGCGACGAGCGGGTGAACACGCGCTCGCTTCCCGTCATCACGCTCGGCAACCAGAGCGCCACTTATCTCTACGATGAATCTACGCCGCGCGTGCTCGCCACACCCGGTTACAGCGCGTTCATCAAGATTGCGGAAGGGTGCGACCGCCCGTGCGCCTTCTGTTTCATCCCCCAAATGCGCGGCCATTTTCGCAGCCGCCGCTTCGGCTCGGTGGTGAGCGAAGCGCAGGCACTCGCGGCGCGCGGCGTCCGCGAACTCATTCTCGTCGCGCAGGACTCTTCGCGCTACGGCGAAGACCTCGAACAGCCCGACGGTCTGGCGCACCTGCTGCGCGAACTCGCACGGCTCGACGGGATAGAATGGGTGCGCGTCATGTACACCTACCCGACGCACATCAGCGACCTCTTCCTCGAAGTGATGCGAACGGAGCCGAAGGCCGTCAAGTATCTCGACATGCCCTTGCAGCACGCCTCGCAGAACGTGCTGAAGTTGATGCGTCGCGGCGGCAATCGCGCGAGCCTCGAACGCCTGATCGAGCGCGTCCGGCGGCGCGTGCCCGGCATCGGCGTGCGCACCACGTTCATCACGGGATTTCCCGGCGAGACCGAAGAAGATTTCAACGAACTGTTGGCCTTCGTGCGGAGCGTCGAGTTCGACCGCGTCGGCGTCTTCAGCTATTCGGACGAAGAGGGCACGCCCGCTTTCGACCTACCGGATAAAGTTGACCCGAAAGTCGCAGCCCGTCGGCGCGACCGCCTGATGCGCGAGCAACGCCGCATCTCGCTCAAGCGCAACCGCGCGCGCATCGGCGAAACCTGCCGCGTCCTCTTTGAAGGCGCGGCCAAAGAGACAGACCTGCTCTGGCAGGGGCGTCTGGAGACGCAAGCGCCCGACATTGACGGTGTCGTTTTGATCAACGACGCGCCCGAAGGCTTCACGCCCGCCCCCGGCGATTTCGTCAACGTCCGCATCACCGGCGCGCATGAATACGACCTGATCGGAAGCATCTTAGAGCAGTGACAAGTGATGAGTGACAAGTGACAAGTTAAAACAGAAAGCTTGTCTTCGCTCGTCACTTGTCACTCGTCACCCGTCACTGTCTTATGAAAGTTGTTAAAGAATCGAGCGACGAACTGAACCCGTCGGTGTTGACGACGGCCTTCATCGGGCGTGCGCCGCGCGACCGCAGTCTGAAGGATTACGTCGCGCTGGCGGTGGCGACTTGCGGCGTCGGGCTGATCCCGCTCGCGCCGGGCACGTGGGGGTCGCTCGTCGGCGTCGGTTTGTATCTCGCGGCACGCTCCGCGAGTGTGCAGGCTTTCATGTACGCGGAGGCGCGCGGGTGGAGCCTGCCGCCGCTCGTCTCCCTGCTCACGACGGTCGTGCTCCTGATGTTGATCCTGATGACGATTGCGGGCATCTGGGCGGCGACGCGTTGCGAATCTCTACTGTCGCGCAAAGACCCCGGCGCGGTCGTGATTGACGAAGTGATCGGGCAGATATTGACCTTCGTGTTCCTGCCGGTCGGCGTCGGGGCGTGGGCTATCGTCACGGGATTTCTGGCGTTCCGCATGTTCGACATCTGGAAGCCCTACCCGATCCGCCGCCTCGAATCGCTCGAAGCCGGTCTCGGCATCATGGCCGACGACGTGCTGGCGGGCGTCTATGCCGCGACGCTGATGTCGCTGTTGACCTCGATGTACCTGCTCTTTTAGAAGGAGAAAATATGGACGAAGCCAAACAGACGAACCCTGCCACGGAGGATACCGACACGGGCGCGCAGAACGCCGCGCGGCAGGAAGAGGCCACGAGCAGCGACACGCTGAGCGACCTGCAACAATCACAGACCGACTCCGCCGCTTCGCAGGGCGGAACTTCAGATGCGTCCGATTCGTCGTCCGCGCCGTCGCCCGACGGCATGCCCGACAACACCAGCGGCGGGACGGCGGACGGCAGAGACTCCGGCGGGCCGATGTAAAAGGAATTGATTCATCGGTTCATTGATCCATTGATCCAATATTTGATTTCTTCATTGAATCAATGAACCGATGAATCAATGAATCAATTCTTCCCATCTCTTTCCCTAATAATTCTCCCTTTATGGACAACATCAAGATTCTGGTATCCGACGACGTGAGCGAGAGCGGGCTTGAACCTTTGCGCGCCGCCGGCTTCAAAGTGGACAAGCGCACCGGACTCAAGCCGGACGAGTTGCGCGAGATCGTGCGCGACTACGACGGGCTGGTCGTGCGCAGCGAAACGAAAGTGACCGCCGCTTTGATGGATGAGGCAGTGCGCCTGCGCGCCATCGGACGCGCCGGGGTGGGCGTTGACAACATAGACGTTCCGGCGGCCACCTCGCGCGGCATCATCGTGATGAACGCGCCCGACGGCAACACGATGACGACCGCCGAGCATACGCTCGCGCTGCTGCTCGCGCTCGCCCGCCGCGTGCCGCAGGCGCACACCAGTTTGCGGGGCGGCAAATGGGAGCGGAAGAAATTCGTCGGCGTCGAGTTGCGCGGTAAGACTCTGGGCGTGGTCGGATTGGGGCGCATCGGTCGCGTGGTGGCGAGCCGCGCGCGCGGGTTCGAGATGAAGGTGCTGGCCTTCGACCCGTTCGTCGCGCCCGAGCAGGCGCGCGACATGGAGTTGGAACTCGCGTCGCTCGAAGAAGTGTGCGCGCGCGCCGATTTTCTCACCGTCCATACGCCGCTCACGACCGAGACGCGCGGCATCATCGGCGCGCGGGAATTCGCCCGCATGAAACCCGACGTGCGCATCATCAACTGCGCGCGCGGCGGCCTGATAGATGAACGCGCGCTCTACGAAGCGTTGAAAGAGGGGCGCGTGGCGGGAGCGGCGCTCGACGTGTTCGAGGAAGAACCGCCGTCGCAGGATAATCCGCTGTTGCAATTCGACGGCGTGATCACGACGCCGCACCTCGGCGCTTCGACGAAAGAGGCGCAGGAGGGCGTGGCCGTGACGGTTGCCGAGCAGATGCGCGACTACTTTCAGACGGGCGCGCTGCGCGGCGCGGTGAACGCTCCCGCCCTCGGCGCGCAGGAGTTGCACACGCTCTCGCCCTATCTCGTCCTCGCCGAACGCCTCGGGAGATTTCAGGCGCAACTATTGGACGAGGCGGTGCGCGAGTTGCGGATCGAGTACGCGGGAGAGCTGGCGGAGATGGAAGCCGCACCCGTCACGCGCGCCTTTCTCGCGGGACTTTTGCGCGACATGAGCGCGCGCGTCAACGTCGTCAACGCATTTCTCATAGCGGAAGAACGCGGCATCGCCGTGACGACTTCGTACACGCGGGGCGCGGGTCACGAGTTGTTGCCCGCCGTCACAACCCGCGTCGTGACGGCGGGTGGCGAGCAGACCGTCTCCGGCGCGCTTTTCGGCTCAAGGAGTCCAGGCCACGCAAGCGGCTCGGGCGGCGACGGGCGCATCACGGAGATCAACGGCTTCCGCATCGAAGCGATTCCGTCGGGGCACATGGTCGTCACGCGCAACCGCGACGTGCCCGGCGTCATCGGTCGCGTCGGCACGATTCTGGGCGCGCACGGCGTCAACGTCAGCCGCTTTCATTTAGGCCGGCACGAGCGCGGCGGCGAGGCGATGGCCGTCATCGAAACCGACGCACCGCTCGACGACGAGACGCTCAACGAGTTGCTGGCCTTCGAGCACATCGTCTCGGCGCGTCGTATCGTGCTTGAGTCGTAAAGGGCGCGCGGGAGGCGGGAGAAAATTTTCGCGCGGAAAGATCGAACGAGCGCGGCGAAGTTGAATCGGAATTCCATCGGGGGCGCGGGTTCATGGCGCGAGCCTTAGAACTTTCGCCGCACGCCCTGCGTATACAACGCGTCGTTAAATAAGTTTAAGACGCCCGCATGTCCTCAGCTTCTTCAGGCGTCCGCCGGGGGTGAAGAAAGCTTTTGAGTGAAAACGGTGTAACGCTCGCGCTTGAGCGCGTCTCGAAAAAGTTCGATGAGTTCGTGGCCGTGGACGAGTTGAGTCTGGAAGTACGCGCCGGGCGGATTTTCGGCTTGATCGGGCCGAACGGCGCGGGCAAGACCACGACCATTCGCATGATCGTCAACATCCTCGCGCCTGATACGGGGCGCATCGAACTCTTCGGCGAGCGGATGTCCGAGCGTTTGCAGGATCGCATCGGCTATCTTCCCGAAGAGCGAGGCCTCTACAAAAAGATGCGCGTCGGCGATCAGTTGCGCTACTTCGGCGAGTTGAAAGGGCTAACGGCGCGCGAGGCCGAGACACGCCTCGACCGCTGGCTCGAACGCCTGAAACTCTCCGAGTGGAAGACACACAGGACGGACGAACTCTCCAAGGGCATGCAGCAGAAGATTCAGTTCATCACCACCGTGATGCACGACCCCGACCTGCTCATCCTCGACGAAGTATTCTCCGGCCTCGATCCCGTCAACGCCGAATTGATGAAAGACGTGCTGCTCGAACTGAAGGCCGAACGCCGCACGATCATCTTCTCCACACACATGATGTCGCAGGCCGAGCAACTCTGCGACGACATCTGCCTCATCAGCCGCTCGCGCAAGGTGTTGGAAGGGAGTTTGCGTGAAGTGAAGAGCAGTTTCGGTCGGCGCGCCGTCGCGCTGAGGGTTGAGGGCGGCGACGCCGTGCTGGAAGACAGGCAACTCGTGGCGGGCGTCAAATCTTACGGCGACTACGTGGAAGTTGTGCTGGCCGAGCGTGCGGATGCGCAGGAATTGCTGCGCCGCCTCGTCGAGAGCGGGGCGCGCGTCGCGCGCTTCGAAGAGGTCGAACCGAGTTTGCACGACATCTTTTTGCAGCAGGTGGGAGAAGGCGCATGAAGAAATTGCTTGTCATCATCCGGCGCGAATATCTCGGGCGTCTGCGCACAAAGGGCTTCGTCATCTCGTCCGTGCTCGGCCCGCTCATCATGATCGGATTCATCGTCGTGCCCGGCCTGCTTATCTCCATGAAGACGGGCGACGCGACGAAGGTCGCCGTCGTTGATCTCACGGGGAAAATGTACGAAGGCGTCCGCGAGTCAATTCTGACGAGCCGCGATGAGGAGAGAGGCGATAACGGCGGGCGAAAGAATCAGCCGCCGTCCGCCGTCGCCGCGCCGGATCGAGAGGCGCAGATGAGCCAGGTGTCGAAGGCGCTCGGCGCGCACTACGAGGTCGAGCAGGTGTCGCCCGGCGGGCGTCCGCTCGAAGAGATCAAGGGCGAGTTGAACGCGCGCGTGCGGAAAGGCGAGTTGGGCGTCTACATCGTGCTGCCCGAAAAGATTCTGGAGGAGGGGCGCGCGGAATATTACGGGCGCAACGTGAGCGACCCGATCACCACTTCGCAACTGCGCCACGGTTTGAACCGCGCCGTCGTCGAACAACGTCTGCGCGAGGCGAACATAGATCAGATGCGCGTGCGCGAGTTGTCGAAAGAGATCGAGCTGGAGACGACGAAGGTCAGCGAGGGCGGGCTGGAGCGCGACAGCGGCGGCGGCTTCGGGGTGGCGATGTTCGTCGGCCTCTTCATCTACATGGCGATTTTGATGTACGGGCAGGTCATCCTCTCGTCGGTGGTGGAGGAGAAGACGACGCGCGTGGCGGAGGTGTTGTTCTCGTCGGTCAAACCGTTTCACCTGATGCTGGGAAAACTGGTGGGCGTCGCGCTGGTCGCGATCACACAGTATGTGATCTGGGCGGTGGCGTTCGGCGCGTTCGCGCTCTACGGCGTCGGGATGCTGGCGGGGCGGGGGATGGACGTGCCGCTGCCGCGCCTGCCGCTCTCTTTCGCCGTCTACGCGCTCCTGTTTTTCGTTCTCGGTTTTCTGATGTACGCGACGATCTACATGCTCGTCGCGGCGATGGTGACGACGGAGAAAGAGGCGGGGCAGATGGCGTTGCCCGTGATTTTCCTGTCCGTGATCAGCATCTACCTGGCGTTCCCCGTCATCCGCAATCCGAACTCGTCTTTCGCCTTCTGGGTCTCGGTCGCGCCGTTCTTCTCGCCGATCACGATGCTCGTTCGCATCGTGACGGAGCAGCCGCCCTTCTGGCAGATCGCGCTCTCGCTCGGTGTGGGCTTGGCGAGCGTCGTTCTTTTGGTCTGGGTGGCGGCGCGCATTTATCGTGTCGGCATGTTGATGTACGGCAAGAGCGCGAGCCTCCCCGAAGTCGTGCGCTGGCTCAGGCAGAGTTGAAGGCTGTCCGTGGTCAGTTGTCCGTTGTCAGTTGTTCATGATACGCCGAAAACTGACTGAAGATAAGAGTTGCAACTTCGACCGGACGGAAACAACTGACTACGGACGACTGACAATGGACAAATTCTTATGGGCACTGAGATAGAGAAAAAGTACCGGATAAGTTCGGCGGAGGCGGCGAGTTTACGCGCGCGTCTGCGCTCTTTAGGGGCTGAGGCGCGCGGCGAGGAATTTGAAGAGAATACTTTGTACGCGGGGCCGGGACTTGAGGGCGGCAATCGCGTCCTGCGCCTGCGGCGTGTGCGGGGCGGCCGCTCGGTCTTTACTTTCAAAGAGAGTATGGCCGGTTCGTCAGGTATCAAGCGACGGCGCGAAGACGAGACGGAGGTGGCCGACCCCGAAGCGCTCGCCGCCATCCTCGACGCGCTCGGCTACACGCCCGCCGCCGTTTACGAGAAGCGCAGGGAGACCTGGCTGGTGGCGGGCGTCGAAGTCGTGATAGACGAATTGCCGTTCGGGCAATTCGTCGAGATCGAAGGCGCGGAGGAGTCAATCCTTGAGGCCGAGCGACTGCTCGAACTCACCGCGACGCAAGCCGAGCCGAAGTCTTACCCGCAGTTGACGCTCGAACGAGGGATGCGCCGGGGCGCGCTCGCCGAGGCGCGATTCGAGAAAGGTGAACACGAAAATGACTGACGACAGGCGCGAGAGTTCGCACCCACATTTCGACGACCGCGGCGCGGTGCGCTGGCACACGCGTCTCGCCGACGCGCTTGCCGAGGCGAAGCGCGAAGGGAAGTTCGTCTTCATCGAGTATGGCCGCTACGCTTGAGGGAACTGCCGCGCCCTGGTCGAGGGCATCATCCCGCAAACTTCCGTCGCCTCTCTGCTCAACGAACACTTCGTCTGCCTGGCCTCCAACTGCGACCGCCCCGAACCGGAGATTAACGCCATCGGCGCGCGCCACATGTCTCACGCGCGCGCCCTGCCGTTCTGCCTCTATCTCGACGCTGACGGAAACTTTATTCACGGCACACAGGGCGGCGTCTCCGTCTATTCGTTCCGCGAAGATTTAGAACGCGTGAGCAAAAGTCGCCACGCGCCGGGTTAAATCAAGATGAACCTGTCTTACATCTCCCCGAAAGCGGTCGTCAGGGAGAGCCGCATTCACGGCCGCGGTCTGTTCGCGGTCGAGGCGATAACGAAAGATGAGATCGTCGCGGTTAAAGGCGGGCATGTCTTCGACCGGCGCACGCTCGCAGAGGTGGAGCCAGTGCTCGGCCCGGCGGAGATACAGATCGGCGAAGACCTCTTCATCGGCCCGCTCGCCGAGAGCGAACGCGAGGGCAGCATGATCTACAGCAACCACTCGTGCGAACCGAACATCGGCGTGCGCGGGCAGATCGTCTTCGTCGCCATGCGCGACATCATGGCCGGTGAAGAGTTGACGCACGACTGGGCGATGACCGACGACGACACCTACCGGATGGAGTGTCGCTGCGCCGCGCCCACATGCCGCAGGATCATCACGGGACAGGATTGGCGGCGCATAGAGTTGCGGGAAAAGTATGGGACTTACATGTCCTGGTACTTGCTGGAAAAGATCAAATAACCAATTAGATAGCCGAGTGAGCCGTGTGCGCTGCCAAGTACGGATAAAGGACGCGCTGCATCTGCATCGTACACAATGCCAAACTGCGCGCGGGAAGCATGCGGCTTTTGCTAAGAAACCCGGTGTGCGTGGGTGGCGGCGCATGGCACGTCGGTTGCGCTTGAATCGGGGCAGTTAAAGACATCTCTGGTTAAAATGGAGGGAAAATAAAAGTGGGTAAACGTTTAACAGTAGGGCTGTGTGCGCTGGCTCTGTCAATTTTGGCTGCCGGTTGTGGCGGTAGTGATAACACTAATGCGGGGAACACGAACGCGATGAACGCCAATACGACCGCCGCGACCGGAGCGTCGCCGATGACCGGCGCGCCGATGACCGACGGCGAAGTCGTGACGACCGAAACGGACGGCATGCGTACCCAGACGCGCACTTTCAGAAACAACCCGCGCGTCGAGAGAGTCGTAGTCACGACCGACACGCGAACCGGCAAACGCACGGCGCGCGTCTACACGTCGGGCGGGCGGGTGCGCGACCTGCCGGAGAGTGAAGTTGACAGGGCATTGACGGCGACGGGTGATGCCGTGGCCGATGCCGCCGGGGCTGTCGCCGACAAGGCGGAAGACGTGGGTCGCGGCGCGGCGGACAAGGCCGAGGACGTGGGGCGCGGCGTTGCGGATAAAGCCGAGGACGTGGGGCGCGGTGCGGCCGACAAGGCTAAGGATGTTGGGCGCGGCGCGGCCGACAAAGCCGAAGATGTGGGACGCCCGGTAGTGAAAGGCGCGAAGAAGGTAGGTGAGAAGACCGTCTCCGGCGCGAAGAAAGTCGGCGGCGCGGTTAAAGACGCCGTCACGCCGTAAGCGAAGCCGGCGTTAAGCGAAAGTAAAAAGAGGAAGGCGACAATTGCGGGCGCGTTGACGACTTCGCGCTCGGTTGTCGCCTTCCTCTTTTGTCGCCCGCCGCCTGCGCCCGCGCGAAGTGTTATACTTTGCACGCGGGCGCGCCCCGTCGGCGCGAGCGTATTTTCGGACGAAGGAGTCTGGCCGTGACGGATACCCCACGCTTCACACTCATCTGCCCCTGCTGCGAATCCACGCTCATCATAGACGCGCAGACCGGCGCACTGATCTCACACGAAGAGAAGACCAAGCCCATCGCCTCGTTCGAGGAGATGGCGAAGGGCATGGAGCGGCAGAAGCAGACGCGCGACCAAATCTTCGCGCAGGAACTCGGCTCGCTCAAAGACCGCGAGCGCATCCTTGAAGAGAAGTTTCGCGAGGCCATGAAGCGCGCCGAGAAGGATAAAGACGTTCCCTATCGCAACCCGCTCGACATGGACTGACGGCGCGGACGCAGCGTGGTTGAAAACTAAAAGGCGCAACGGCGCGAGAGGTGTATGAATCTTCCTCTCG
>DATHAZ010000136.1:0-19347 GCA_035296445.1 Pyrinomonadaceae bacterium | reverse complement strand
CGTGGCCGACATCAAGCGCGAGGGCACGGACGCGACCATCGTCGCGCGCTCGCTGACCGTCCCGCTCGCGCTCAAGGCGGCGGAAGAGTTGGAGAAAGAGGGCGTGAGCGTCGAGGTGGTTGACCCGCGCACGATCCGGCCCCTCGACATCGCCACGATCATCCGTTCGGTGCAGAAGACGAACCGCGTCGTCATCGTCGAAGAATCGCACGCCTTCTGCGGGGTCGGAGCGGAGATCAGCGCGCAGATCATGGAGCGCGCCTTCGACTATCTGGACGCGCCCGTCAAACGCATCTCCAGCGCGGACGCACCCATGCCCTACGCCAAGAACCTTGAGCAGCTCGCCCTGCCTGACGTGGCGAAGATCGTCGCCGCCGTGCGCGAAGTTTCATATTTGTAAGAAGCTGTCAGTTGTCCGTGGTCAGTCGTCCGTTGTTTCGTGCCGACCACGCAAGTTACTAAATATGAACTTGAACAACTGACCGCGGACAACTGACAAAGGACTAATTAAGATGGCAACTCAGGTGGTCATGCCGAAGCTCTCTCCGACGATGGAAGAGGGGCAACTGGCGCGTTGGTTGAAGAACGAGGGCGACAAGGTGAGCGTCGGCGAACCGCTCGCCGAAATTGACACCGACAAAGCGACGATGGAAGCGCAGGCTCTGACGACGGGCGTGTTGCGCAAGATTCTCGTCGAAGCCGGAGCGACCGTGCCGCTCGGGCAGGTCATCGCCATCATCGGCGAGGCCGACGAAGACATCTCCGCGCTCGTCTCGGCCGCCGAATCGGGCGAGGCCGCCGCAGCCAATAAAAAGAGCATCGAGGAGAACGTGGAGGCCGGGCAGGACGGCGCGCAGAGAGAGTTGGCCGGTGTCGTCGTTGAAGGCGCGCGCACGCAGGCCACCATCGAGGGCGCGCCGCTCAAGGGCGACGAGGGCGGCACGCCTTCGAGCGGCGGCGCACAAATCCCCCCCGCCAAAACTTCCGAGCAGGCGGCGGGTGCAAAGGATGACGATGCTTCGGGCAACGGGCAACGCGCGGGCGGGCGCGTCGTCGTCTCGCCCATCGCCGCGCGCATGGCGGCCGAGGCGAACATCAACATCAAGTCGCTCACCGGCAGCGGCACCGGCGGGCGCATCGTCAAACGCGACATCCAGGCCGCCATCAACGCCGGACAGAAGCCTTCGCAAGCCGACACACCGCTGGCGCGCACACAGCCGGAACAAGCTCCGTCGGGCGCGGCCGAAGCGCGCGCCCCACAGCAGCAACCCGCGCCGCAGCAACCGGCAGTCGAAGGGGCGTCGCCTTATCGCGACGAGCCGGTTTCGACCATGCGCGCCACCATTGCGCGTCGCCTCACCTCGTCCGTCGGCCCCGTGCCGCACTTCTTCCTGACCACCGAGATCGAGATGGATCGCACCGCCGAACTACGCGCGACGCTCAACGGTCTCGATCAGGAGAACAAGGTCAGCATCAACGACATCATCATTAAGGTGGCCGCCGCCGCCCTCGTCCAACACCCGCAGGTCAACGCTTCGTTTCAGGATAAGACTATCCGCTATTACGAGCGCGCGGACGTAGGCGTCGCCGTGGCGATTGACGAAGGTTTGATTACGCCCATCGTGCGCGCGGCCGACCGTAAGTCCATCGGGCAGATCAGCCGCGAGGTTCGCGAACTGGCCGGGCGCGCGCGCGAGCGCAAACTACAGCCCGACGAATACATGGGCGCAACTTTCTCCGTCAGTAACCTCGGCATGTTCGGCATAGACGAATTTACGGCGATCATCAACCCGCCGGAGGCGGCTATTCTTGCCGTCGGCGCGATGGGGGCGAAGCCCGTGGTCCGAGATGGCGAGATCGTCGTGCGCCAGTTGATGCGCGTCACGATGTCTTGCGATCATCGCATCGTTGACGGGGCGACGGGCGCGAAGTTCCTGCAAACTTTCAAGAAGATGCTGGAAAATCCGCTATTGCTCATGCTCTGAAAGTCGCATCCGCCATATCCGACGGGCAAAGGGTTGAACGCTCTTTCACATGAACGCCACCAACGCGTCGCTCAAGTCAACGAGTCTCAAACCGCACGGCGCGCTCATCGCCGTGCAACTCATCTTCGGTACGTGGCCGATAGTCGGTAAGATTGTCCTGCGCGCGCTTCCCGCCACGGGTCTCGTCACCTTCCGCATCGTCGGCGCAGCGATTGCCTTTATCCTCATCCGCCGCGCGACCGAAAGCCCCCGCATCGAATGCAAGGGCGACTATGCGCGGCTCGTGCTCTACAGCCTGCTCGGCGTCGTCCTCAACCAGTTTCTCTTCGTCAAAGGTCTCGAACTCTCGACCGTCATCAATTCCGCGCTGCTCGGCACGACGATCCCGATCTTTACGCTCCTCGTCAGCGTCGTGCTGGGCTACGAGAGCGGTTCCTGGCGCGTCGCCGTCGGCCTGCTGCTGGCGGCCTGCGGCGTTGTCTATCTCATCAACCCGGCCGAGGCCAGCTTTTCGCGCGAGACGAACATCGGCAACCTCATCCTGCTCCTCAACTCTTTGTCTTACGGTGCATACATCGCCATCTCGCAGTACATGATCAAACGCTACGGCGCGTTGACCGTCATCACCTGGATTTTCATCTTCGGCAGTCTGATCACGCTGCCTATCGGCGGCTATCACCTGTCGAAAATTTCATTCGCGGCCGTGCCGCCGGGCGTCTGGCTCGCGATGCTTTACATCATCGTCGTCCCCACAGTCGCCGCCTACTACTTGAACGCATGGGCTTTGGGGCGCGTCGCGCCGAGCGTCGTCGCCATCTATATCTACCTGCAACCGCTCATCGCGTTCGCGGTCGCGCCGTTCATCCTCGGCGAGAGTTTGAACTCGCGCACCTGGCTCGCCGCCGCGCTCATCTTCGCCGGCGTGGCGACGGTCACGGTGCGCTCGCGCAGTCGCGCCATCGAAGAGGTTTCCGAGCGACCGGAGGCGCTCGGGCGTTAAAGTTGTCAACGAGCACGCTCGAACATCATTTTGTGAACGGCAAATGTTTGTCAGTACGTAAGCACTAAACAATGTCAGTCCCACCCACACGAGACACCGGCGCGCAGGCCAGAGAGGCGACCCTGAAGAACTCCGTCGCTCGGCTCTCCATCCTCGCCGCGGCTTTTCTCATCCTGCTCAAGACGGGGACGGGTTGGCTGACGGGTTCGATTGCGGTCTGGGCTTCGCTCCTCGATTCGGCGATGGACATCTTCGCATCGTCAATCAACTACTTCGCCGTGCGCGCCGCCGCGCGCCCGCCCGACGATGATCACGCTTACGGATACGGCAAAGCCGAGTCGCTCGCCGGACTTTTTCAAGCGGCAGTCATTTCCTTCTCCGGCCTGTTCCTGATCTACGAAGCGATCAAGCGTATGATCTACCCGCACCCGACCCAGTCCGAGACAATCGGTGTGGCGACGATGGTCATCGCCATTCTCGTCAGTTACGCTCTGGTGGCGCGTTTGCGGCGCGTGGCAAGGCTTACCGATTCGCCCGCCCTGTCGGCGGATGCAGTGCATTTCGCCTCCGACGTGTGGACGAACGGCGGGGTGCTCTTCACGCTCGCGCTTATCTATTTCACCGGCTGGACTATTGTTGACCCCATCATCTCCGTCGCAATCTCGATCTATATTCTGGTCGCCGCGCTCGCCGTCGGGCGCGAATCCGTGGAGGTGTTGATGGATCGGCGTCTGCCGCCGGAGGTGGACGCGCAGGTCGCAGAGATCGTCGGACGCTTTCGCGATGAGGGCGTGCTCGGCTTTCACGACCTACGCACGCGCCGCTCCGGCTCGCAGAAATTCATTGACCTGCATCTGGAAGTGGAACGCCACCAGACACTGGAAGAGGCGCACGCCGCCTCAGTCCGCGTCCTGCGAACCATCGAGGCCGAAATACCCCGCGCCAAAGTGCAAATCCACACAGACCCGGTGTGAAAAGAAACGATGAAGGAGGAACGCGGAAGTAACAGCGGTGAATAGTAAATAGTAAATGGTGAATGGATTAAGACTCTCTTCCTCCATTCACCATTTACTATTTACCATTTACTTCTTTTCAGTTCATCGTTCCGCGTTCCTCCTTCATCGTTTTCCTACGCCGTGCGGATCGCCCTGACCTTGCCCTGCTCGTCTTCCGCAGAGTCTTCCGCCAGCCGCCTCAATTCAAAAAGTTTCATCAGGGCTTCGACGGGCGCGAGCGCGTCCGGGTCTAGTTGCAATAACGCCTGAATGACTTTGGCCTCGCGGTCGCGCGGGTGAATTTGCGCGGGTTGCTTCGCGCTTTCCGCCGGCAATGGACGCTCGCCACCCTGCGCTTCGTATTCGCCGAGCAACTCTTCGGCGCGGCGGACGACGGGACGCGGCAGCCCCGCGAGCCTGGCAGCGTAGACGCCGTAACTGCGCTCCGCGCTGCCGGGGCTGATCTTGTAGAGGAAGACGAGATCGCTTCCCTCTTCCGCAATCTCGACGTGTAGATTTTCGAGGCGCGGGAGCAGGGCGGCGAGCGCGGTCAGTTCGTGGTAATGAGTGGCGAAGAGAGTCTTGGCGCGAAGCTGCGGGTGATTGTGGATGTATTCGACGACGGCGCGGGCGACGGCGAGGCCATCGTAGGTCGAAGTGCCGCGGCCGAGCTCGTCGAGCAGGATCAGGGAGCGCTCGGTGGCGTGGTGGAGTATCTGCGCCGTCTCGACCATCTCGGTCATAAACGTAGACTCGCCGCTGCCCTGCCGGTCGTACAAACCGATGCGCGTGAAGATACGGTCGCAGAGTCCGACCGTCGCGTGAGTTGCCGGGACAAAACTTCCCGCCTGCGCCATCAGGACGATGAGCGCGGTCTGCCGTAGGTAGGTTGATTTGCCTGACATGTTCGGCCCCGTGATCAAAGCGATTTCAGGAGCATTCTCACCGCCGAGCTTCGCATCGTTGGCGACGAACGTCCCTTCGGCGAACATCCTTTCGATCACCGGGTGGCGACCCGCCGTGATGCGCAGGACAGGTGACTCGGACATAACGGGACGGACGTATTTGAACTGCGCGGCGATCTCCGCGAACGAGGCTACCGCGTCGAGATGCGCGATTGTCGAGGCGGCGGCTAGTATCTCTTCGCGGTTGCGCCCGATCTCGGCGCAGACTTGCCGGAAGATGTTCGTTTCGAGTTCGCCGATGCGCTCCTGCGCGTTCACGACGAGCGATTCATGCTCTTTTAGTTCGAGCGTGACGAAGCGTTCGGCCTGCGCGAGCGTCTGCTTGCGTGTGTAGCCTTCCGGGACGAGATGAAGATTCGGGCGCGTCACTTCGATGTAGTGGCCGAACACCTTGTTATAGCCGACGCGCAGGCTCTTGATGCCGCTGCGGGCGCGTTCGCGCTGCTCCATCTCCGCGAGGTAAGTTTTGCCGTTGCGCAACAACTCGCGCAGCTTGTCGAGTTCGTCCGAGAACCCCGGGCGAATGATGCCCCGGCCTTCGCCGCGTTTCGGCAATTCGTCGGCGACCGCCTCGCGTATGACGCGCGCCGCCTCTGTACAGGCCGGGAACGCGGCCAGCAGCACGCCGAATCTGTTTTGATCCTGCTGCAAGACCGCGCGCACGCGCGGAAGCGTCTCAAGACTCTGGCCGAGCGCGAGCGCCTCCTGCGGCGTCGCCACGCCTGCGCGCGCGCGACCGGACAGGCGTTCGAGATCGTGTATGAATTCAAACGCGGCGAAGAGTTCCGCGCGTGCCTTTGCGTGTTCGGCGAACCACGCCACCTGATCATGGCGGCGCATGATCTCGGTCACGTCGAGCAAAGGTTGACGCAGGTATTGCCGCAGGCGTCGGCCGCCCATCGGGGTGCGCGTCGCATCGAGCGTCGAGTTCAGAGAGGGCGCGCCGCCGTGGCTCTCGAAAATCTCCAGCGAGCGAAGCGTCTGCGCGTCGAGCAGCATGAAATTGCCCGTGTGGTAACTCGTCAAACGCGTCAACTGTCCGGCCGCCGCGCCTTGCGTGTTGCGCAGGTAGGCGATGATCGCCCCGGCGGCCGAAGCGGCGAGCGGCGTGCGGGAAAGACCGAAGGCCGCGAGCGAACGCGTCTGGAAATGGTTGAGCAGCGCGCCGCGCGCGATGGGCGCGGCGAAGTAATCGTCGTTGCAGCGCGTGATGAAGCCGGGCAAGTCCGCGTCCGAAGTTTCCAGAGAGCGCGGGACGAGTATTTCCGATGGCGCGAGGCGTTGGAGTTCGGGAATGGCGGCAGATGCTTCGAGTTCCGTCGCTGCAAACTCGCCCGTCGTCACATCAGCGTAAGCGATGCCAGCGCGGCGGCCGTCGGTGCAGAAGGCTGCGAGATAGTTGTTGACTTTGCTGCGCAGCAGGCCGGGTTCGATGATCGTGCCGGGCGTGACGACACGCACCACGTCGCGCTCGATCAGGCCGCGCCCCGCCGCTTCGCCTTTGACGGGCGCGGCGGTGAGCTGTTCGCAAATGGCGACGCGATGGCCGCGCGCGATAAGCGTGGCAAGATGGCGTTCGAGACTGTGATAGGGCACGCCCGCGAGCGGGACACGAACGCTGCGACCCATCGGTTTCGAGGTGAGCACGATGCCGAGTTCGCGCGCGATGAGGCGCGCATCGTCGTCGAAGGCTTCGTAGAAATCGCCGATGCGGAAGAGGAGAATGGCGTCCGGGTGGCGACGCTTGATGTCGAGATATTGCTGGCGGAGGGGTGTGCCGATCATCATCGCTCGATGAACTCCGCGAGCAGGTCTTCGACGGACGTGAGAGCGCGGTGAAGCCTGTGCAGTTGTTCAAAACTCAGAATTTTTGTGACCCGCCCGATCTCGTGGAACGCCCCCGTGCGCGCCAGGCTCATCTGGAGGTTGGCGCGGTTCGTGTCGCGCTCGCTCGCAACGATCAGGAAAGGTTGCGAGCGTTGCGACTCGTAGGCGCGTTTGAGTTTCGCCAGTGCGGCATCAACGTTGCCCTTGCGTTGCACCTCGAAGATGTGGCTCAGGCGCGGACTCGTCTCGCTCGCGCGCCACACCACGTCGTAATACTCGAACTCGCTCTCCGCGTGATGGCCGAGCACGCGACCGATGTCTATGAGCATCTGCTGGACATCGGCGTGCGAGAGGGCTGCCGCCCCGGCCGGCGGCGGCACGGCCTCGACATTGAATGAGAAACTCGGCGCTTCATCCTCGATACGCTTGCGCCCCTGCGGCGTGATCGTCCACAACCCTCGCCGGCGATCTATCTGTCGCTTGTCGGCGAGTTCGCGCCCGGCGCGCTGAACGTGCCGTTTCCACTGCCGGAGTTCGCCGTTGCTCTCGGCCTTGTGCGTCGCGCCGTCAATCTGCGGGAAGTAGGCGACGAGGCGTTCGTAGAGGTAACGCACGTCGTCCACCCCGCCGGTCGCGACGAGTTCTTGCAGGATCGGTAATTCCAGACGTGCGACGCCGGGATAAGTCATTGCCGTATCGAAGTAGCGTTCGGGAGTCAGAGTCAGGCGGTGAAATTAACTTGTTTTCGCACGCAAAAATTACAGGAGATGCGCCGGACAATCAAGCGACGAGACCGCGCGTAGAAACTTGCAGGCGTGCGGCGGGAGTCGCTTGGATCGTATGACAAAAGCGGAAGGCAGCCCGAGAACATCTGACTGCTCCCGGCTGCCTTCCGCTTTTACGTTTACGACTTGAGCTTTTAAGCCGCCCGGCTCGCCGCCTTAATGCCGAAGCACTCCTGAATCTCTTCGGAGTCGAGCGTGTCGCGCGCCATCAGTCCGTCCGTGAGCCGCATGATCTCTTCGCGGCGCGCTTCGACGATCTCGCAGGCGCGCGCCATCTGCGCATTGATGATGTCGTTCGTCGCATGCTCGACGCGATCCAGGAGAGACTGGCTGTGCGGGTCTTCCGGCTTGCCGAGGTGAATCGGCCCGAGCGGACTCATGCCGAACTCCGAAACCATCTTACGCGCGATCTCGACGGCGCGTTCGATGTCGTTGGACGCGCCCGCCGTCATCGTCTCCAGAAGAATCTGCTCGGCCGCGCGACCACCGAGGAGCAGGGCGATTTGATCTTCGAGATATTCGCGCTTCTTCATCAAGCGGTCGCGTTCGGGCAGGGATTGGGTGACGCCGAGAGCGCGCCCGCGCGGAAGGATCGAGACTTTGTGAATCGGATCGCCGTGCTTCACGTCGAGTCCGACGGCGACGTGCCCCGCCTCGTGGACGGCCGTCGCGTAGCGTTCCTCTTCGTCCATCATAAAGCCATGGCGTTCCGCGCCCATCAAAATCTTATCGCGAGCGTATTCGACGTGCTCGCGTTGCACGGAGTCGGCGTTGTGGCGGGTGGCGGCGATAGCGGCCTCGTTCAAGAGGTTGGCGAGGTCTGCGCCGGAGAAACCGGGCGTGCCGCGCGCGATCCAGTTGAGTTCGAGTTCGGGGGCGAGAGTCAGCTTGCGTGCGTGGACGCGCAGGATTTCTTCGCGTCCGCGGGCGTCGGCGAGGTTGACGGCGATCTCGCGGTCGAACCGGCCGGGGCGCGTCAGGGCTTGATCGAGTATGTCAGGGCGGTTGGTCGAGGCGATGACGACGACGCCTTCGAGTTGTTTGAAACCGTCCATCTCGATTAAGAGTTGGTTGAGCGTCTGATCCTGGTCGGCGGAGGCGGAATCACCGCTGCGGCCACGACGACGACCGAGCGCGTCTATCTCATCAATGAAGACGACGCAGGGCGCGAGTTTGCGCGCGCGCGCGAAGAGACGGCGGACGCGCGCCGCGCCTAGCCCGGCAAATTTTTCCTGAAAGCTCGAACCCGAAACGGACAGGAAAGGCACGTTAGCTTCGTTGGCCGCGGCGCGGGCGAGCAGGGTCTTGCCCGTTCCCGGAGGGCCTGAGAGCAGGATGCCGCGCGGAGCGCGCCCACCGAGACGGCCGAAGCGGAGCGGGTCGCGCAAAAATTCGATGGTTTCGGCCAACTCGTTTTTCGCCTCGTCAACACCCGCCACGTCGGCGAAGGTCGCCTTCTGTGAGCCGCTCGCGTCGGTCAATTCAAAATCGCCGTGGCCGCCGCTCATGCTGGCGTACATGCGCCAGCCGACGAAAGCGATCACGGCGAGCGTAAGCAGCGCGATGATCCAGTTCAGCGCGGAGGCGAGTCGCCCAGGCTGCATCGTGTTGAAGACGACGGGCAGTTTCTTCTGCTCAAAGACGCCGATGATCCCCTGCTGCGCGACGGCGTTGGTGACGATGGCCTGTGTGCGCGTGCCGTCAATTTTCTCGATGATCATCAGTTCGCCTTCGACCAGCAGAGACCTGGCGGCGGCGTCATTCGTCAACGCTTGAAGTTCCGTGTAGTTGACATTCTGCACGATGGGCTGGCGGGCGAAGTAAAAGGTCTGGAAGATGACGATTGCAAGCAGTGTCGAGATCGCGCCGATGCCGACGAGCGTGAGGCTCGTCTTTTGTGTGCGGGGGAGCAGACGTGAAAAAGGCATTAGAATTTCTCCGTTAGCGGCAGGTCGGTTTTTCAGGGGAACGACCGTGCGCCGCTGTGAGCTATCAAGAATCTAAAATTATTTACAGAGGAAACGAAACTGACTAAGAAGGCCAACTCGCGGTATGTGCGGTAGGAGCCTATCTACTTCCGGACGCGGTGGGAGCGGCCGCTAACCTGATATCCACTCTAGCATCCGCCCGCGCCGTAAGTCCAGCCAAATGTCTTTAAATTGTGTCGGCCGCAATGTTCGATATATCTCAACGGCGAATACCGAAACCAAATTCAACTTCCACTTCTCTCCGATGATAAAAAAATCAGGGGAGGTTGCCGCCGCGCGCCTCTTTGAATTTGATTTCGATGCTTTGCTCTGATTTAGAACACAAGCAACGGCCGTCGTGCGGCGCATTTCCATACAAGAGGCGCGTCGCCGTGGCTGCTTATTTCGGGCACGTTGATACCTTTAAACAGTCAAAGTTATCAATTACAAGGCTTTATGTTTATACCGGAAGGCCGCTGCCAGGGTTGGCATGCTCATTGCACTAGAGAGTGCAGGCGGGTTCACAATGAACCGGGAGATTTGACATCAAACTTTTGCTAAGGAGAGTGTGAACATGTTGTGGACAATTCTGGTGGTGCTTCTGGTGTTGTGGTTGCTCGGGCTGCTCGGCGGCATTGGCGGCAGTCTCATTCATCTGCTCTTAGTTGTGGCTCTCATCGTGCTCGTGGTCAATCTGTTGACCGGCAGACGCACGGTTTAGTCAGACCGGCACGAGCATTACAAAACTTGAGAAAAGGGATGCGGTCTTAACTGAACCGCATCCCTTTTCACTTTCAAGCAGTCTCAACGAAAATCCACAGACTTAGCGGAAATCCGCGAGCCGCGCCTTGAGCGGCGTGGTTACGCGCCCGACCGGGTAGAGATTCATCAGCGGATCGTAGTAGGGCGAGCGCTCGTAGAAGAAGCGCAGCCGTTCGCGCGCGCTTGCGGCGAAAGGCGGGTCGTTTGCCACGCGCCGCTCGAATTCCTGTCGTAATTTTTCATCCTTCGCCAACATCTCGCGCGCCAGTTTCTCCAGCATGTACCCTTCGCCGTATTCCTTCTGCTCGAAAATCGTATTGAAGAAGCCCCAGTAGAGCAAAGAATCGGGCGCATCCGGTTCGAGCAGGTTGACGACGAGACGCCCCGCGGCCTGCGCGAGCGGCACGACGACGGAATTCGCCGCGAAGGTGCGCCTCTCGCGCACGAGTTGGTTCTTTTGCGAGACGGGCAGGCGGTTTTCGAACGACGCGCTCGCCCATTTCACCTCCGAGAAGCGGTAGCTTTCGACTTCGATTGTCACAGGCTCGGCCAGACGCTGCATGCGGACGCCGTGCGCGGCGAGCACTTCGACCGCGTCAGTCCACTGCGGCGGGATGATGTAGTAGAGCGGCGTCGAGACGGAGACGGTGGCGCGGCTCTCGTTGTAAAACGGGACGGTGTAGTCATAAGGCTTCGTGCCGTAGACGACGCGCACCGCGCCCGACACGTCGCTCAACTCGCGCCGGAACTCGACGCCCTTGATCACGCGCGGCACGGACTTATCGGTGAACGCGATCCTGAGCGCGACCTTGCGCTCCGGGTCATACGCGCTTCCCTCTGCGACGACCGCTTGATCCGTCTCTTTCGCGACGCGCAGCCATCCCGCCGGGTCTCGGTTCACGTCTTCCAGAGCCGTGCGCAGCAGGTCGTAGGTCGCGCGCACTCGCGTGCGGTAGTCTTTCAGCATGTGCGTCTCGATGAGCAGAGCGGGACGGTTGCGCAGAGGGGCATAGCCCGTGGCGAAGCGCGGCGTGCCGATGAAACCCTCGACGCCCTTGTTGACGGGATCGCGGTTGTCGCGAAATTCCATGTAGGTTGTGAGCAGATTGCCGAGCGCCTCGGTCGCGGGAACGATGCGCCCTTCGAAGGCCTCACGCATCCACCCGCGCAGAGGCTGTGGGACGTTTTCATGCTCCTCGAACTGGTACGTCACGTTGTAGCGAAAATCCGCGCCGTCCGTGACGTGGCAATCAATGAACAACTCGGGACTCCACTCGTTCCACAGGCGCAGCCACGCGCGTGTCTCCGGCGCTTCGGCCTTCATGTAGTCGCGGTTCAGATTGAGATTGGTCGCGTTAGCGCGCCAGCCCATCTCTTCGGGGCCGTTCTGGTTGATGCGGTTGTAGGGGCTGCGCCGCTCATGGCCGTCCGCGTTGTAGATGGGGACGAAGAGGAGCGTGACGTGTTCGAGCAGCCGCGGCTGGGTCTTCAACACGACGATGTCGCGCAGCAGCGCGAGACCCGCATCCTTGCCGTCTGTCTCGCCCGCGTGAATGTTCGCCTGTACGAGCACCACCACCTTCCCCGCGCGACGCGAAGCCTCGGGCGTGAACGTCCCGCCGCCTGAGGCGATGACGAGCGGCAGGGCACGGCCTTCGCCGCTCCGGCCGAAATCCGTGAGCCTGATTTGCGTGGGCGCGGCGGCGGCGAGTTTGCGACAGTAAGCGAGCGTCTCTTCATAGCGCGGCGTCTCGCGGTAATCGGTTCGCTCGGCGTGCGTCTGCCAGTCGGGCGGGACGGGCGGCACGGTGTTTTGGGCGTTTGTTTCGTCAGTCATGGTGATCAGCAAAAACAGCAGGGCACACAGGCCGCTAAAACGGGACATCCGGTAACTCCACATGCGAACTCTGGCTCGCGTATTTCAAAGCGCGCGCGTCGTTATTTCAAAGCATGGCCGCAGGAGCGACACTCGGCGCGTCGCTTCGCGTTGAGCGTGGCGCACGAAGCGCAGCGGTTATACATCGTGCGCGCGAACCAGTTTGTGATAAGCGCGCTGACGATGAGAATCGCGGCCATCACGGCGACGCTCAGCAAAGTGTCTTTCAACTCTTGTAACGCTCCCGCAGAGTTTCGTGGTAATTCCGGCCGCGCTCGTAGCCGCGCCGGAACGCGTCGTGCTCGTAGGCGTCGCTGTATCTTTCGCGCAGACGCTCGGCCGACTCCGCGTAAGACGCTCCGCGCATTTGAGGATGGAGAGCCGCCTCGAAGCCGCGACGATAGATTGGCTCGTCGCTCTTAAAGTCGCGTCCCTGCCCGGTGTAGTCCTCGTCTTCGGCATCGCGCAGGCCGATCCACCAACTCTCGCGCGCCGCATCCACGCTCTCCGCGCCCGCCGCGTCCAACGCTGCCCGCACATCATAGACCTGCCCGTCGTCTGGTAACTGCGCGATGACGACCGTGCGCCCCTGCCGGAGCGCGTCCTCGTAGACGAAAAGTTCATCGTGCGGCAGGCCGTGCGCTATCGTGTCTTCGAGCGCGCCGCCCGCGGCCATCCCCGCCGCCGCGCCGCCCGCGCCGAAGAGAGCCGCGCCGACGATCCCGGCCGCCATGATCGGCCCGACGCCGGGGACAAGCAGGCTTGCCGCCGCCGCGCCGAGCGTCATGCCGCCCGCCGCTCCCATCGCGCCGCCGACGAGGCCGCCGAGCGCGTTGCCCATGCCCGGTTGTTCCGTGTCGCTCGTCTCGACATCCGCTTCGGCCTCGGGCGCGGTTGTTCCCGGCGAGAGCAAACTCAAGTTCTCGTCAGACAGACCGAGGCGGCGCAGGTCTTCGATGGCGCGGGCGGCGTCTTCGTGCGTCTGGAAAATTCCGGCGACTGTGTTCATCGCTGTAGAGTCTCCTTATTGGATTAGGTGTGAAAGTAGTTTTAGCTCTTTACGCGGTTACATTCAAGCGTTCATTCGAGCGCGCTAAAAAGTTGATTGAGCCGCACCAGTGGTCGTGTTAAAGTGTGTGCCGCACGTCCGACCGTCAAAAGCCGCACCGGAGAGAGCACGCGCATGATTGAGATCATCGAAAAACACTGGCCGATGTCCGTGGGCGACGGGAAAGCCACGCGCAAGAAGAAGCCGCGCATCCTTGCCATCACCACCGACTGCTGCACGGGCTGCGCGGGTTCGCCCGCGTGCATCGAGTATTGCCCGATTGAGGCGTGCATGTTCTGGATTCCCGACGAGGATCACCCGCCGTTCGGCCGCATCGAAGTTGACCCGCAACTCTGCATCGGCTGCCAGAAGTGCATCAGCAAGGGGCCGGAGGGCGCGTTCCTCGACGGATGCCCCTGGGATGCCATCGAGATGGTTCCGACCGAAGATTGGGAGGCCGCGCACGGCATCACGCTCTCAGATGCTCCCCCCACTCGCTGAACAACTACGACCGAACAATACGCTAAAAATTTTCACCGGCGAGCCGCGCGGCTCTTGATGGCTTCCGCCGTCAGAGCCGCCTGTTTTTTGATCTCGTCCGACATCCCCGCCACTTCGCCCCGCGCGTAACGCTCGATCTCGGGCAAGTCTTCCGCCGCGCCTACCAGATACAGGGCGCGCAAAGCTTCCCAGGCGTTTTTGCCGTCGGGCGCGAGCACAAGCAACTCTTCGCCGGCCGACAGGCTTCGCCCGTCAATCGCCGACGCACGCTCGATCTTACCCGCGACCGGCGCGCGAACTTCCTGCGCCGTGCCGCGCTCGTCGCGCACGCGCGCCACCATCGCCTCCCTCGTTACGGAAGAACCCGCCGGCAGAATTGTGATGGGCGTCCCGGCGAATCGCAGTTTGACGCTGTAGGGTCTGAGCATCGCCACCAACTCCGCGCGCCCGCCGCCGTCCTCGAAGCGTGAGAGCGACAGCGCGGCCATCCGGCGCACGGCCGGTTCTTCGTCCCGTAGGAGTTGTTTGAGCGCGGCGTGGAACTCCGGGGATTTGTTGTCGTCGCCCATCACCCACGCGGCAGCCATGCGTAAATCCGGCAGGGGGTTCTCCGCTACGCGCAACATCTGCGGATACCAACGTTTGACAGCCTCGTCGCCCTTGACGATGCGCCGGTCAATTTGTTCGAGCGCGTGTTGCACGTGGCGCGGCTTCTGCTCGTCGTTTAGATATTTTTCGATCTCGTCGTCGTCTAGCTCGCGCCAGAAGGTAGTGCCGTACCATGAGAGAAACGGGAGAATGATGAAGAGCGCGGCGACGACGGCGAGCGGCCACGGCGAACGACGCCGGGCGGGCGTCTCCTGCGAAGCCGTCTCCTGCGAAGCCGTCTCCTTTGCGCCCGCGTGATGATTGCCGTTTGAGTTGTCGCCGTCCATCTTATTCGACGCTTGAGTCCGCGCGCATTAACGCGACGGGTAGAGTTGATAGAGCATGAGATAGACGGCGACGCCCGTGGCGGAGACGTAGAGCCAAAGCGGAAACGTCCAACGCGCGATCCGGCGATGACGCCCGAAGTCGCCGCGCCACGCGCGCCGCAGGGTGACGAAAACGAGCGGCACGATCACGGCCGCTAGAATCGTGTGCGTCAGCAGAATGAAAAAATAGACGGGGCGGATGTAGCCCTGCCCGGTGAAACGCGTCGAACCGTGGTTGTAATGATAGAACAGATACGAAACAATAAAGATGCAGGAGACGACGAGAGCGGAGGTCATGCAGCGCAGGTGTGCGGTGATGCGGCGTCGGCTGATGAAGTAAAACCCGGCGACGAGGAGCAGCCCGCTCGTCGCATTGAGCATGGCGTTGATGTGCGGCAGTATCGAATAATCCATGAATGTACGAGACGGCGAAAGATGCCGGGATTATAACATTCTCGCCGCCCGCCGATGGTATCGGATGTAGATGCAAAAAGGAGACGTTAATGGAAGGGGACGACAGCGCGGGCGGCGAAAAGTTATTCGACGAAAGATATGCGGCGACGACGACGGCGCGCGGTTGCTCACACTTCGCGACATCCCGGCGGCGGTGCGCGGCTTCTACTCTTCAGTTTTTTTCGCGGCGTGGGGCGCGGCCTTTTTTGGCGGGGCTGCGCGTTCGCTCATCTGCTCGTAGCCGCAGCGTTCGCACTGCCAGAGCGGGAAGACAGCCGACGGGTCGGCCTTGCTCTCGTAGAGAGCACGGTCGGACGGGATGATCTTACCGCCGCACTGCGGACATGCCCGCCCGCGGATGCTCTGGTGATCGGTGTTGAGTGCGAGCGCCTGATCGTTTTCCATTTTAGATTCCGCCAGCGGTTACGAGTCGTCGCCGTCGCCGGGCGAGTTGCGATGCTTGTAGGCGATGACGAAGATCGCGCAGAAGATGGCGACGGGTGGGCAGAGCAGGATCAACGTCGAGATGTTGAGAGTTCGCGCCGAGACACTGTCGAGATTGGCGGCCGACGCCTTGCACATCGCGCACTGCGCGAGCGCGTCGGGCGCCAGCCACAGGGACACGGCCGCGACGAGCGCGAGCAAAAAGATTGCGTTGTGGACGGCCTTCCTGTTCATTTCCCTCACCTGTAGACGCGTAAACCGAGCTGGCGAAAACTGTCCGGGAAGAAGATGAAGAGCAGGCAGATGCAGATGACGAGCATCGGGATCAACGTGTAGACCAGGCTCATGCGCTCGTAGCGCAGGTGCATGAAGTAGGCGAGGATGAGCGCGGCCTTGATCAGCGAGAGGCCGATGAGGATCGTCAACATCAGGACGAGGCCAACGTCTTTATAGGCCAGAAGGACTTCGACCAGGGTCAGGCCGAGCAGCGCGCCGAGCACGACGAGGAAAAGTTTCGTCGAGCCTGCGAAGTGAACCTCGACGGGTTCGACGGGCGTGTCGTCGCCCTCTGCGGCGAAGAGATTTTTCAGCACGCCGTTTTCGTGCGCCCACATGAGCGGGATGATCATGAAGATGCCCGCGAGCATGAGACTGACGAGCGTGTAGAAGAGACTGTCTATGGAGATGAAATTGCCCGCCCGGCGCACGTTCGACAGGGCCATCACGATGAAGCCCGTCGCAAAAAGCACGCAGATCGCGTTCAGGATCAAGTCCTGCCTCTTCATCAAGTTGCCGAGTGACCCGAAACGTGTGCTCATGCCTCTTTAGTCCGCCTCTCTTTTACGAAGTTTGCCAGCCGCCGCAGTCGTGCCCCGACTCAATGCGCCGGGGGGTGAAAATCCACCGACAGCAAATAGATCAAAGGGAACACGAACATCCAGACGAGATCGACGAAGTGCCAGTAGAGGCCGCTGATCTCCACGTCCTCGTGCGTCTTGCGGCGGATGCGCATGGCGATATAGCCGAGGTAGATGACGCCCGTCAGGACGTGGAACATGTGCAGCCCGGTGATGGCGAAGAAGGTCGCGCCAAACAGTGGCGACGCCTGCGGCCAGCGTTCGAGCCACGCGGCGGGCAGCGTGAAGGGTTTCAGGCCGTAGTCGTTGATCAGGTGAAACCATTCGTAGATATGGAGGACGAGGAAAGTGAGTCCGCCGAGCATCGTCGCGCCGATCCAGCGACGCGCTTTGCGGCGGTCGCGCCGGGCGGAGGCGGCCACGGCCATGACCATCGTGAAACTCGAAGCCAGCAGGCAGAGCGTCATCACGGTGGAGAATAGGATGCTCGGATTGAAGCGGAACGGAGTCGGCCACGCGTCGCTCGACACGCGCACGTAGCAATAGCCGATGAGCAGCGCGGAGAAGGTCAGCGCGTCAGAGACGATGAAGAGCCACATGCCGAGTTTTCTGTGGCCGATGCGATAGGGAAAGGTTCCGCCGCTCCAATCGTCGGCGACCAGAGGCTCTGCCGTGTGCGCGTGTGTACTCAATGCTTACCTCCACAGGAAAAGGAGTGCGAATAGATAGACCCACAGCCCGTCCATGAAATGCCAGTACAGCCCGATAGCGTCGGCGCGGGCGCGCTCTTTGCCGACCGTGTCGCTCGTGCTCGCCATCTCGCGCCGCGCGCCGAGCATCAGGTAAATCAAACCGGCGATGCCGCCGACGAGATGCAGCGCGTGCAGCGCGGTCAGCAGATAGAAGAAAGAACTGTGCGGGTTCGTCGCCAGGTAAATTCCCTGCCCGGCCAAACCGCGCCAGGCGAGAAGCTGTGTGACGAGAAAGCCGAAACCGAGCGCGAGCGACACGGCGAGCCAACGCCGGTAAACTTCGCGTGCCCCGCGTCTGAGCGCGCGTCGCGCGACTTCAAAGGTAGCGCTGCTGGCGAGTATCAACGCCGTGCTCACCCAGAGCAACGCGGGCACGTTGAAGGCTTGCCAGCCCTGTTGCATCCGCGTCGAGCGGAACACGTAGGCGCTCGACAGGGCGGCGAACATCATCAGGATCGCGGACAGAGCCAGCCACATGCCGATGCGATACTGCTGCGGCGTTGAATCGCGCAGGGCGCGATGCCCGTCATTCCCGCCGCCGCCGTTTGGCGGTTGCGGCCCGCCGCGCGAGCCGTTGCCGCCCGCGCGCCTGCCCGCGCCGCCGATGTTGACGCTCTTCGTGCCCGTAGAGACGCTGCCCGCCGGTTTAGTGCTGACCGTTGTGACCATTGCCTGAACTCCCCTGTACTCCTTGACCTGTTGCGCGCCCCTCCCCGGCCGGAGCGTTTTCTTCGCCCGCGTCCGGCGTCGTCTGCAAGACGTAATCCTCCGGCGCGCCCGGCACGGCGAATTCATACGGGCCGCGATAGACGGTCGGTAAATGCCCGCCGAAATTGTCGTGCGGCGGCGGCGTGGTCGGCGTCACCCATTCGAGCGTCGTCGCCTCCCAGGGGTTGCCGCTCGCGCGCTCGCCCTTGAAGATGCTCCAGATGAAATTGTAGAGGAAGATGAACTGCGCCGCCGCCGTCACGATGGCCGCGATGGTGACAAGCAGCACGAGCGGGTCGAGCGGGCGCAAAAAGTCGTACTCCTGAAACGACGCATAGCGGCGCGGCATGCCGACGATGCCCATGATGTGCATCGGCACGAAGATGCCGTAGACGCCGATGAAGGTCGGCCAGAAATGCAACTGACCGAGCCGCTCGCTCATCATCCGCCCGAACATTTTCGGGAACCAGAAATAGACGCCCGCGAACATGCCGAAGATGGCGGCCACGCCCATCACGAGGTGGAAGTGCGCGAGCACGAAATAGCCGTCGTGGATGAAGAGGTCGAGCGAGGTCTGGCCGAGGACGAGTCCGGTAATGCCGCCCGCCACGAACAGAGAGACGAAGCCGATGGCGAACATCATCGGCACGGTGAAACGTATCTTCGCGCCCCAGAGCGTGCCCAGCCAGTTGAAAGTTTTGATGGCCGAGGGCACGCCGATGGAGAGCGTGAGCACCGAGAAGGCGATGCTCGTGCGCGGGTCCATGCCGCTGATGAACATGTGATGCCCCCAGACGAAGAAGCCCAGGAGGCCGATGGCGAACATGGCGAAGACCATCGCGCGATAGCCGAAGACGGGCTTGCGCGCAAACGTCGAGAGGATGTGCGAAGTTGCGCCCATGCCCGGCAGGATGGCGATGTAGACTTCCGGGTGCCCGAAGAACCAGAACAGGTGTTGCCAGAGGATGGGCGAGCCGCCCTTGTTCGGCAACACCGCGTCGCTGAAGACCAGCCCGCCGGGGATGAAGAAACTCGTCCCCGCGTGCCTGTCGAGTAGCAGCAGGACGCCCGCCGCGAGCAGCACCGGGAAAGCCAGCAGCGCGAGGATGGCCGTCGTGAACCACGACCAGCAGGTGAGCGGCATGCGCATCAGGGTCATGCCGCGCGTGCGCATGTTCAGGAGCGTGGTGATGAAGTTGAGCGCGCCTAAGAGCGAGGCGATGCAGAAGATGGCGATGCTCGTGATCCAGAGGGTCGCGCCCGCGCCCTGACCCGGCCCGGCGATTTTTCCGAGCGCGCTCAAAGGCGGGTAGCCCGTCCAGCCGCCGATGGGGCCGAGCGTGCCCGTGCCGCCGCCGCCGAGGAAGTTGTTGACGAAATCAGTGTTGCCGATGATCGTGCTGCCCTCGACGAAGATCGCGAGGATGAGCACGACGAGGCCGACGAGC
>DATHAZ010000135.1:0-16246 GCA_035296445.1 Pyrinomonadaceae bacterium | reverse complement strand
CGTCGCTTTAAAACTTTTCTCCAGCACCGCGCCCGTCAGCAATTGGCGCAGTCGCGTGCGTACCATCGTCGCCGCGCCGCGCGCCGTGGGCGACGCGAAGAAGACTTCCAAGACCGTGTAAGGCTGCCCCTCCACCGAGATCAGCATTTTCCGTTTCAGTTCGTTCGCTCCGACGAGTGCCATAAGGTTATCCTTCTCGCTTGAAGTTGATTGATATATCCTGAACTTAGCAAAGTTTCCCGTTCACAGGCAAAGAGCGAGGCCGGATGAATCTACAGAAATCAAAGAGCGAGCCAGTATGAAGCTCCCGAAATTTTACCCCATCACCGACGCGCGCCTCACGGGTCTCTCCCACGCCGAACAGGTCGAACGCCTGCGCGACGGCGGCGCGCGCTTCATCCAACTCCGCGAAAAACACCTCTCGCCCCGCGAGTTCTACGACGCGGCGGACGAGGCCATCAGCGTCGCACGCGAACGCGACGTGCGCCTCATCGTCAACGACCGCGCCGACATCGCCCTCGCCCTCGGCGCGGACGGCCTGCATCTCGGCCAGGACGACCTCGACCCGGCGGTCGCCCGCCGCCTGCTCGGCGAACGCTTCATCATCGGCTACTCCACGCACACCGTCGCGCAGGCCATCGAAGCCGCCCGCCAGCCCGTGGACTACATCGCCCTCGGCCCCATCTTCCCCACGCAGACGAAAGAGAATCCCGCCCCCACCGTCGGCCTCGAAGCCCTCCGCCGCGTCCGCGACTCCATAGACCCATCCGTCGCCCTCGTCGCCATCGGCGGCATTACCCGCGACAACGCCCGCGCCGCCCTCGACGCCGGAGCCGACTCCGTCGCCCTCATCAGCGCGCTTCTAAACGCACCCGACAAGATCGCCGAACGAACAAAAGAACTCAGAAAAAGTCTAAGTTGAAAAAGTTTTAGGGGCATGGTGTTAAGGGGGATTGAGGCTTTGTGATTTTTGCTATAAGTTGTTGTAGCAATCACAATAATTTACTTCAAGAGGTATGTTAACGGTGAACTTCAAAGAAGAATTTGAGAAGAAGCTTGTAGAGCATTCGTTAACATACAAAATACAAGGAGTCATCGCTGATGATCATCGTATTTACCCATTAGGGACGGATACAAAAGTTTTGGGAAGCATTTTTGAACTTGTGTCCCGGCCACTTATCTATGAAATAGCTCAAGAACATAACTTACAGGTTAGAGAACCCAGAGCGCAAAATATTTATCCAGACTTTACGCTTATGGTTAATGAGCGCGATGTGAAGAAAATTGCCGTAGATGTTAAAACTACATATCGAGAAGGAAACAAGAAAGTCAGCTTTACCTTAGGCGGGTATAACAGCTTCATTCGTGAGAAAACCAAATCAAAGAATATTGAGTTCCCTTATGATCAGTACGCGGAACATTGGATAATAGGTTTTATATACAAGAGAAAAGCACCAGAACAAATTCCTTCGCACATTTATGATATTAAAGACCTAAGCAACATTCCTATTCCCTTTGAAGACGTGCAAGTTTTTGTGCAGGAAAAGTGGCGAATCGCCGGACAGTCTGCCGGAAGCGGTAATACAACTAACATCGGCAGTATTTCTGGAACCGTTGAAGACTTCCAGCATGGACGTAGTTCATTTTCATCCGAGGAAGAATTTTTAGACTATTGGCGTAACTATGGTAAGACTGCGGAACAGAGAACACAGTCTTACAGCACTTTAGAGGGTTATAAACTTTGGAGGAAGAGACAGAAGACCATTATAGAAACGGAGTAGCAGGCTTTCTTACAGTATTCTGCCGAGTGGTCAGATGTGGTTCATCGGCAACGTTGTTAGCTGAAATTACAAGTGCTTCCTCTATCGGGTTACGTAATTCTTCCGTCGAGCCGACATGATAAAAGTGTTGAGTTGTAACTGTCGGATAACCAATGAAATGTTTGGCTAGATGTTCGTTGACTCGATACTGATTTTGTTTCCACGTTGAATATGCAAATCCGGTTTTCAGACTCTTAACTGCTTGTGCTAGGGCATCTGCATCTTCAAGGCTCCACTGGTTGAAATAATCTGTATGCCGATCATTGTAGGGAGGGTCAAGATAAACAAAGTCATCTGGGCGTATCAATGAAATCGTTTGTCGCCAATCTTGAGCAATGAATTCCCACTTCTTCCCGCGCATCGTATCGGCTACCCAAGCAGCCTGATTACATATCTTAGTTATATAAGCTTGAGAGAAACGTTCGGGTTTTCTGCAAAAGGGCACATTAAACTTACCGCGAGAGTTAAAACGAATCACACCATTGAAGCACGATCTATTTAGGAAAATAAAATCAAAAGGAGATTGGCTCTCATTAAAACGGCTTCTAACTTCATAATAATGAGCTTCACCCTTTTCTCTTAACGCTTGTCCTTCTGTTTCAAGGAATGTTCGTAAATTATTAGGAGTGACTTCATTGTTCTGGAGTGCTTGGTAAACTCGGATAATATGCTTGTTAGTATCGGCTGCTATTGCTTGTATGGGTGCAGCATTAAACAGAACTACACCTGAGCCAACAAAAGGCTCAACCCAACGTCCCCGCCCATCCCACTTAATATTATTCAAAATAAATGGCACAAGCTTTGTCTTAATACCTTGTATCTTTATAGGCGGCGTTTTAGCAGGTTTTAGTAATCCCGATTTTTCTGCGCTTTTATTTTGTTTCTTATTGAGTATCATTTAATTACCAGATTATTCTTTGCTGCTTTGCTTATCGCGTTTTTTCCTACTTACCTTTAAATCTGTCTCTGCTTTAGCCTTAGGCGGTCTGCCCATCTTCGGTGGATCGAAGTTTTCTAGGTCGCCTTCAGGTATAAGCCACCCAACCCCGAGAAAAGTTTCTTTCAATTCGGCGCGCGGGAAAAGCCCACGCTTACACCATACCCTGACCGTCACGCTCGACACGCCTAACCGTTCGGCTACTTGTGCTGCTGTAAGGGAAGCTTCTGCCATGCTGCAAAGACTAACTCACGCACCTTTGTACCGTCAAGAAAAGTCTATCACCCCTGAAAGAAATTTCTTGACTATGTCTTATACCCCTGTTAGATTTTTTGTGTTAGTTGGGCATTGCTTGCACAGTTAAATGCAAAATGAAACCACCCAATGGGCGTAGCCAGCATATTAGAGCGCACAAATAGGCGGGGGCTTACCAGAGATTCGTGGTCTCGGTAAGCCCTCTACACCAGTACCAACGGTAAAGGAGCTACTGATGCGAAAAGATAATAGCACGCGCACGCCACCCGTCCGCGCGCAGGGAGAGCCGTATTTCGATGAGCCGATCCGGCGTTGGTCTACTTTGCCTGTCACGCAGGAGAGGGCATGTGAGTTGGTTGATTTGATCACGAGGCGCGAGGACAACGAGAGTCGGGATGCGTTGATCGAGTTGATCTGCGGGCTGACGCCGCACACGCCGTCGGACGATAAGTTTGTGTTGGATGAGCGATTTCTGGCGGGGCAGGCCGCGCTGATGTACGCCTTCACGGATACGAGGCGGGCGGGGAATGCGCTCGGCGCGTATGTCGCGGGGTTGAAGTGTGCGGTGTGGGAGTAAGCGCGGGGGCGGCTTAACTGACGCGCGTCAGTTAAGCCGCCCCGGCCGTGTGGCCGATAAGCGCTGCGATAACCCCTTTTAAGTGCTGCGATAACTTTTAGCTTGCGTTTGCGCGCCTGATTTGCGAGTATGAAAGTGGTGCAGGCGGTGACTAATTGATCCGCTTGTCGCATCCGGTAAATCCCGCCACCAGTCGGCTCTCTCGACAAACTTCCCGCAGCCATAATGGAGCATTCAAGGGCATGAGTTTCTTCGATCTGCCTCCGGTTATCGAGCGCATGTTGCTCGTCTCGGACAAAATCAGCGACCTCAACTTTTCGGTCGGCCAGCAGCCACAGGTGGAGATCAACGGCAAGCTCACCTCCGTGCAGCCGCTCGGCCTGCAAAAACTCTCGCCCTACCAGACCGAGATCATCGCCATGTCTTTGATGGAGGGCAACCCGGATGCCGCCCTGCGACTCGCGCAGACGGGTTCGGTGGATTTGAGTTATTCGCTGCCCGCCAAGATTCGTTTCCGCGTCAACATCTTTCAGCAGCGCGGCACTTACTCCATCGTGATGCGCGTCATCCCGACCGAGATACCCTCGCTCGCCTCGCTCGACCTGCCCGCGCAACTCTCCGAGATCACCGGCCTGCGCAACGGCATCGTCCTCGTCACCGGCCCGACCGGCGCGGGCAAAACCTCCACGCTCGCCGCCCTCATAGACCAGATCAACGAGGAGCACCACTATCACATCGTCACCATCGAAGACCCCATCGAATACCTCCACCAGCACCGCCGCTCGACCATCAACCAGCGCGAGATCGGGACGGACACGAAGGATTTCCCCTCAGCCCTGCGCGCCGCGCTCCGTCAAGCGCCGAAGGTCATCCTGATCGGCGAAATGCGCGACTACGAAACCACCGAGATCGCGCTCGAAGCAGCCGAGACAGGCCACCTCGTCCTCTCCACCCTGCACACGATTGACGCCTCGAAAACCGTTGACCGCATCATCGGCCTCTACCCGAAAAACGAGGAACAGGTGATCCGCACGCGCCTCGCGCAAACCTTCCGCTTCATCCTCTCGCAGCGTCTCATTCCGCGCGCCGACGGCAAGGGGCGCGTCGCGGCGGTCGAGATCATGAAGTCCACACCGCGCACGCGCGAGTATTTGCAGAACGGCGAGACGGAAGGCAAGACCCTGCTCGACGCCATGCGCGACGGCAAGTTCGACGGCATGCAACACTTCGACGGCGTGATCAAAGAAATGATCGAGCGCAAAGTAGTCTCGCTCGAAGACGGTCTCGCCTTCGCCACCAACCAGAACAACCTGCTGCTCGAACTCAAAGGCGTCAGCGGCAAAGACGACTTCATGCACGGCGGCGAGAGCGCGCCTCCTCCTGCTCCCGCCCGCAGTAGTAGCAGCCCCCAACGCAGTTCACCCATGGTGTTCGATCTGAATTAGAAGGCAGTGACAAGTGACGGGTGACGAGTGACAAGTTAAAACAGAGTCCTTGTCTTCCATCTCGTCACCCGTCGCTTAGTCTTAAATCTCGTCACTTGTCACTCGTCACTCGTCACTAGAATTATGGTTATCATCTGCCAGCAATGCACCGCGCGCCTACAACTCGACGACACGAAAGTTCCGGCGCGTTCGTTCACGGTTCGCTGCCCGAAGTGCCAGCACATGATCAACGCGCAGCCGCCCGCACAGACCACGGGCGAGCAGGGCGCGGTGGGCTTGAGCGGCAGCACCTCCGCGGGCGCATCGCGCTTCGAGCGTCCGCGCCCCGCCCCGGCTTATAAACCCGAAGCTGACACGGTCGCTTCGCCCCAGGACGCCGCCGCCGCCGGCAGCGACGAGGCGGCGCAGTTGCTCGCGTCTCTCTTTCAGCGCGCGATGGGCGCGGCCGCGGCGAAGTCCACCGAGCGGAGCGGCTTCGGACACCGGCGCGCGCTCATCTGCGCCTCGTCCGAACACCGTTTCGCCGTGGCGCGCGCGCTCGTCGAAAACGGTTACGAAGCCTTCGTCGCGGAAGACACGACGCAGGCCATCGAGCGCATGCGCGAGGATCAGATGGATGTCGTGCTGCTCGACCCGCAGTTCGACCCGCAGGAGCAGGGCGCGGCCTTCATCAAGCGCGAGGTCTCCGCGCTCAGACCCGCCGCGCGGCGTCGCCTCTTCTTCGTTCACCTCCTGCCCGACACGCGCAGCGGCGACCAGCACGCGGCCTTCGTCAACCATGCGAACCTGACGATCAACCCCTCCGAGATCGAGGAGATGCCCTACGTTCTTGAGCGCGCCATACGCAACTTCAACGAACTCTACCGGGACTTCAACCGGGCGTTTCAAGTCGGCGAATTTTAAAGCGCGGCGGCGCGCACATCGAGCGCGCCGAATTCCCCGCGGACGTTGTTGACCATTGCCGGATGCGCTTGTATCTTACAGGCGGCATCCGGCTCTAATTTTATGTGTCGCTGATTCGATCCGAGAGATGAACGCGCTTCCAGCACAACACCCAGAGCACGACCAACACCAGGACGGCGGACACGCGCATCACGGGCACCTGTCGGCGCGCGCCGAGCGCAGCCGCCGACGCCTGTTGATCGTGCTCGCGCTGACCGCGCTCTACCTGCTGGCCGAAGCCTTCGGCGGCTGGTGGACCGGCTCGCTCGCGCTGCTCGCCGACGCCGGGCACATGCTCACGGACGTGGCCGCGCTCGCCCTCGCTTTGATGGCCGTCTGGTTCGGCGCGCGCCCGGCCACGCCGAGTAAAACTTTCGGCTATCACCGCCTGGAAATCCTCGCCGCGCTCGTCAACGGCGTCGCGCTCATCCTGATGGCGTTCCTGATCTTCTATCACGCATACGAACGCTGGCACGACCCGCGCGAAGTTGAAAGCAGCGTGATGATCGTCGTCGCGGTCGGCGGCCTCTGCGTCAACCTCGTCTGCGCGTGGCTGCTGCACGGCGACCACCACGACGACCTGAACATGCACGGCGCATGGCTGCACATCATGGGCGACGCGCTCGGCTCGGTCGGGGCGATCATCGCGGGCGTGTTGATGTCGGCCTACGGGTGGTACAGGGCCGACGCGCTGTTCAGCGCCGGGATCGCGCTCCTGATTGTCTGGAGTTCGTGGCATCTCATCAAGGAATCAACGAACGTGCTGTTGGAGGGCACGCCCGCGCACATCAATCTCGCCTCCGTCGAAGAGGCCATCCGCGCGACCGAGGGCGTCGAGGGCGTCCACGACCTGCACGTCTGGACGATCACTTCGGGACGCGAGGCGTTGAGCGCGCACGTCGTCCATGCGCACACGGTCGTGCAGCCGCAGTTGCTCAAAGAGTTGCGCGTCAAACTCCACGAACGCTTCGGCGTCGATCACCTGACGCTGCAAATGGAGACCGAAGATTTCGAGGACGAGACCTTTCACTTCTGCCACGCGGGCACTGCCTGTTTCAGAAGTAGCGATTAGCTATTAGCTGTTAGCTTTTAGCCAGACCGCTGGATAGACGATTTTCGTTTTAGCTAATAGCTAACAGCTAATAGCTAACAGCCACCCATGGAAATCAATCTTCTGCTCACACTCGACCTGCGGGAGCAGGCGGCGTTGCAGGCCGCGCTCGTGACGCACGGCGCGCCGGATCATCTGGTGACGCTCGCCCTGACGGGCGCGTGCCGCATCCCGACGCTCGACGATGCGCGCCGCCTGCGCCGCTGGCTCGTCGAAGCGCGCTCGGCGGGCGGCGCGGACTTCGCCTCGCTCGACGTGATCGAAAGCGCGCTCGTGCGGTTCGGAATTTAACAAACAGGGTAAAGGGGAAGGGGGAAGTTAGAAGGCAAAGACAGTAGGCGCGAAGGCTTCCACATCGCCTGTCGCTCTACCTTTCATCTTTGCCCTTTATCTTTGCCCTTTTGAATTTATGGCGAATGTCGAATTAGCTTACGGTCGCGGGCGCGTTTCTTTCGTTGCCGACGACGAACGCTTTCAAGTCCTCGCGCCGGAGGACGAGACGATTGAGCCGCCGCTTTCGGACGCGCAGATGGGCGCGCTGATTGACGACCCCATTGACTCGCCGCCGCTCGAAGACATCATCTCGCCGAACGAGAGCGTGCTCATCGTCGTTTCGGACGCGACGCGCGCGACCGCCGCAGGGCAAGTCGTCAACCTGCTCGTCCGTCGTCTCGTCCAACTCGGCGTCGCGCCCCACGATCTGCGCATCATCTTCGCGACCGGCATCCACCGCCCCGTCACGGCCGCCGAGCGGCGCGAACTGCTGACGCCTTTCGTCCTCCAACGCATCCGCACGCTCGATCACGACGCGGGTGATCCGGCGCAGCACGTCCTGCTCGGCACGACCGAGCGCGGCACGCCCATCGAACTCAACCGCGCTCTCACGGAACACGACCACGTCATCCTCACCGGCGCGATAGGCTTTCACTACTTCGCGGGCTTCACGGGCGGGCGCAAAAGCATCTGCCCCGGTCTCGCCTCGGCGCGGACAATCGCCGCCAGTCACATGCAGGCTTTCGATTTCGAGACGGGCGGGCGGCGCGCGGGCGTCGGCGCGGGGCGGCTCGACGGCAACGCCGTCCACGAAGAGTGTGAACGCATCGCGGCCGAGATCGCGCCGTCGTTTCTACTAAACACGTGGACGAACGAGCGGGGCGAGGCCGTGCGTCTCTACACGGGTGACTGGCGCACGGCGCACCGTCTCGCCTGCGCCGAATACGCCGACACGCACACGATCAGGATCGCGGAGAAGCGTCCGCTCGTCGTCGCCTCGTGCGGCGGCTGGCCGCACGACATCAATCTCATTCAGGCGCACAAGACGCTCGACATGGCCGCACATGCCTGCGCCGAAGGCGGCACGATCATCCTCGTCGCCGAGTGCGCCGACGGCGCTGGGCGCGCCGATTTCCTCCAGTGGTTCGACGCCGAAAACTCGCACGCGCTCGCCGCGCGCCTCGGCGAAGCCTACGCCGTCAACGGCCAGACCGCGTGGTCGCTTTTAACTAAAGCCGAGCGCTTCAACGTCCGGCTCGTCTCGCGGCTCGACGCGGCGGAAGTGCGACGCATGCGCATGACCCCAGCCGACACGATTGAAGACGCGCTCGACGGGCAAGGCAGCGAGTCGCACGGTTACGCGATGCCGCATGGCGCGCGCTTCATGCCCGTCGTCGCTTAAACAAAAAGGTCGCTTGAACAAAAAAAGGGCAGGGCAGCGAGAGTGTTATCTCTCGCTGCCCTGCGTTGTGGCGGACGCGACGGTCTCGCCGTCTAAGTCTGACTACCGGCGGTCGCCCGCGTTACGGTCGCGCACGTCGTTCGTTTCGCGCACATGGACTTCCTTCTTCTTGCGCGGCATCAGGCCGAGCAACCCGGCGAGACCGAGCAGGCCGAGCCAGCCCCAGTCAGTGTCTTCGTCGCGGTCAGCCGTCCTCGTCTCGCGTCGGTTATCGTTTCGCGTGTCCGCCGCGCGGTTCGCGTTGCCGTTATTGTTGTTGTCGTTGTTTTGTGCGACTACCGCGCCCGCGCTCGCGAGCAGGGTCAGGCTGAGCAGTCCCGCCCTCAAGAATTTGGAAAACCTTTCGGTATTCATCATCAAAAATCCTCCCTGTGATTGTGTAGCGGCCACGGCCGCGAACATTACCAACTCATTTCCAACCCGATGTTTTCAAGCGACGTGTGAGCCGCGCGTGTTAAAGATCGAGCGGATCGTCGCCCTGACGTGATGCGCTCGCGCCGCGCGCCTTGCCCGCGTCTATCGGCTCGACGTTCACGTCCGTGCGGCGCAGAGTTTCGTTGACGGTCTCGGTGCGCTGTTCCACATCCTTGTTAACGACGACTTCTTCGACCACGCGCGCCTTCTTGTTCACGACCAACTCTTCGTAAGCCTCCCTGATCTCGACGAGCGACTCCTTGAACGCCTCCGACTCCGTGCCGTGGAAAGTGTAATCAACCGGGCGACGCTCCACGTTGACGTGCTCCTCGCGCAGTTCGACATTTTCCGAGACGGGCTGCTCGGTCACGTGCGTCTGCAAGCGCACGCCGCCGCGCTCCACCTCGCGCTTGCCGACCTGCAACTGCTCTTCGACGACGGGCACGGACACCTGACCCTGCCTCGCGGCGGCGCGCGGCTCGGTCGCCGGACGTTGATGTTCCGCCGTCACTTCCGACGCCGGGGCGTTCGCCTGGCCGCCGCCCGCGAAAGCGTTGAAGGCGGTCTCGGTGGCGTTCGCGTCGAAACCGCTCCAGCCTTCGTCGCGCCACTGTGCGGCGCGTTTGTCAATCTCGACCGCGCCGTGTTGCTTCATGATCGCGACCGCGCGCTCCGCCTGCTCGTCCGAAGCATCCACGCTGATGAGCGTGCCGCCGCGGCGCACGCCTTCGGCATAATAGTTGGCGTCGTCTTCGGACACGCCGAGGCGCGTCAGGCCGCTGATCAATCCACCGGCTGTCGCGCCGATCCCCGCGCCCGCGATGACGGCGGCGAGCGGCCCGGCCGCCAGCACCGGCCCGATGCCCGGAATCGCGAGCGCCGTCAGGCTCACGAGCAGGCCGGCGAGGCCGCCGATGGCCGCGCCCGTGCCCGCGCCCTTCGCCATGTCCTTAATCTGTTCGTCGCCGTCCTCTTCGACGTAGGCGACCGTTTCGCCCTGCCTGTTATCCTGCCCCTCGATCTTCTTCGACATGACGCTGATGTCGTCGCGCCGGAATCCCTCGCCGAGCAGTTCCTGCACCACGCTCTGCGCCTCGGCGCGATTATCAAACAACCCGATCACAGTTTTCGCCATAGTTGCTCCCCTTTCAGTTTTATCCGGCCAATGCCGAACGCGTGCCCGCCAGACTCGAACGCCGCATCAGACCCAACGCTTCGTCGAACGAAAGACTCCCCGCCCCCGTTAGACGCCGCCGACCGCGGGCTGCCTACTCGCCCCGCGGGCTGCCCACTCGCCCCCTCTTCAACTGCGTGTTATCAATGTCCTCGTCGTCGCCGACGCGCTCGATCACCGCCTCTTCGCTCCTGAGCGTCACGCGCTGCGGCTTGTAAGTTTCGATCTCGCCCTTCGTGATGTGCAGTTCCTCTTTCAGCATCAGACGCTTTTCCACCACCAGCACCTCTTCGAGCAGCGAGATGATCATCGTGTTGCCGACGTGGCGCACGGGCACGGGCGCGTCAACGACGCGGTTGATGGGCACGCGTTTGACCTGCACCTCCTCGCGCATCAACGGTTCGTCCACCACCTCCTCGCGCTCGTGGACGACCTTCCTGACGCGGACGCCGCCCGTCTGCACCTTGCGTTTCTGCACGTCGAGCGTCTCGGCGACGACGGGCATCACGATCCGCTCCTCTTCGCGCGTGCGCTTGGAAGTGACGAGGGTTTCATCGCCCATGTCGGCGGCAACTTCGCGCTGCCCTTCCTGCGGTCGCGCGAGTTCCGAGAGGCTGTAAGGGAGTGTGAAGCTGCCGTCATCCTCCAAGACCAACTCGTCCACGGGAACGAGGGCTTGTCGCCCGTTATCGAGATGGACGAGCACTTCGGGACGGCCGCCCTCGCGCGTCTGCGGCGCGGCGGTGTCAATTTGGCCGCGCAGGCCGTCGCGGTCAGTGACGATTCCGCTTTTCTGTCCCCCTGATGCTGTTGTGGCTCTCGTTTGACTCATCGTTATTCCTTTCTCTCGACGGCGCGCTCCAGGCCGTTCTCCTAAAACAGAAATCGTGCGGTGGCGACGACCGAGACGAGCGCGGCCAGTATCAAAATGATGACGAGCGGGAGCGACATTTTCATGCGCTGCGCCGGACGGTCGTAGACGCCGACCGTGCGCGTCGTTCCCGACCGCCGCGCGGCCTGCTCGAACCCGCCCGGCCGCGCCGCGTCTCCGGTCTCCGATTCGGAGGCTGTCGCCGGAAGTTTGTCTTCGCTCATTGATTTGCCCATTTGCTCATTTGTTCATTGAGCCGCTCTGCGTTCTGTCCACCCTCGTTCGTGATGCCGACGCTGGCGTTCGCCCGCGGCGAAAATAGAAATGGCCGGCCGCGCCTTCTATGCGTGACGACGCCCGCCCTCGTCGGGTCAGGGGGGCGTCGTCAGCCTCGTGCGAGCGCGGCCGTAAGCCGTTAGGCTTCCGGCGCGCGCTCACCCGACAGACTCTTACCGATCTCGATCCGTGCGCGTCGCGTCCGTCGTGTTGACTTCCTGCACGTCAACGTCCGTGCGTCGCACCGTGTCGCGGACTGTCTCCGTGTGTTCCTCGACCTGTTTGCCGACGACCACCTCTTCGACGACGCGCGCCGTCTTGGAGACCACGGCCTCTTCGGCGCGTTCCGTCACTTCGAGCGAGCCTTCGCGGAACGCATTGTCGGCGTCCGTCACCGGGCGATCAACGGGGCGGCGTTCGACATGCACGCGCTCCTCGCGCAGTTGCACCTGCTCCGTCACCGGCTTCTCCTCCACGCGGCTCTCGACGCGCACGCCGCCGCGCTCCACTTCGCGCTTGCCGACCTGCAACTCTTCCTCGACCACCGGGATCGTCGTCTCGCCGCGATAGACGCCCTCGGCCTTGTCGCTGTTCCACTGCTGCTCGAAATATTCGGCGTCTTCATCCGAACGCGGGTTGAAACCCATCACGATGCCGCCCTCTTTGACGCCCGCCTCATACTCTTTCGCACGGTCTTCGGGGATGCCCGAGCCGACCATCGCGCCGATCAGGCCGCCCGCCGCGCCGCCCGCGCCCGCGCCGACGAGCGCGCCCGCCAAAGGCCCCGCCACGAGCAGGCCGAGTCCCGGCAGGGCGACCGATGTGCCGATGGCGGCAATCGCGCCGAGGATCGCACCCGTAGTGCCGCCGATGGCCGCGCCCTTGCCCGTGCCTTCGAGGGCTTTGCTGCCGAGTTCCGTGTCGGCCGCGTCGCTGCCCTCGGGGTAATATTTATTGCGAGTCTCGTCCGACATGATGACGTTGATATCGTCTTTGCTGTAGCCGCGTTCGGAAAGTGAGGAGTAGGCGCGCTCCGCGCTGTCCCTGTCTCTAAACATGCCCGTTATCACTTGCGAGCGTTTCTGTGTCGTACCTGTCGTATTTGCCATCTGTTATTTCCCTTTCTGCATTAAAGACTTTTTCCGGTTCACAACACGGAGAAAATGAGCAACGAACTCTAATCCACCCCGCCCTGTGTATTATTTTGCGTCGCCGACGCAATTCTGAAAGCCTCAGTGCAAGGAGCGTTCCCAAACGCCGGATGGCGCGCGCGCCGCGCCGCCGGGCAAAATTTCGAGACGTTGCCGCGGCGGCATTCGTGTACAATCGAGCCGCAACGCCGTCGCCCGGCCAACCCGGAAAATTTTTGTTTGGTGAAGAGGAGAGCAAAAGTGAAAGCAATTATCAAAGTGTGCCGTCTCGCGCTCGTCTTGTCGGTATGTGCGTTGGGTGCGAGAGCGCAAGTCGCGCCTGCGGAGCCGGGCGTGGCGGCGGGGGGCGGCGACGAGCCGCGCGTCGCTTTGACGGAGGCGACCACGGCTTTCGACGCGACGGGTCGCATCGCGCTCGGCGGGCGACTTCGCACCACCGCGCTCGCGGGCACGCAGGACGCCCCGGCGCGCAACGTTCTCATCGCCATCGAAAATCGCAGCCAGTTTTTTTATAACTACGTCTCCGGTTCAGCCACCTTTTACGACGCGGGCGGCGTGCGTTGCGGCGAAGGCATGTGGAAGGTCGGGACGCTGGCCGTCGGCGAAGTGGCGGAGGTGGACACGCCGGGATTGCGCCTGACCTGTACGCCCGCGACATGGCGTATCGTCGCCGTCAACCTGGTGACGCGTGCGACCGACGCGGGCGTACAGGTCAGCGGCGCGGGTGCGCCCGCGCCCGGCAGCCCGACGCCCGCGCTGCCTGCGGGCAGCACGACGACGCAGAGTACACCGACCATGACGGCCTATCCGCCATTAACGACGCGCCTCGAAATCAACATCAACGGCCGGACGCTCCCGCTCCAACTCGGCAACCCGCTTGAGATCATCGTCGGCAACGAGCGCGTCAACATCGTCGTCAATCCCGCCCCATAAGCGCGCGGGGACGCGCTGCCGGAAGAGAGTCTGTTGATAAGTTGCTTATGAGTCGTCATCACGAAGGAATCACAGCGAGCGGGCGCGCGCGCACGGCGGCATCGGACGAGGATGTGCTTGCGCGCCTTCGCGAGATCGTCGGCGCGGAGCATGTGCTCGTTGACGAGGAGAAGGTCGAGCCTTACGCGGCGGACGCGGTGAAAGAGAAGTTTCCGCCCGAAGCCGTCCTGCTGCCGCAGACGACCGCCGAAGTGGCCGCGATTCTCAAACTCGCTAACGAACGCCTGTTTCCCGTCACGGCGCGCGGCGGCGGCGTCGGCTACACGGGCGGGGCTGTCCCGGTCGAAGGCGGCGTCGTCATCGGCACGGATCGCATGAACCGCATCCGCGAGATCAGGGCGGACGATCTCTACGTCGTCACAGAGCCGGGCGTGACGACCTACGCGTTGCAGCAGGCGGTCGAGGCCGAAGGGGTGTTCTACCCGCCCGACCCGGCCTCTTACAAGACCTCTTTCATCGGCGGCAACATCGCGGAGAACGCGGGCGGCATCCGCTCCGCCAAGTACGGCGTGACGAAGCATTATGTGACGGGGCTTGAAGTCGTGACGCCGACGGGCGAAGTGATACGCACCGGCGGTTTGACGAGCAAGAACGTCGTCGGCTTCGACCTCACCGGACTCATCTGCGGCTCGGAGGGCATGCTCGGCATCATCACCGAGGCGACGCTCAGACTCCTGCCGCTGCCCGAGGCGACGCGCACCGTGCGCGCCACGTTCAAGACGATGTCGGAGGCGTGCGCCTGCGTGCCGCGCTTCAACCACGCGCGCGTCACCCCGGTGGCGATTGAGGTGCTGGACAGAAACGCCATCGCGGCCGTCGAGACGGAATTCGCCTTCGGCTTCGGCGCTCAGGCTGGCGCGCTCCTGCTCGTCTCGGTTGACGGTCACGCGTCCGAGGTCGAGCGCGACGCGCTCATCTGCGAAGCGGTGGTGCGCGACGGCGGCGGCTTCGACGTGATGCGCTCGGAGACGCGCGAGGAAGAGGAACGCCTGTGGGACGTGCGCCGCGCCATCTCGCCCGCGCTCAAAAAATTCGGCACGATGAAGTTTAATGAAGACGTGGTTGTGCCGCGCTCGCGCGTGCCCGAACTCGTCGCGCGCGTCGAAGAGATCGGCAAGTTGCACGACACGTTCGTCGTCAACTTCGGTCACGCGGGCGATGGCAACATCCACGTCAACTTCATGTGCGACCGTGAAGACCGGGAGGCGATGCGCCGCGCGCGCGCCGCCGTCCGCGACACCTTCGCCTGCTCCGTCGCGCTCGGAGGCACGATCAGCGGCGAACACGGCATCGGCTACGTCAAAGCCCCCTACCTCGACATGGCGCTCGGCGCGGCGACCATTGACGCCATGAAAAGCATCAAGCGCGCGCTCGACCCGAACGGCATTTTGAATCCGGGGAAGATGTTTGTTTAAGGTCAGTTGTCCGTGGTCAGTGGTCAGTTGCATGTGATTATCAACGAGTTACTAAAGAAGGGATTGAACAACTGACCACTGACCACGGACAACTGACCATTGATAACTGACTGCTCCGATGATTTCCACACTTCTTGAACTTCAACGCTTGAAGCGGCTCGACCGGACGGGGTGGGTGTTGCGCGGACTCGCGCCGGGCGCGGAGTCGGTGGCGGCGCACAGTTACGGCGTGGCGTTCACGGCGATGCTGTTGGCGGATGAGGTGCGCGCGCGCGGCGTGGAGGTGGATGTCGAGCGCGTGTTGCGCGTCGCGCTGTTGCACGATCTGGCCGAGGCGCGCACGGGCGACATGCCGCGCACGATGGCCTTGTACTATGGCGCGGAGGCGAGGCGCGCGGCGGAGCGCGCCGCGTTCGACGACATGGTGCGTGATCTCGACGCGCGGCGCGGCGCGGAATACGGCGCGCTGCACGAGGATTACGAGCGGCGCGAGAGTTTGGAGGCGCGTCTGGTGAAGGCGGCCGACATCGTTGACTTGCTGGCGCAGGCGTTAGTGTTCGAGCGCGCGGGGGCGCGCGAACTGGAAGAGTTCTGGGAGGGCGCGCGCGAGCGCGACTTCGGTTTGGAAGGCGCGGCGAAAGAGGTGGTTGCGGAAATGTTCGGCGCGCTCGTCGCGGCGCGTGAAGCGTTGCGCTAGAGAGGGAGCGGGCGTCGCCGTTCGGAGAATGAATGCTCGACTGGATAAAAGAACTGACGAACTCGCTCGGCCTCTCGGGGCGCGGCGTCGTCTGGATAGTGTTGTTCTCGGTCGTCACCTTTTTGGTGAGCATCGCCGTGACGGTCGTCGTGCTCGTCAAGCTGCCGGATACTTATTTCAAGGCGGAACACGGGCGCGAGTTCTGGGCCGAACGCCACCCCGTGCTGCGCTGGGGCGGCCTCGTCCTGAAGAATTTACTGGGCGCGTTCCTCGTGTTGTTCGGCGTCGTGATGTCTCTGCCGGGCGTGCCGGGGCAGGGCGTGTTGACGATCCTGCTGGGCGTGATGCTGCTCGATTTTCCGGGCAAGCGGCAACTTGAACTCAAACTCGTGAGCCGCCCCAAAGTGCTGCGTACCGTCAACCGCATCCGCCA
>DATHAZ010000134.1:0-18570 GCA_035296445.1 Pyrinomonadaceae bacterium | reverse complement strand
ACGCGCCATCGAACTCGACCCCAACTTCGCCCTCGCCTATTGCGCGCTCGGCGGCTGCTACGCCAACCGCGTCATCAAATCAATGGGCGACTTCGAGGATTACGAGCGCGCCGAGGAAGCCTTCCGCAGGGGTCTCGACATAGACCCGAAGATCATGGAGGCGCGCATGCACATGGTCTTCATCTACCTGGCGCGCGGCGAGAAGGCGAAGGCGAGGGCGGCCGTGGAGAACCTGCGCCATGAGGCCACGAACGATGTCGGCGTGCAATTCGTCGCCTCTTATCTCTATCGCCTCGACGGCGATTACGAACGCTCTTTGCGCAGTCTCGACCGCATGCTCAGTCTCAACCCGGCCGAGCGCGTCGTCGTCAGTTACAACCGCGCTCGCGTACTGATGTATCAGGGGAAGATGGACGAGGCCATGCGCGCGCTCGATGAAGGCGCGCGGATCGAACCCGACCATCCTTTCGTGCGCACCTTTCGCGCCGTCGCGTTCTACCGGCAGGGACGCGCGGCCGAGGCGGCGGAAATTTTGCGCGACGTGCTCGACACGCATCCCGAAATGGACGGCATCCGCCCGCACTACGCCATCGCCCTCAGCAAGCTCGGCCAGCACGAGGCAGCGCGCGCGCAGTTGACCGAGCGCGTCAAGGAGGTGGCCGAAGCTGATCACGACGCGCCCTACTGGATCGCCACCGCCTACGCCGTCGAAGGCATGCGCGATCAGGCGTTCAAATGGCTGGAGCGCGCCATCAATCGCGGCAACGAGAATTTGCCGTGGTTCAGGTCGAACCCGGAATGGGCTGCGCTTAGAGACGACCCGCGCTTCGAGATGTTGATGAATCGTATCGAGAAATCACACGCGCAGGCGCGCGTCGGGGTGGAATGAGAATGTAAGATGCGACGGGCGAGAACGGTCTGAGGTGAAATGAAAACTTTCGTCATAGGCGACGTACACGGGCGGCGCGCGCAGTTGAATCAACTCATCGAGTTGATCCCGCGCGACCCGGAGCGCGACATGCTCGTCCTCCTCGGCGACATCATTGACCGCGGCGAGGACGTGCCCGGCACGGTCGCGGACGTGGTGAAACTGCGAGACGAACAGCCTGAGCGCGTCTTGTGCCTGCGCGGCAATCACGAGCAGATGTTGCTCGACTTCGTTGACGAGGCCGCGACGCTCTGGCTGCACGCGGCCGTCGGCAGCGAATGCACTTTCCAGCAATACACGGGTAAGCCCCTGCGCGTGCGCAGCGAGCAGGACTTCACGACGCTGCGCGCGGAGTTCACGGCCGCCGTGCCTCTGGCGCACATCGAGTTTTTCCGCTCGCTCCCGCTCTTTTACGAAGACGATTACGCGCTCTACGTCCACGCCGGTCTGCCCGGCGGCGCGCACCCGCGCGACACGCCCGCGCAGCACCTCCTCTGGTCGCGCGACGGCAATTTCTTTCGCAACTACACGGGCAAGCCCTGCATCTTCGGCCACACGCCCGCGCCTCTTCTCCCCCTGCGCGGACGCCTCGGCCGCCACGGCATCTACATCTCGCACAGCGCCATCGGCATTGACAGCGGCTACATCCACACGTCGCCCCTCAGTTGTCTCCAACTCCCCGATTGCATGCTCTATCAGGCTTTCGCCGACGGCCACACCGCCACGCACCATCTCACCGCCTTCATGCCCGAAGCGTTGCGCGCGATGCAGAAGAAGTGCGCGCCCGAGCGGCGGCCTCAAGTCGAATTTTAAGCTGACGCTGAGCGTCAGGTGCGCCCACGACGGAGCGATACCTTGACCCCGAAGAAGCGCAGGTATCATCTCACGCCAAACCCCTCTCTGAAACTTCGGAGCGCGGCGACGACGTTCGGCCTCGTGCTGCTCCTCGCGCTCGTCACCTTCGCGCTGTTGACCGCCACCTGCTACAACCAATACACGCTGACCGGCCCTTACGCGCGCGAGTACGAGGGAAAGATACTGGATAAGTCGCAGACGATCACGGAGTCCCAGACGGGTTCGGGCGTGCGTCGCCGGCTACTGCTCGAAGGCCGGGGCGGCGAAAAATTCGAGGTCGCCGTCGGCGCGGAGACCTACGAGCGGGCGCAGAAAGGGATGTGGATCAAGAAGACGGACGCGGGCATCGAACTGACATGGCCGATGACACCGGCGGAAAGCCCCCCGGCGGAAACTCGACGCTAACGAGGGAAGGCGGCGGAGACAACCTCTCGCCTAAAGATAAAGCTGTTGAAAAAAGGCGACGGCCGCGAAGAGAAAACCTTCTCTTCGCGGCCGTCGCCCTTTGCCCTTACCCTCGCTTTAACTCAAGGCGTGCCGAAGCGCGCGCGATACTCGACCGAGTTGACGAAGCCGTGAACCATGACGCGATAGCCGTCGCCGCGGTTGATGACGCGCAGCCAGTTTTGAAAGCCCTCTTCTTCGGGGTCGCGCTTGAGGTAGCCGAAGTATTGCATGGTGACGAACGCCTCGTTGTAGTGCGCCGCTTCGACGTTCGGGTGCTCGACGACGGCGCGCACCGCGCCGGGGATAAAGCGTCTGCCCGCGATGAGGTCGGCTTCCAGCGAGGCGCGCGTCACGTCGCCCGTGAGCGCAACGCCCGCGCTCGACTCAAGGCGGCCGACGAACTCGCCGGCCGTCAAGCCTACATAGCCCGCGCGGAAGTCTGCGCGCTGCACCCATGCCAGCGCGAAGGCGTCCTTGCTCGCGTCAATTTCGGCGAGCGTCCGGCCCGTGATGCGCGCCGTGTCGCGCACAAACTCGGCATAGGTCGGCCTGCGGTTGAAGCTCACGCGATAGAAGCGATAGACGAAGAAGCCCCTCATGTGGAACTCCTGCGAGCGGAAGAAGGCCGACGAGATCGTCACGCGGTCGCAACGCTCGTCGCGGTTGATGTCGGGGCAGCGATTCCAGACGCCGACCCACGCCTCCTGTCCGGAAGGTTCGGGTTCGCGGCCGAGGAAATCGAGGTAGTGCATACGCACGAAGAAGTTCGGCTCGTCAATCGGGTTCGGGCGCGCGGGGGGCGTCGCCGCGCTGTCGTTGTCCGTGATGACGACGAACGTGGTTCGTTGCTCGGCGAGCGTCGCGCCGACCGCGTTCGTCAGGATGAGATAGAAAAGCTGATCGCCCTCGACGAACGTGTCGTCCACGAGCGGGATATTGATCGGCTTGCTCGCCTCGCCCGGCGCGAAATGGATCGTGCCCACCGTCCTGATGTAATCCGAACGCTCGGAGGCGCGGCGCGGGCAACCGTCTGCACTCTCGCAGCCCGAGCCGAAGTCTGCGGTTTCGTAGTCCACCGAGGCCGGCCGCGACAGGTCGCCGAGGCGCGTCACGACGAGCGGGTCGCCGCCCGCGCCGCTTTCGCGCACGCGGAAAAGTTGGTTGCGCCACTGGAAGGTTGAAGGCGTGCGTTGCGGGATGGGCGGGTCGGGCTGCGGGTTTGCGTCGTAGTCGTCCGCCGTGTTTTGGGTAAGGCGCACCGACGATTCCTCGCCCGCTCCCACATCAATGGATGTCTTGTAGATTTCGCGCTGGCCGTCGCGGTCGGTGGTGAAGACGATGTGGTTGTCCGCCGTCCACCCCGGCTGCGTGTTCGCCGAGGGGTGATTCGTGACGGGCGTGACCACACTGCCGCTCGACTTCACGTAGTAAATCTGCGGGGTCGTGCTGTTCGAGGTAGCGCCGGAGGAGAAGGCGAGGCGCGCGCCGTCGGGCGACCACGCAGGGCCGCTCGCCTGCGGCGGGTAGGGGAAGGAACTGAAGGGCAGCGCGTTGGACACGACGCGCGTCTTTCCGCTGCCGTCCGCGTTGATCACGAAGAGGTAAAAATTGACGCCGTCTTCGGGGTTGAAGAACGGCTCGCGGGCGACGTAGGCGATGCGCGTGCCGTCGGGCGACCATGCGGGGTCGGCCACCTCCGTGCTCCCTTCGAGGATGGGGCGAAGTTCGCCGCTGCCATCTGCGTTGACGACGATGAGGCCGGACACTTCGCCCATCATGCTCCCGACGAAAACCAGCTTCGCGCCGTCCGGCGACCACGCCGGGTCGTAGACGCGATAGTCGCTAAACGTGTTGTCGAAGTTCGTCACGGCGCGGACGTTTTGGCCGTCGGCGTCCATCACGTAGATGTTCGAGCGTCCGCTGCGGTCACTGGTGAAGGCGATGCGCCTGCGGTCGGGCGACCAGACGGGCGTCGCGTCCCTGGCCGGATTGTTCGTGAGGTTGATCTGGTTACTGCCGTCGGACTCCATCACGTAGATTTCGGGATTGCCGTCGCGCGTCGAAGTGAAGACGATCTTCTGTTCGCCGCCGATGAGCGGCTGCCACGCTGGCAGGTCGTCATAGATCCTCTCATTGTGAGAGAACCTGTTGAAGCCCGTGCCGTCGAGATTGATCACGCCGATGTCGGCGGCCAGTTCGTCGTGGGTGCGGAAGACGATCCTTCTGCCGTCCGGCGACCACGCCGGATCGTAATAGGGCGCACCCCTTTCGTTGACATGCATGAGGTTTGCGCCGTCGGGCGAGACGAGATAAGCCTTCGCGGCGCCGGGATTCCTGAACCGCCCGCCGGAGAACATGATGAGAGAGCCGTCGGGCGACCACTTGGGCGAGTGCGCGCCCTTGATGCTTGAATCATCAACGATCCTCCTCTGGTTGCCGCCGTCGGCATTCATCACGTAGATGCCGTCGCCGGAAGGTCTCGAAGTGCTGTCGAAAGCGATCTGCGTGCCGTCGGGCGACCACGTCGGGCGGCTGTCGTTGCCCGCCTTATCAGTTAGCTTCACCTCGCGGCTTCCGTCCGCGTTGATCACGTGTATGTCCGAACTCTGCTGGTTAAGCGGAACGGAGAAAGCGATCTTCGTGCCGTCGGGCGACCAGGCGGGCGTCCCGGCGACGCGGGCGGCGACGGGCAGTTTGGTCTGGCCGCTCCCGTCCGCATTCATCACGAAGAGCGCAATCTCGCCGGTGAGCAGATCGGCGCGGGTGAAAATCAGCTTCGCGCCTTCGGGCGACCACGCGGGATACCCTTCGGCGGACTGCGGTGTGTTCGGCGTCAGGTTAGTGAAATTGCTCCCGTCGGGATTCATCACCCAGATGTCACGATTCCTGAAGTCCACCGGATCATCGCTGACGTAGGCGATTTTACCGTTGAGGCGGCGGGGGGTGGCTGATGGCGACGCGCCTTCCTGCGCGGCCGACGGCGAAGAGAAGCGTTCGCCTGATGCGGCGGCCGTCAGGCGTCGGGCGGGCGTGACGAGGCAAAGGGTAAAACCCGCGGCGGCAATGATGAGCCAGGCAGAGAGCGTTGCGTGAAGGCTTCTCTTAATTCTGCGAGGGTGCATCCTGATTCTCCTGCGCACCTGCGGCGGCGAAAGCAAGAAATTTCACTCTATCTAAAAGTGGAGACCGAGGGGTCGAGCAGATACAGAGACTACGGTTTCGGATGCGTATCAGTTACACAAACGATCTCGTCGGCGCGTTGATTATGTTGTCCGCCCCGGGGAGTGTCAAGGAAGCATCAGGCGCGGCGTTCGAGGATGAGGCGCGCGATTGAGCGGAGCAGCGGCGCGCTCTTTTCGCCTTCGGGGAGCGCGTCGAGGGCTTGTTTGTAGACGGCGCGGGCGCGTTCGCGCGTGTCTTCCAGACCGTGGAGCGACGGGTAGGTGGCTTTTCGCGCGCGCGCATCTTTGCCCGGCGTCTTGCCCAGAGCTTCGGCGGTGGCCGTCACGTCCAGCAGATCGTCCGTGATCTGAAACAGGAGACCGAGCGCGGCGGCGTATTCGCCGACCGACCGGAGCTCGACCGCTGTCGCCCCGGCGACGAGCGCGCCCGCGCGCGCGGCGGCAACGATGAGCGCGCCCGTCTTGTGGCGGTGGATGAGATCGAGTTCGGCGGCCGTCACATCGTCGCGCGACTCGGCCGAGAGATCATACGACTGCCCGGCGATCATCCCGGCGGGCGTGCCCGCGGCGCGCGCCAGTACCGCGACGAGATGGACGCGCACGCGCGCGTCGAGCGCGTCGTCTTCGGCGATGATCTGGAAGGCGAACGCCTGCATGGCGTCGCCCGCGAGGATGGCCGTCGCCTCGCCGAATTTGACGTGACAGGTGGGACGCCCGCGCCTCAAATCGTCGTCGTCCATCGAGGGCAGGTCGTCGTGGACGAGCGAGTAAGTGTGTATGAGTTCAAAGGCGCAGGCCGTGTTGACGAGAATGTCGGGGGGCGCGCCGAACGCCTCGCCCGTCGCGAGCACGAGCGCGGGGCGCAGCCGTTTGCCGCCCGCAAAGAGACTCCAACGCATCGCCGCGTGGACGGCGACCGGCTCGACCGATGCGGCGGGCACGAGCGCGTCGAGTCGCGCGTCAACTATCGCGCGAGCGCGCTCAAGATACGCTTGCGCCTGTGCGGTGTCTCCCGCCTGCGCGCTCGCTTCAAAAGCGGTGTCAGAAGACGCTCTCATCGTCCTCCGCGTCTTTCGCGTCGCTCGTCAGGGCGTCGAACTCCTCGCCGCCGAGCGCGCCGACGATGCTCGCGCGCCCGTCGCCGCCGTCACGCTGCAACAGCACCTCGATGCGCCGCTCCGCCTCCTGCAAACGTTCCTGGCACTCGCGCGAAAGGCGCACGCCCCGCTCGAACAGTTCCAGACTCTTCTCCAACGGCAACTCGCCGCGCTCCAACTCGCGCACGATCTTCTCCAACGCCGCCAGCGACGATTCAAAATTCTGATGCTGCGCTTCCGCTTTTTTCATTTTCATTTTAACGCGATGCCTGATTCACTACGCCGAGGTAGAAGCCGTCAGTTGTCCGTGGTCAGTTGTCAGTTGCATGTGACCACCACGCGAGTTGCTAAAGACGCATTTGAACAACTGACAACTGACCACGGACAAAGAACATCCTTACAGTTCATCGTTCCGCGTTCATACTTCATCGTTTCATTTCACCTGCCCGTCATCGGAAACGTGCGCGCCACCTGCTCGGCCACGCGCGCCGCCAGGTCGTCGCTCTTGACGGAAATGATTCTCCAACCGGGCTGCGCTTCGTCGCCGCTCCTCAACCCGAACTCGACCGGACGTTCGTTGACCTGATACGTCACCGTCGCCATACGGTTGTCGCCGTCGCCCTGCGGCGTCTTCGTCTCGCCCACGCGCGACAGTGCGAGCGCGCGCACGAAGAACGGGTAGTCGCGCGCGCCGCCGTGTTCGGCGAGTCGTTTCGTCTCGGCCATCAACACGGCGCGCACCTGTTCGCGCACGCCCGGCAGCCACACCTGCGCGTTCTGCGCGATCTGGCGACGCACCTGCGGCGGGATGTCGAGCGCATTGTCCGCGCCGCGCACGCGCTCGATCACCTGCGGCACGATGCTACGGCTCACCCCTTCCACGTCAACCAACCGCTCAAACGTCTGCCGGTCGTCCAACTCCGCCGCCTCCGCCGCGAGCGCGAGCGTGTACGACGGGCTGCTCTTGAAACTCTGCCACCACCACCAACCGACGAGGCACGACAGAAGCATGACCGACGCCAGCGCGACGCCAGCGACGGACAATACCCGCCGTCTTCGACCCCTCACACGCCGCGCGCGAAACTTACCCTGCCAACGCCCGACCGCCGCGCCCCTATCTTCCGGCGGCGGCTGCTCGACGTTGACCACGATGCGGCTGCGCCGACCCTTCTTCGCCTTCTCTCCCGGCACGGTGGACATCAGTTCTCGCCCTCCACTCCCTCGACCCGGCAGCGGAGCGCGCCCGACGCCAACCGCACGCGCAACCCCTCGCCGACGCGCACATTTCCGGTCGAGCGCACCACACGCCCGCGCGCGTCCTGCACGAGCGCGTAACCGCGACCGAGCACGCCCAGAGGCGACAGCGCATCGAGCGATGCGACGGCCACTTCCAGTCGCGCCCGCGCCTCGTCCAGACGCGCCCCGAAGTTTGCATCCAGCGCGGCGCGCGTCACGGCGAGGCGCACGCGCCCCTCGCTCGCTCGCGTGGCCGCACGCGCGGGCGACAGTCGCCCCGTCACGATTTCTAATTTTCTCCGCGCGCCTTCCCTCGCCCGCGACATCGAGAGTTCCAGCCGCCGCGCGAGTTCGCCCGTCTCGCGCCCCGCCGCGCGCAGGCGTTCGCGCACCTCGTCGAAACCCTCGGAACTGACCGCCTCGCGCACCCGCTCGCGTTCGATGAGCAGGCGATACTCGACCGCGCGCAAGAGGTCGCGCGTGAGCGTCTGGACGACGGCCGTCATCTCGTCCTCGCGCGCGGCCACGAGTTCGGCCGCCGCCGAAGGAGTCGCCGCGCGCACGTCCGCCGCGAAGTCCGCGATGGTGAAATCCGTCTCGTGCCCGACGGCCGAGATCACCGGAATCCGCGAAGCGCGAATCGCGCGCGCCACCTCTTCCTCGTTGAACGCCCACAAGTCCTCGCTCGAACCGCCTCCGCGCCCGACGATGATCGCGTCAATCAGGTCGGCCGTGCGCCCCTCGCGCTCGGCCCTCAGATGATGCTCGTTCAGAGACCTGATCGCGCGCGCGATCTCCGCGCCCGCCCCCGCGCCCTGCACGCGCGTCGGCGCAAGGATGACGTTGACGGTGCGCGTGCGGCGCGTGATGACGTGGATGATGTCGCGGATGGCCGCGCCCGTCGGCGACGTGACGACGCCGACCCTTCGCGGCAGGAGCGGCAGCGGACGTTTCAACTCCTCCGCGAACAACCCTTCGGCCGCGAGCCGGTCGCGCATCTGCTCGAAGGCCACGCGCAGCGCGCCCGCGCCGATGGGGTCGAGTCCTTCGACCAGCAATTCGTATTCGCCGCGCGGTTCGTAGACGGTGATGCGCCCGCGCGCGCGCACCTGCAAACCGTCCGACGGGCGAAAGCGGATGCGGCCGTTCACGCCGCGAAAACATTTCGCGTGAAGTTGCGCGCTCTCGTCCTTGATCGTGAAATACCAGTGGCCGGAACCGGCCGCCTTGAAGTTTGAAATCTCGCCCTCGACCCAGACGGCCGCGAAACGGTTCTCCAACGCCCCGCGCACCTGCGAAGTCAACTCCGACACGGACAGCGGGCGTCGCTCCGTCTCGTCGAACAGCGATAACAGCAGAGGGCTTTTCATCCGTGCGGATGGTAACACCCGCCGCCGCCTGACTACAAAATGTGCGAATTAGTTTGAGTGTGAAGTCGCTTAGTTCGGCTGCGAAGTCCCGCCCGCGACCGCCGGGCTGAGGCGCACGACCGCGCCTTCACGGGCGACGCGCACGCGCACGCGCCCGCGAGCGGGTTGGGAAGTCGTCGCGTAGCTGACGGTGTAAGAGGTGCGCAGTTGCGCGACCACGTCGTCGTAGGCGCGTTGCAGTTCTTCGAAACGGCGGACGGGGTAATAGACGCCGCCGGAGACGCTCGCGAGTTTGCGCCCTTCTTCGTCGGCGCGCGAGGTGAGCGAAAGGTATCGCGTGCGCGTCGGGTCGAGCGTGGTCGCGGCGGCCGGCGCGCTCGACGCGGGCACGAGGCCGGAAGGGATATAGAGCGGGTAGATGACCGCGCCGGTTTCGATGATGGTTTCGAGGATGTAGGGGAACGGGATGAAGGAGCGGTTGTCGTCGCCGTCGGAGATGACGACGATGGCCGTGCGCTCGTCGCGCAGCGGCTTCAAGGTCTCGACGAGCGTGTAGGCGAGCGCGTCGTAGAGCGCCGTGCCGCCGCCCGCCTCGATCTCCTTGATGCGCTGCGCCAGAAGATTGCGGTCGGTCGTGAAATCGGAGATGAGTTGGATGTCGTCGCGGAAACTGATGATCGCGACCCTGTCCTGCGGGCTGACCGTGTTGACGAAAGCGAGCGCGGACTTTCTGACGAAGTCCAGACGCTCCTCGACGCTGCCCGACACGTCCAGCAGCAGCACGAGGTTAAAGGGCGTTCGCGTCGGCTCGACCTCCAACACCTCGCGCACCGCTTCGCCCTCCGAGACGATGAAGTCTTTGCGCTCAAGTCCGGCAATCGCCCGCCCCTGCCTGTCCGTCACGTTCGCCGTCACGCGCATCAACTGCGGCGCGACCTCGCGCGCGGCGCGTTCACTCTTGGTCGCAACGGCGAGCACGGGCGCGCCCCCGCGCGGCGGCGGCAACGTCTTCGCATACTCCCCCACAAAGCGCGGCGTGATCTTGCGGATGGCTTCGATCAAATCCTGATTACCGCTCCTGATGATGGCGCGCGCCGCCTCGGTCAACTGCCGCTCGCGGAGGTCTGCGGGCACGCTCGCCGGGTCAACGCCGAAGAGAATCACGCCGCGCTCCGTCTCGAAATCCAACTTGACGCGCTCGTCACGCTTCGCCTTCTTATCGCCGATGCGACCCGACACCTCGAACCGCCCGCCGCGCTTCTCCTCGATTCGCCCCAACTCCACCTCGCTATAAAAACGCGGGCGGCTCGCCGTCCAGCGAAAACTGTAGCGCAAAGAATCCAGCGGCACGTCGGCGCGGATCGTGCCCGTATCCGTCGCCGCCTCGACCTCGCTTAAAGACCCCGACACGTCAACCGCACCCGCGCGCGTCTCCACACGCACCCGCGCGCGGCGTGGCACGCGCACGAACAGATCGACGCGGTCGCGCTCCGCGCGTCCCTCTCTGACCTCAATCGCCACGCGCCCGGCCACCGTTTCCGTCCGCACGTCCGCCTCCAGCACCGCCGCCCCCGGCGACTCGGCCCTGATCGACACGCCCTTGCGCTCCTCGCCCTCTCCGGCCGCCGCGACCGTCACGCGCCCGCTGAAATTCTTCACCGACACCAGCACGCCCGCCCCCGCCGCGCCCGCCGTCGCCAACTCGCGCTCCAACCCTTGCGCCCTGCACACCGCCGCCGCGCCGCCGCCCAGACACAGCGCCGACAGGCACAACGCACGTAGCAACATCAGCTTAATCATTCGGAAACACGCCTCGAAAGATGCTCAAGGAAAACCTTTGCGGGGAGCCGGCACGCGCAATCTTGCCGAATCCGTCACGCGCCGGTCAAGCCGGACGCGCACGCGGGCATTGTATTTTAAGAGTGCCTGTTGTGTAATTCGGCGGGCGACGAAGCGCGCGTGCCCCACCACCCGATGAAAGAAAAGACCCGAGGAGACGGCCACACGATGTTGAACGAGTTCGGCGGCGGCGTGCGACCCAAGCTCTCCGCGCGCGGCGCGCGCCGCAAGTCTTTCTTCGCAGACAAGCGGCGCGATCTTCACCTGCTGCGGGGCGACGCCCTGGAGTTGTTGCGCGCGGCCGACGACGAATCGTTCGATTTGATCTTCGCCGACCCGCCTTATTTTTTGTCGAACGGCGGCGTGACGTGCCGGTCGGGGCGGCGCGTGAGCGTAAACAAGGGCGCGTGGGATAAAGCCCCAGCGGTCGAAGAGATTCAGGCTTTCAACGAGGCGTGGCTCGGCGAGTGCAGGCGACTCTTGAAGCCCGACGGCACGATCTGGGTGACGGGCACGGCGCATAACATCTACAGCGTCGGCTTCGCGCTGCAAACGCTCGGCTATAAAATCCTGAACGACATCGCGTGGTACAAAGTGAACCCGCCGCCGAACCTCGCGTGTCGTTATTTCACTCACGCCACCGAGACGATCCTCTGGGCGAAGCGCGACGCGCGCGCACGCCACACCTTCAACTATCAGGAGATGAAACGCGCGAACGGCGGGAAGCAGATGCAATCGCTCTGGCAGATCACGCCGCCCCCGGCGCGCGAGAAGCGTTACGGCAAACACCCGACGCAGAAGCCGGAAGCCTTGCTCGAACGCATCCTCCACGCCGCATCGAACGAAGGCGACCGCGTGCTCGATCCTTTCTGCGGTAGCGGCACGACCGGCGTCGTCGCGGCGCGCACGCGTCGCCGCTTCACCGGGTTCGACGTTGACGAAAGTTACCTGCGCATCGCCTCACGGCGCATCACCGATGAACTCACCATTCTGGCAGGCCATTCGCGCCGCGTTTAATTTTCAGGAGACGAAACGAACGTCGCCGCCCGCGCTCTCCGCGCTACCCGTGCTCGGGCGCGACGAGGCCGTGCGGCGTATCAACCTGCTGGCGGGGCGCGATCTGCGCGCGCTCGCAGGCGAACTCGGCGTGACGGTCTGGAAAGCAGGGCGCAAGAACAAGGGCTGGGCCGGGCACACGCTCGAACGCTACCTCGGCCTCGCGCAGAATTCGCGGCAAGCGCCGGACTTCGGCGAGTGGGATTTGAAACTCGTCTCGCTCAGGCGCACGGCCGAAGGCGTGCTCCGCGTCAAAGAGACGATGGCGATCACGATGCTTGAGCCGACGGAAGTCGTCTCGAATCGTTTCGAGGACAGCCACCTCTACGACAAGTTGCGTCGGCTCGTCGTCGTCGGCCGCATCTTCGAGACCGAAGAGGACGCGCGCTCCGTCCTGCATACGGCCGCGAAGTTTGATCTCGACGACCCGGCGGTCTTCCGCGCCGTGAGAGAAGACTACGAGCTGATCCGCGCGACGATTCGCGACCGGGGGTTCGCCGCGCTCACGGGCGACCTCGGCGCGTTGATTCAGGCGCGCACGAAGGGGCGCGGCCACGGCAGCGTCTCGCGCGCCTTCTACGCGCGCACCGCTTTCGTCGCGCGTATCCTCAACCTCCACAAGCTGGCCTCGATGCCGCGCGTCTTCCCCGCCGCCCCGGCGCGCGACGCCTCCGGGTTGGCAGATTGAGCGCGGCAAACTAAAATTATCTCTCCCCTACCGAAAGCGAAAAGCGTGCGGGCGGCGAACCGTGTTCCGCTAGAGTGAATCTCACTTTGAGGTTTGACGCGTTCGACGCCTCTCTCCCCCGCCGGAGTTGATTGCCGTCTTATGAAGTTCGACAAGGGAAAAATAGTTCTGATCTCCGCCGTGACGCTCGCGACGCTGGCCTCCGTCGTGGCAATCGTCCCGCTCCGACCGGACACGGGCGCGAGCCGCGATTTGTCGGAAGCGAGCTCGCCGCAGCAGCAGCAGCAACCCGTGCCCGCGTTGCTGTCGTCTTCGTCAACGACTAGAGAGGGGCGTCTCGCCGAAGTCGCCTCCGTGGCGGAGACGCCGTCGAGCGCGCCAGCTTTAGCCTCGCCCGCCGAAGAACAAAACCGCACGCTCAGAGACAGCCTGCGCTGGACGTTCGGCGGCAAGCAGCAGCGCGGTTGGGCGATCTACGTCCCGTTGATCCAGCAACTGATCGGCACGGACGAAGACGCGGCGAGCGCGGGCTTCGCCGCGAGTCTCGCGCGCTGGCAAAAAGGGCAGGGACTCGGCGCGAGCGGCGTGCTCGACGAGGCCACGCTGATGCGAATGATCTCGACGTGGCAGGGGCAGCGGGTCAGAAGCAGCACCTACCCGCAGCCCGATCAACTCCTGACCGTCCCCGCCGCGGAGTTCTGGGACTCGTCGCGCGCGGACGACCTGCGCAAAGTCGAACGCCAAACTTACGCGGCTTACAGACGCATGCTGGCCGCCGCCGTCGCCGACTCCTCTTTGCAACTGGCGAGTCAGGGCGGCGAACTCGACGCGTCGGAAAAGTATTTAAAAATCATCTCGGCGTTTCGTTCGCGCGAGTATCAGGATCGCCTGCGCAAATTGGAGCCGGGCGCGGGTCGCGCCGCGCTCGCCGTCAACAGCCCGCACTTCACCGGGCGCGCGCTCGACCTCTACGTCGGCGGCGAACCGACGATTACGAAAGACCCGAACCGCGCCCTCCAGACACAGACGCCCGCCTACCGCTGGCTCGTCCGCAACGCCCGACGCTTCGGCTTCTGCCCATACTTCTACGAGCCGTGGCACTGGGAATACTGCGCGCCATGACAAGCGGGGGAATTATCGAACGCAGAGAGAGAGAGAGGGCGCGGAGAGAATTTACTCTCCACGCCCTCTCTCTCTGCGTCTTAACTTCGCGCCCCGTGCGTTAAAAGATTCCTTCGCGTTACGACCGTCGCGCCATTACGCCGCGCGCCGCTTCGCCACGACTTTCTTCTTCGCCGCCGGTGAACCGACTATCGGCAGCACGCGCCCGTCCGCGAGCGCGCGCCCCGATGTGATGCTCTCCACGCTGACGACGTATTTCTGCTTCGCGCTCACGCGCGCGAGCATGCGCTTGAGGGTCGCGTCGTCAACGGCCGAGGCGTCCACGCCGCTCGATTCGAGTTCGGCGCGCAGGGCTGCGACGGTGTTTGTGCCGCGCTCGTACACGTCCGGGTAGAGGTGCAGTTGGCCGCCTTCGATGACCTGCGTGTCGTAGTTGATGTCAACCATCAGCGGCTTGTCGAGTTTGGCGATGACGGTGTTCTTCGTCACCTTGGCGTTCGCGATCTTTTTCGGCGAAACGTCCACGGCGCGCGCCGCGACGATCTTTTCGGCGAGGTCGTAGAGGTCTGCGCGCAGCATGCGGATGCATCCGTGCGAGACGAGATTGCCGAGGTCTGTCACGGCCGCCGCCTGATGGATCAGGTAGCCGTAGCCGAGCGGAATTTTCAGTTTGCCGAGCGGGTTTCTCGGATCGCTCGCGCGAATCACCTCGCCCGCCTTGATGCCCTTGCGCCCCGTCACCCACTCGCTGTTGGGCGGTATCCAATCGGGATTCCAGATGATCTCCGAAGCCTGCTTCTCGCCAATCGAGATCGGAAAATCTTTCTTCCCGACGCCGACCGCGTAGGTCTTCACCTCTTTGCCGTTCTGCCAGAGGGTCAGGCGAAAGGCGGGCACGTCAACCGTGATCTCGATGTCCGGCTCGCCCGCGACGAGCGCGGCGCGCTCAACGCGGCCACCCGTAAACTTATCGGAGCGCACAGACTCGTTCGAGCGATACGGCGACGCAAGTTTCTGCGCCCGCGCCGAAGTTGCGCCGAACGACACGGCCAGTAATGTTATGACGATAAAATTTCCGCGTGAAAAATTCATACCTGAGTTTCCCTGACCTTAGCCATTAAATTCGCTCATTTAGATGCTTACGGGAAGAATCTGTATATTTCTTTTCTGTTAAGACACCGCACGAAGATTGCCACATCGTTCTCGACAACCAGCCCCAGCCGGTAATCCCCAACTCTGATGCGGTAATGATTGCCGCCGCTGCCCGCCGAAAGACGTTTCAGGCGGCTCACTTCCCGCAAGTGTCGCCGCCTGTTCAACTTCCTCAATCGCCGCTTTGACTTGTCCGAAGACAATGCTGTCCTTGAGTCTCTTCAAGTCGCGGGCAAAGCTCCCTTTGAACTCAGTCTTCACGCCCCGCCCTCTAAAATATCGAAGACTTCCTTGCGGCTGACAGTCACGCTGCCCTCGCCTTCTTTAATCGCATGAACGAGGGCGACATCTTCGAGCGCGTCGGCGATCAGTTCGCGCAGCAAGTCTTTCCGTTCGTCAAAGAGTTCAACGAGCGCGTTCTTAAAGAGTTCCTTCATTTTGTCTTCGTCAATATTCGCTTGAGTCATGTGTACCTCCGAAAACTTTCAGTGCCCGGCGCGGTAGTATTTGATGCCGAAATAGATGGCCTGCGAGAGGCCGAGGAAGAGGCCGATGACCGCGCCGAAGAGTTCGATCTTGCGCAGGTGTTGCTGGGCGACGGAGAGGACGAGCGTCTCCAGTTTTTCGACCGGGTAGTTCGAGACTTTGGTGCGGACGATCCGGCCGATGTCGAACTCTTTGATGGCGAGGGGCAGGCGTTCGCGCGCCGTCGCGTTGATGCGTTCGGTCAGCGCGTCGGTGGCGCGGGCCACCGTCTGTTCGGGCAGATGATCGCCGATGCGCCCGATGGGGGCGATGAGGAGGCGTTCGATCTGCACGCTCAGGATGGCGTTGATGGTGCGCGCCGTGTCTTCGCGCGCAAGCACGCCGAGCAGAGCCTTGGAGAGAAAGTTTTTGAGGCGCGCGGCCGAGTCGGGGCTGGCGTGTTCGAGCAGGGCGCGGATGGTGTGCGGGCGGACGCGCGCCAGAGCATCCGAGGTATAGGCCGAGACGGTCGTGGACAGTTCCGCGCCGCGCGCGATGACGAGGATGCGCGCGGCGACATGATCTTTGATCAGTTCCAACTTATCGGGCGCAATCGTGCCGACGAGTTCGTTGATGGGGCGCGCGAGCAGGTTGTCAATCATCGAATCGAGAAACGCCTCGGCCTCCTGGGCGAACGCCTCGCCGCGCAGAAATTCCTGCACGCGGCGCGGCAGAGTCTTATTGACCATCTCGTCAACTTCGCCGTGGATGCGTTCACGCGAGACGAAGATTTTTTTGAAGAAGTTGAGTTGGCCGTAATACTCGTCAACCTCACGCTTGATGAGCGCGCCGATCTGCGTGCGCGTCTTTTTGTTGGATGCGATCTCGGCGAGGTGTTCGGCGATGGGGGCGAGTTGGGCGTCAATGCGCTCTTTGATGATGGCGACGGCGTCGGGCGTGAAAACTTCGGCGAGCGTGGCGCGGCTGTGGGCGAGTTCGTCTACGCGCGCGCTGATGAAATCTCGCACCTTCCCCTCGAAGCCGCGCTCGTAGACGATGTTGTGAAGGCGATCTTCGACAAACCCGATGATCCGTTCGTAAGTCTCGTCGTCTATGGCGTCGCTCAGGCGGCGCGCGAGCAGTTCGTCAACGCGCCGGTCAATGAAGGAGTTGACGGCCGCGGCGGTCTCTTCGCTGCGCAGGATGGCGGCCACGTAATCGGCGACGCGCAGTTGCAGCGCGCTGATGGCGTCGAGGACGGGCGCGCGCAAAGGCTGTGGCAGAGTCTCGATGAAAGAGCCGCGCGGCGTGTCGAGCAGGTCGCGCGTGTGCGTCGAGACGAGGTCGGCGACTTTGCGGCGGAAGAAATCGGTCTCGAAAAGGGCGTCGGTGATGGTGTCGTGCGAGACGAGTTCGTTGCCGACGGCGTTGCCGATAGTTTCAGCGAGGCGTTCGCGGTGGCGCGGGATCATGCCCTGCGGCCAGATGGTGAGGCCGAAAAGTTTGACGGCGCGGTGCGGCCGGAACAGCATGCGCACGGCCAGCCACGCCGCGCCGTAGCCGTGGACGGTGGCGAAGATGACGAGGAACAACAGTTCCAAAGTCTGTTGACGGGTGATGGCGGAAATCCTCCCGGCCGCGCGCTGCGAAAGTCTGGGGCGTCTGCCTGTGGATGCTAAACGGATAGGTAGAACGGCGTCAATTAGAGAAACGATGAAGTAGGAACGATGAACGATGAAGTTTTCGCCGGACGTGGCAGACCCCGGTCGCGGCGGCTCGATTGATGCCGCCGCAGCCGGGGTCTCTACCTTTCGCGAGTCGTCGCGCCGCCTGTTACTTCTAAAGTTGCCGCGCGGGCGTGAGCGCAGGAGAACGCGCTACTGCTCGCAGACGGTGGCGTAGCATTCGACGATGCCCTTGTTGAACTGGTCGTAGCATTTTTGAGCAGGCCCGCCGTGTTTGGCTTCGCACTTCTCAAGTCGCGCCTGCACGGCAGCCTGACAATCCACACAGGGGTCGGTTTGTTGTGCGGCGTGTGCCGTCCGCCCGGCGTAAGGCGTGGAGAGCAGCAGCGCGAGCGCGCAGAAAATCACTGCGAGGGTCAGGCAGGCGAAAGTTTTTCTCATGATCATGTTCCTCTCGATTGAAATGCGGCCAGGGGTTCGGCGAGGCGGAGCGTTCATATAATCCACATCCGGCGGAAAGTCAATAAACAATCGCGCGGCGGTTGTCTCTGTAGTTACGCGACGGGACGAAGCATTCGGCGCAGGGCGAGCGCGCTCATCTTCCGCAGGAGCGGGAGGTGGAAGAGTTCGCGCGTGAGACGCCGGTAGTCGCGGCGTCCGGCGATGATGTCGTAGAGCAGTGCGTAGAGGTTCGGGTCGGTTTTGGCGAGTTCGATGATGCCGTCAATCATGCCGAAACTCAATCCCAGGCGCGAGAGGCGGCGCAGCGCGCGGCCGTGGCGGTGGTCGGCGGTGAGCGCGACGCTGCGCAGGGCGTAAGAGGCGAGGGCGCGCGAGTCTATGCCGCGCTCCAGCATCACGTCGGCGGCGGCGACGGCCGTCTGGATGGCGGTGGTGACGCCTGCGCCTTTGAAGGGGCGCAGCCAGCCCGTCGCGTCGCCGACGGCGACGAAGCGATCCCAGGAGACGTTTCGCGCGTGGCGCACGGGGGCGTGGCCTTCGTAGAAGTCGAGTTTCTGCAAGTCGAAGCGCGGCAGGAGCGTGCGCACTTTCGGGTGCAGGAGAAAATCTTCCATGTCAATCGAAGTGACGCGGCGGCCGACGATGTTGACGAGGACGTGCGTCTGCTGCGGCGTGATCGCGCCGAACTCGATGCGCGGCAACTCGCGTAGCAGGAAGGCGTGTATCTCGCCGCCCAGACGCCGCTCGATGTGGCGTTCGTCGCAAGGGAGGCGGACGATGATCGAGTGCATCGTCTCGCGCGGACGCCGGTAACGGCGCGCGCGGGGGCTCGCCTGTTCGAGGACGGAGAGCAGGCCGTCGTCCAAGCCGCAGGCGGCGACGACCATGTCGGCCGAGCGCGACGCGCCTTCGGAATAGACGCGCACGGGGTGTTCGAGATTGTCGGGATAAAATTCGAGTCCGGTCACGCGGTCTCGAACGATCTC